>NZ_JCAMRT010000047.1:0-15683 GCF_059821225.1 Paenibacillus sp. sg306046
TTTCAGATAACAAATGCCCGTTACTATTGTAAGCCTGCTTCTTCACAAGCTGGCCGATGAAATTGTACTCGTTTGTATATTGCATAATAAAAGTGCCGAGAATTGCAGCGTAAAAATGCTCAACTAACGGCAAAGAAAAAGAGACACTTGCCAGCACCCTATTATCCTCCTATCGTTAGGTTTGCGACAACTTGACGAAGGGGACTGAAAGGAATGCTGAAAATGCCTCAACAAGAGTATATCAAATTTCTACGCGAAGCAGAAGGCTTCACGTGAGCGACATCGCTAGACAGGTGGGGGTACATTGGCGGACAGCCAAGCGATATGCGGACAAGAGCGATTGGAACAAACCATTAGGCAAACGTAAGAGCAGCAGCCCAGTGATGGGACCGTACATGGAGATCGTGGATACCTGGTTAGAGGAGGATCAGCTCCTTCCACGTAAGCAGCGGCACACCGGTGTTCGGATTTTCCAACGCCTACAAGCTGAGCATTCGTTTACCGGTGGCCAGCGAACCGTACTCTGTTACATCAAGCAACAGAAGAGCCGAATGGCGCTGGAACGCGCGAAGACGTATGAGCGGCTCGAGCATCCGCCGGGCGAAGCACAAGTAGATTTCACCACCATTCAGGTTAGTCACGAACAGCAGCTTATGACATACAAGCTACTCGTCGTGTCCTTTCCTTGTAGCAATACGGCATTTGTCTATCCGACGCCTGCCGAGAACCAGGAATGTTTTCTTGAAGGGATGAAGCAATGCTTTGAACAAATGGGTGGCGTTCCGCGGCGCATGTGGTTCGACAATCTGTCGGCTGCCGTCGTCCACATCGAGAAGCATGGTGAGCGCCAGCTCACAGAGGGCTTTCAACGATTTTGCGCGCATTACCGAATGGAAGCTGTATTTTGCAATCCGTACAGCGGTCATGAGAAAGGGCATGTGGAGAGCAAGTGTGGTTACGCCAAGCGCAACTGGGCAGTACCGATTCCGCTGTACGAGGACCACAAGCAATTGGCTACGTATTTCGCCGAGCAAGCCAGGCAGGATCGTGAGCGACAGCACTACGCCAAGGGTGTCCGCATCGCCGAATGATGGGAAGCCGACCGCGCACAGCTCTTGACCTTGCCAGAAGAAGCCTTCGAACCGTTCCGACTGGGCGCAGCGGTCGTGAACAAGTACGGCGAGATTCGGTTTGAAGGCACCGCCATCCCATGAGTGGGTCTCGTGCAGCAAGGCAGCGAAGTGCTGATCCAGGCCTTCTGGGACCGAGTCGCCATCTTGACGAAAGAGCACGAGCTTGTGCGGGAAGTACCGCGTCCTTATACCGGCAAAACGGCTGAGGTTCCGTGGGCGCAAGTTTTCACCAACCTGCTACGAAAGCCGCGCGGCGTTAACCACTCGCAGTTCATCCGGATGCTGCCGGAAGAGGTGCAAGCCTACGTCCGTGTTGCTGACTTTGCCTCGCGTAAGGAGCGGTTGCAAGCACTCGTGCATTGGTGTGGCGTCTACCCCATCCCACAGATCGCCGAAGTGCTACGGAAAGCGTCCGTCGAGGTCACGGTCGCACAATTAACAGCAGCACTTGGACTCGTGCAAGTGAACCGCGACATACCGGTAGCGTGGAACGAGACGCTCTCTCCTCCAGGTACCCAGGCAACGACCTCGCTGCAGCACTATGATCGACTGATGGGAGTGAGCTGACGATGAAGCCGGAACTGGCAGACCTGTGTAGACAGCTTCGCTTGGCGCATGTCGTCGATTATGTGGCGCAGCAACAGAACGAGCAGACGCAAGTGCTTGTCGAGCAATTGTTGCTGGCGGAACGTGAAGGACGCAGGCGGGCCCGGCTAGGGAAACTCGTGCAACAGGCTGGCTTCCCGCACTTGAAAACCTTTGAGGGTTACGTACGCGAGCACATTTCATTTCCCGCCGGTTGTACGCTTGAGACGTTGCTCGACATGAGATGGTTGACGCAGCATGAAAACCTGCTACTCATGGGGGCAGTTGGAACAGGCAAGACGCATATGGCGACTGCGCTTGGTGTAGAGGCTTGCAGGAGAGGACATGCCGTTCAATTCTTTCGAGCTTCCGATTTAGTGTCGTTACTGCAAGAGAAGTTTGCGGTAGGTATGCTCAGCCGCTTTCGTGAGAAGCTGAAGAAGATGGATCTGATTATCTTGGATGAAGTGGGTTATGTCCCGTTTAACCAAACGGGCTCTGAATTGCTGTTTAATGTGATTGCCGACTGTTACGAACAACAGAGCGTGATCGTCACGTCCAATCTGGAGTTTGGTCAGTGGACTTCGATTTTCGGAGATACAAAGCTGACGTCTGCCTTGGTCGATCGCCTTGTCCATCACGCACACATCCTTTCATTCACGGGGGATAGCTTCCGGCTCAAGCAAGCGATGGAACGTATACCGCAGTGACGATTTAACTGGCAAGTTGTCTCGGCATTTTTCGCAGCAAATTTAAGCATTTTTTGATTGCAAAAAACACACGCGGAGCCAGGGCTAGCGCAGCGATCTACAGCGTGATCGAAACAGCCAGAGAGAATGGGCTGCATCCGTTCCGGTATCTCACGTATATCTTTGAGCAGTTGCCGCAGCTTGCAGATTTGCAGGATCCAGGAGCGTTAGAGTCATTTATGCCATGGTCTTCTGGGCTGCCGGACAACTGCCGTCTCAGCTAATCTTTCTTCATCATACACTCGCTCCCATCTGTCTGCTAGGTGGGGGCTATTTGACNGGGCTGCCGGACAACTGCCGTCTCAGCTAATCTTTCTTCATCATACACTCGCTCCCATCTGTCTGCTAGGTGGGGGCTATTTGACGCTCACGGTAATACGGTGACAAATGCCTAACTAAAGATATTGTCCCATACGCGTCGCCTCCCCATTGTCCCTGATCCAGGGTTTAAACCACTATAAATGCTGTCCCCACTATTGGCGGAGCAAATCATTATTCACAAGCCCATGCTTAATGTTCCTATGGATAAATGAGCAGGGGGGCGATTGCCCACACTTCAGTCCACTCCCCCAGCAAACCCACCGCGATTTGGAAAAGCACGAGCGACCTCAGGTAATCCTTTTCTCCCGCTCCCTTTTTCCATCGTAAAGAATTCACAGCATAGGCGTGACGAAGTGATCTTTAAAGTCATACAATGACTATTGTGTTGGAGAAGGCGTCGTTTTTTGAAAAATGTACCACACGAGCAGACGAAAAAGACAGAAATATCGAGAATTTTAGATTCTTCCACTTTGCATAAAAGCTAAAATCTGATAGGATATAAAGAAATACGATAGATTTAGTTAGAATTAAAAGGAGGCCCCTTTCCATGCAAAAACCGGTGCTTGATTCCATACATGAAATGACGCATCTGGATCAACTTGAGGCTGAAGCGATTTATATTATACGAGAAGTCGCGGCGGAATGTGAGAATCCCGTGATGCTGTATTCGATCGGGAAGGACAGTTCTGTGATGCTGCATTTGGCGCTGAAAGCTTTTTATCCCGAGAAGCCGCCATTTCCGTTCATGCACATTGATACGACGTGGAAATTTAAAGAAATGATCGAGTTCCGCGATCGCAAAGCTAAAGAATTCGGGATCCAAATGATTGTGCACTCGAATCAGGAAGGCGTGGAACAAGGGATCAACCCGCTTGAGCATGGCGCCGCGTATACCGATATTATGAAAACTCAAGCTTTAAAACAGGGATTGGACAAATACGGATTTACGGCTGCGTTTGGCGGCGGAAGACGTGATGAGGAGAAATCGCGGGCGAAAGAGCGGATTTTTTCATTCCGGAATAAAAATCATGCGTGGGACCCGAAAAACCAGCGGCCGGAAATGTGGAAGCTGTTTAATACCAAAATTAATAAGGGAGAAAGCATTCGCATCTTCCCCTTGTCCAATTGGACAGAAAAGGATATCTGGCAATATATTCGAAAAGAAAACATTGATATTGTACCTCTTTATTTTGCCAAAGAACGACCTGTCGTCAATCGCGATGGACATATCATCATGGTGGATGACGATCGCTTGAAGCTTGAACCGGGTGAACAGGTGGAAATGAGGAAGATGCGGTTCCGCACGCTGGGCTGTTATCCGCTGACTGGCGGGATCGACTCGGATGCGGACTCGCTGGATGCCATTATCGAAGAGACGCTTGGCGCGGTTTCATCCGAACGGACAAGTCGGGTTATTGACCAGGAAGCGGCGGGAAGTATGGAAAGACGCAAACGGGAGGGCTATTTTTAATATGAAAAGTCTGCTTAAATTTATTACTTGCGGAAGCGTAGATGACGGAAAATCCACCTTGATCGGGCACATGCTTTATGATGCAAAGCTTTTGTTCGCCGACCAGGAAAAAGCATTGGAGCTGGATAGCCGGCTCGGCAGTCGTGGCGGAAAAATTGACTATTCCTTGCTTCTTGACGGACTGCTGGCCGAGCGCGAGCAAGGGATCACTATTGATGTGGCCTATCGGTATTTTACGACGGATCACCGTTCCTTCATTGTAGCGGACACGCCTGGACATGAAGAATACACGCGTAACATGGCTGTCGGCGCATCCTTTGCGGATCTGGCGGTAATTCTTGTGGATGCAACCAAAGGGATCATTACTCAAACCAAACGCCATACCCGGATTTGCGCACTCATGGGAATCAAGCATCTGGTATTAGCTGTGAACAAAATGGATTTGGTGAATTTTGATCAACGGAAGTTTGATGAGATAAAAGAAGATTTCTTCCAAACGACCGCTGAGTTTCACTTTGAAAGCATACAAGTGATCCCTGTTTCTGCTACAGAAGGGGATAACATTACAAAAAAATCACAGCATACCCCTTGGTATGAAGGGCTTCCTTTATTGCCGTATTTGGAAAATGTAGATGTGCATAATACCAATGACACGAAGCCGTTTATGATGCCGATTCAGCGTGTATGTCGGCCAGACCATACGTTTCGCGGCTTCCAGGGCCAAATTGAGGCGGGGAGCATCGCGGTCGGCGATGAGCTGACAACTCTGCCAAGTCGTGAAAAAGCGAAGGTCAAACGGATCTTGGTGACAGACCAAGAGCGGGATGCAGCCTTTGCCGGACAACCGGTAACCATTCAATTGGATCGTGAGGTTGACGTTTCGCGGGGCTGTGTGTTCACGAAAAGCAATGAAATCCAAGAGGCGGACAGCTTCATCGCCACGATTCTTTGGATGGATGATTCCGTACTGACTCCCGGTAAAAATTATTTAGTGAAAGTGGGAACGAAGGTTCTGCCCGGTACGGTGACGGCTATTACGCATAAAATTGATATTAATACGGGAAATACCGTTCCAGCAGATCATATTGTCAAAAATGAATTGGCAACATGTGAATTTTCTTTATCGGACAGCATCGTTTTTGATTCCTTTGAGCAATATAAAAGCATTGGCGGATTTATTCTGATTGATCGGGTAACCAATATGACATCTGCATGCGGAGTAATTGACCAGGCGCTTGAAAGCACTGGTAAATTTGTAGGGCTGGATACGGAAGTTACCAGAGATATTCGTGCCGAGCAAAAAGGGCAGCATCCGTTAACGCTCTGGTTCACCGGTTCGGCTTCGGATACAGTACCGCTTGCGAAGGAAGTTGAAAAACGTCTGGTATCGACAGGCTTCCACACCATGTTACTGCAAACTGGCCCTGGGGAATCGTCGCAGCGCACGGTGGAAGTGGCAAAGTTGATGAACGATGCGGGACTTATTGCATTGGTAGCAAGTGATTTCCCGAACGAAAACGATCGAGCAGCCGCGCGCGACATCATTGGCAAAGCATCCTATCTTGACGTTTATGTAAATGGACTTGTTGCTGCGGGCAGCACAAGCGCACACAGTGAACCTGGGATTTCGGAAATCAAAATTGATACAAGCAGGCATTCAATCGAAGAAGCTGCCAATGATGTAGTGAAACGAATCATGAAGTATTTAATTCACTAATCGTAAGCTTGTATTTTCTGGACATATAGGCAGAATAGGTTCCCTACATCGTCGTGACGAGAGTCGTCGTGTAGGGAATCTATTTGTTTTGTGCGAATCACATCACAAATTTCTCTCTTGGATTTCGCGCAGCTTGTCACGATATAGATTAAAATTCTCATCATCAAAGCAGACAAAATAAATCTGTTCGATCGGTTGCTGCTGAACCGCCAAGGAATCCAAAAAAGCGGTCACGGTTTCAATAGCAACCTCTGCCGCCAGCTCCTTAGGAAAGCGGTAAATGCCTGTGCTAATATTCGGAAAAGTTATGCTTGCAGCCTTATAGCTCAAGGCGAGCTTCAGCGAATTGTGATAGCAGCTTCTAAGCTTTTCGATTTCGTTGTTGGTTCCTCCGTTCCATACAGGGCCCACGGTGTGAACAACATAGGAGGCGGGCAGATTGCCCGCTGTAGTCATAACGGCTTCGCCGACAGCACAGCCGCCTTGCCGCTCTCGGATCTTGACGCACGCTTCAAGAATTCGTTTTCCGCCAGCTTTATGGATAGCTCCATCGCCGCCGCCAAGTAAACTTGTATTCGCCGCATTGACGATAATGTCAGCTTTAACTTTCGTGATATCCCTTTTTATAAGGGAAATGATTGCCTGATTGCCTGATTTCGTTTATTCCCATTCTCCATCCTGCACCTCCATCGGCTTTCCGGTAGCTCTTTTGCCGGAAAATGCGTTCATGGAAAAGCCGATGATCGAGCTGTTTTATATATCCGTATTGCTGGGTGTCGGGAAATGGGAAGCCGCCTTCGGCAGGGTGAAGCAAGCCACGATCCGCTTTCAGGCGATGCGGGGGGTCTGGAGCGAAGCGCAGTGGAAGGAGGTCATGGGTAACCTTTATTTTTTCTGCTCGATCACTTCTTATCTGTACAACGACCTGGAACAAGCCTCGCGTTATTTCGAGCTGATGGAGCACTGTTTGCCGGAGGGCAGCTTGTTTCAAACGATGGGCCGCAACCGGTACCAGGGCTACGATTTATTTGACGACCATCTTGCCTTTATCAACGATCTGCGTGAGGGAAGCGACTTTTTGCAGAAGTGGATTTCGATCTGGGGAGAAAAGGATAGCTACCTGTTCGTCGGTTTTTTGTATGCCTCCTACAGCAAATTGCTGTATGAATGGAATCGGCTGGAGGAAGCTGAGCAGGTGGTGAACCAGACGCTCGGACGCGAGGATAGGAAGCCCTTTGCACGGATACTGATTCAAATTGCGATCAGCGCTTCGCGGATTCAGCAGGCGCTGAGGCGCCCGGGCCGGGCTTCGGACATCCTTACGCAGCTGAAGTCTCAGATCGACTCTCCGGATGCTGACTTGTTTATACTGGGCATCGACGCGGAGCAGGCTTGTCTGGCGCTGAAGCAAGGCTTTACCGAGCCTGCGCGGGATTGGCTGCAACGGTGCGGGCTGGCGTACACGGATGAAGTTTCCTTGTACCGGGTGCCGGAGCATCTGGCTTTCGCCAGAGTGCTTGCAGCGTGCGGGCGGATGGAAGAGGCGCAGCATGTGCTGGAGCAGTTGAAACAGCTGTTAACGAAGGAGGATCGTCTGCGGGACCGCGTCAAGGCCATCTTGCTGATAAGCGTGACCTTGCAGCGTTGGGGTCAGACGGAGGCGGCTATGATCCAATTGGAGGCGGCCTTGCAGTTGGCGGAGCCTGAAGCCTATGTTCGCAGCTTTGTTGACGAAGGGGTTGTGATGGAGGAGATGCTGACGGTTTATGGACAGACCCGACGTCATCCGTCGGTTCCATCCGCCTACATTCAGCGGCTGCTGCAAGCCTTCGACGCCGAGCCGGACGCAAAGCTGCGGCACAAGGAGCTGCTCACCGAGCAGGAACGTCGCGTCCTGCAGCTGATTGCGGCCGGCTTATCCAACAAGGAAATTGCACAATCTCTGCATATCGCCGTTGAAACCATGAAGTCTCGTCTGAAAAATACGTACAGAAAGCTTGGCGTAAAAAATCGGGTACAAGCGATGCAGCATGGTGCGACATTCATGCCGATCGAGTGAGCAAGCCCGTGATCCCGTTAAATCCCCCGTATGGGGGATTTTTTTTTGACCGGAATCGTCTTAAAGTTAAAATAGGTGCGATCACCTGTACATGAAAGGAGAACGAGATGCCGTCTTATTATTTCAGTGAAGTATGGACACCCTTCAAGCTGATCGGAATACGCTTTTATACAGATGATGACAAGGGGTTATGGATCAAGCTTTGGAGCATGAAAAGACGCCAGGTCCGAAAGTGACACGCTCTGCCCGGTTACTCCGCATGACCCGTAACTCATCACGGAACAGCCGCCTCCTATAAGGTCACTCCTGTTTTAAAAATAGCAATCTCCCGAAATTGGTTGTTTTCGTTGTTCACCCATTCGCCGCTTGCTATGCTGACGATGTAATGAATCAGGGAGCGCAGCAACTCCTCCGGCTCACGGTCCTCGACGAGTGCCCCGGCATTGAAGTCGATCCAGTGCGGCTTGTTTTGATACAGCGTGGAATTTGTGGACATCTTCATCGTCGGGACAAAGGTGCCGAACGGCGTGCCTCGTCCTGTCGTGAAAATAACAAGCTGACAGCCGGCCGCAGCCAAAGCGGAGGAGGCGACCAGATCGTTGCCGGGTGCGCTGAGCAGGTTCAGGCCGTTCGTCTGCAGCCGATCGCCGTAATGGAGTACGCCGTTAATAACCGACGTGCCTGACTTCTGCGTACAGCCGAGCGACTTATCCTCCAGCGTCGTTATCCCTCCAGCCTTATTGCCCGGAGACGGATTTTCGTAGACAGGCTGCTGATGGTCGAGAAAGTATTGCTTGAAATTGTTGATCAGACTGACAATTTGGTTGAAAATGTCCTCGTTGGCGGCCCGCTCCATCAGGATCGTTTCCGCCCCGAACATTTCCGGTACCTCGGTCAGCACCGTACTGCCTCCTTGTGCTGCCATAAAGTCAGACAGCTGGCCGAGCAGCGGGTTGGCCGTAATGCCCGACAGCCCGTCGGAGCCGCCGCATTTCAACCCGATCTTGAGCTCGGACAACGGGACCGTCTCACGCCGGTCATGGCGTGCCGCCTCGTAAATGTCCTTCAACAGCTTGACGCCCTCCGCGATCTCGTCGGAAACGTCCTGGGACAGCAAAAATTTCACTCTGCCGGGGTCCACTTCGCCAAGCGCCTCCCGGAACTCGGCCAAATTGTTGTTTTCACAGCCGAGGCCAAGCACGAGTACGCCGCCAGCGTTCGGATGCTTGACCGCATCGGCCAGCATGGTCCGCGTATGCGCATGATCGTCTCCAAGCTGGGAGCAGCCGTAATTATGCTTGAGCACCAGCGTGTTATCGAACGGATGAATAGAGCCGACCTCTGCCTGAAAGGTGGACATGATCCGCTCGGCGACGCCATTCACACAACCTACTGTCGGTACAATCCACAGCTCGTTGCGGATGCCGACCTCGCCGTTGGCGCGACGGTAGCCCTGGAAGGTTAGCTGCTCATCCGTAAACGGATTAGGTGTCAGCTTGGGCGTATAGCTGTACGTTTCCATACCGGTCAAATTCGTGCGGGTGTTATGCGTATGCACATGCTCGCCGGGGTAAATCGCTATAGTGGCGTGACCGATCGGGTACCCGTACTTGAGAATCGGCTCGCCGGGAGCCAGAGGCTCAAGCGCAATTTTGTGGCCTCGGGCCACGTCTTCCAGCAGTGTAATCTCTTTCCCGCCGATGCACGCGTGCTCCCCCTGCTTGTAATCCCGCAAGGCGACAGCGACATGATCGTCAGGATGAATCTGAATGATCTCTTTCATGGGGACTCCTCCTTAGATGGCCTATGGTCAACGGCTGCCGGCAGTCAGCAATGCTTGCAACGCAGGCTGCATGCCGATGCTGACGATGTCATACAGCTGCTCGGCGACGAGCGTCGTCAAGCCGGGCACTTCATTCAAATCACGGCCCCAATGCTCCGCAGCTCCGAGCACCGTAGCGGTAAGCTTTTGCACGCCGGGCAGCGTTCCGTCAAAGCCGTCCCACGCTGCTTGGAACAAGTCCAGTATTTCACGGTCATCGCTCAGTTGGATCGGCTCGTCGCCTTGAATGGCAGGATTGTAACGAATGCCCCGATAGAAGGCAATTAGCGCAGCAAGCGAGAAGGTCAATTTGACCGGCAGCGTACCGCGGGCTTCCACATAGCCGAGCAAAGACGGCAGGTCGCGCGTTTTGAATTTGGATACCGAATTGAGGGAAATGCTCATCAGGTAATGCTCGACGAACGGATTGCCGAAGCGCTCCAGCACAGCCGCTGCAAAGGAGGTCAGCTCCTCCTCCGGCAAATCCAGCGTCGGGATAATTTCCTCATAAATGAGCGATTTCACATAATCGCCCACAACCTCATGCTCCAGCGCCGCCCGCACCGTATCCAGTCCATACAAGTAGGCAACCGGCGTCATCGCCGTATGAGCCCCGTTCAAAATCCGCACTTTACGTGTCCGGTAAGGCGTCATATCATCGACAACGAGCACGTTCAGACCAGCCAGGTGCGCGGGAAACTCGTCCTTGATCGCTTGCGGTCCTTCGATAACCCACAAGTGAAACTGCTCGCCAACGACGATGAAGCGGTCCTCGTAGCCAAGCTCCGCTGTGATCTCGCTGATCCGGTCCTTCGGGTAACCCGGCACGATCCGGTCCACCAAGCTGCTGCAAAACGTATTGGCCTCATGCAGCCAGCGCACAAAGCCTTCCTCCAGCTGCCACAGTTCAGCGTATCGGAGCACCGTGGCTTTCAGCACATCGCCGTTACGGTCGATCAGCTCGCAGGGGATGATGATGAAGCCTTTGGACAGATCGCCTGCAAAGTGCTGGTAACGGCGGTACAGCAAGGCTGCCAATTTGCCGGGAAAGCTGCTTGGGGGCTGGTCGTCGAGCCGGTCCTCCGGCACGAAAGTAATGCCTGCTTCGGTTGTGTTGGAGACGATGAACCGCAGCTCCGGCTGCTCAGCCAAAGCTATATATTCAGCATAGTGGCTAAACGGATTCAGCGCCCGCGACACCGACTCCACGACCTCGTGCTCCCGTACCGCCTCGCCGTCCTTGATTCCTTCCATATACAACGTGTACAAGCCGTCTTGCTCCATCAGACCTTCCGCCAAGCCGTGAGGCAACGGCTGCACGATCACAACACTTCCGCCAAAATCGGTCTTCCGGTTCATCTCTTGAATCTGCCAATCCACAAATGCCCGCATAAAATTGCCTTCGCCGAACTGAAGCACCTTCTCGGGGTAACGGTTAGCTACGGGATGGGTCGTTTTGTTTAAGCGTTTCATGGGTGGAGCCTCCTTTAGTAGGTGGGGGATAGGGCTGCACATTGAACGGTGTGTAAATCATGATGTTAGTTTGCACACGTTAACATGTTCGTGCTGGACCAACTGCAAGGGTGCGTGCCGTTGGTTGGGTTGGTTGTCTGGAGAGCGGATTGCAGACGGTCAGCGAGTGGATGCAACGTTGGTTCTTCTTCATTTTCAGTTCTTTGGGGAGAAGCTGCAAGGAGATATGTCACAGGGGGTGGCTATTCTTTTTATTGTACAAATTATTTTGAAAAAATAGGAAGGGGTGAGTTATAATACCTGGGTATACCACTAATGATTTCATGCTAAGGAACTATATGATGGATGAGCATAAAGTGCTAATTATCACTGATAAAGGTGATCAGACAAGAGAAATCGTAGACTATACGATTCATGAAAATAAGGTACATGTGCAATTTAAAAACAGTGAAAAGATATACGAGTATTTATCCAAAAAAGTTAAGATATTTTCTGTTTTGAGTTCGTTGGATACTCGTGAAAAAACCGTATTTTATGCAGGAATTCCTCTCAGAAACGTACAAGAGCTTCTCAATTTTGGAGAAGTTTATAAGGTGTTTTTTAACAACCAACAAACACAATTTTATGATGCCTCTTTGATCAGCATCGAGCCAGAGAAAATGGGAACTAACCGAATGACTGGACTCATGGACTATTGGGAGGACATAGCTCAGTACATCAAGACAGATGACAAGCAAGAGGCTCTACTGAAAAAGCAATTTTCCAAGATGCATGCTATATCTAAAGACAGCGTGTTGAATGCGTACATGAATAAGTTGTCTATGACACAGTCAGAACCGACACCGACTCCAATAGTCTTTCCTTTCAGATTTAATCTAAGTCAAAAGCAAGCGCTCGAACAAGCACTTGTCAATAAAATTTCAGTTATAGAGGGACCCCCTGGGACGGGAAAAACACAAACAATTCTTAATATTCTTGCGAACTTAACGGTTATGCAAAATAAGACAGTAGCAGTAGTATCTGGCAATAACTCTGCCGTGCAGAATGTGAAGGATAAGCTTCATAAGAATGGGTATGGATTCCTTGTCGCTTCATTAGGAAATAAGAAGAACAAACAAGCTTTTTTTGAGAATCTACCCCAGCATAATGTAGACGAATGGAAGAGTAAAGTTCCGGAAGAAGAACTTATTAAAAGCATAAACGAATTGTCTGAACGTCTTAACCAGTTATTGGAGGTTGCAAATCGGAAAGCCAAGCTTGACCAGGACATTTCTGCGTATCGTCTCGAACAAAAGCATTTCCATCTCCACCATCATAAGCAAAATTTTGCAGAAATGCAGCGGCTGTTTTATCGACGTCAAACCCCTGAAACCATAATAGCATTTTTGGCTGATGAGTACTTGATGGAGAATCGTTTGTTACAAAAAGCGAAGCTGCTTTTCAAGTATGGATTCATTGATTTTAGCAAGTTAAAAAAGAATCGATTGGATCTGGTCACGAGCTTTCAAAAGAAATATTACGATGTCAAGATTGCGGAGCTAGAAAAGCAGAGTAGCGACATGAAGCTGAAGCTCGAAAAAGAATCATTCGAAGCGTTGATTAAGCAACATGAGGCTAATTCTATTACTTTATTTAAACACAGGCTTTATCAAAAATATCGATATAAAGCCGCTTATAAGGGCAGTCAACAAAATTATAAAAAGAATTTCAGTGAGTTCGTTTCTCATTTTCCCATCTTACTGAGTACCACGCATTCCTTACGCGTATGCATTCCTGAACAGTTTCTGTTTGATTATGTGATCATTGACGAAGCCTCTCAAGTAGACCTGCTTTCAGGGGTCTTGGCTATGTCTTGCTGTAAACAGGCCATTATTGTGGGTGATACGAAACAACTGCCCCAGATTGTAGATGAAAAAATTCAAAAACACTTAAAGATTACACATGTCGAGGAAGGCTACGACTATTTTAAACACAGTTTATTATCATCCACGCTTATGATTTATGGGGAGAGCACTCCTAAAGTCATATTGAAAGAGCATTACAGATGCCATCCTCAAATCATAGGCTTTTGCAATAATCAGTACTACGACAATGATTTGATTCCTTTCACATTGGGTTCCGAATCGGATGTTCCCATCAAGCTGCATTATACGTCTGCAGGAAATCACATGCGAAGAGTGACGATCAAGGGAAACGAAGGCAGCTTTAACCATCGGGAAATCGATGTAGTAAAAGAGGAGATTTTAAAGGAGCTTCAATTGCAGGATATTCCAAATGAAGATATCGGATTTACTACTCCGTATCGCTTGCAAGTGACGGAAGCTAATTCGAAGCTTGAGAAGGATATTGAAATAGATACGGTTCATAAATACCAGGGACGTGAGAAGCCCGTCATGATCCTGTCTACAGTATTAGATCAAACTAGGATTGGACAGATTGGGAGAAATTTCGTTGAGCAGTCTTGCTTAGTGAATGTAGCGGTTTCTAGAGCCCAGAAGCAGTTCATTTTGGTAACGGACCATAAGTTATTCCGTAATTCCAGAAAAGACATTGGCAATCTGATCCGGTACATTGAATACCAAACCCTTCATAAGCATGTTACTAAAAGTGAACTGATCTCTGTCTTCGACCTATTGTATTCCGAGTACTCGGAGCGGTTGAATTATCTGCACAGTAGAGTAGGAAACCAATCGAAATATAAGTCTGAAAATATTATGTGGGCCGTCATTACAGATATCGTTAGTGAAAAAAGATATAAAGGTGTTTATTTCAATATGCAAATCTATCTCAAGGATATATTCAGAGAAAGGGATGGTCTTAGCGAACGGGAAAAACGGTATATCCAAAACAGAGCTTCGTTTGACTTCGTTGTCTATGATGCTATTAATAAGCAGCCGCTGTTGGCTATTGAGGTAGATGGCTTTGCCAGTCATCGAAATAAATCGGATCAAATGGAGCGAGATCAATTAAAAAATAGGATCTGTAAAGAAAAGCAGTTTCCTTTACTACGACTCCCAACAACAGGCTCGAATGAGATTCCGAAAATTCGGGCCGCGTTGGATAGAGTGTTAGAAATAGATGATTAAAGGGGCAAGGCAAATTAATGCTGGACCAGTTATAGGATGGTAGGGACTATTTAGTAAGCTAGACGAGGCCTCAAAATTTTATTTGACTCTAAGCATTTGTTTATGTGCTTTTCTTTATAAAACCTTATGTAACAAACGAGCAATTAAAAGTCAATCCGTTCAGGATAAGCTCATAGAAAATTGGAATTATTATTAATCCTATTATTTTTCTAATACCTAAACCATCATTCATTTGGTAATTATGCGTCATATATTCCTTGTAATCCCACTAGCTAAAACAAACAGAAGAAACTGAAAAACTCTGGTGTCTGGTATGAACGCTGTGAAGATCGAGGACAATGGTCCTCGGTCTTCTTTAGGTAATCCTAGCATTGGAGTGATCTCTATAGTCAAGTTCCCCTTGATGGATAGTTCAAGAGCGGCGCATCGGCAATGTCACGAAACATAAATAGTGCCTTTTAGACTTCAGTTTCCTATTATTTGGGGCATGCGGGCCACGGATCGCACAAGGGGTATAACAGAATGGGGGATAGCCCCCCTTTTTCCTACTCGATTCACTATAAATAAGTTCACAAAAATTAACCCATATCCATATATCTGTTATAGTATAACCATATCAAGGTATCAATGTATGGGGGAATATTATTATTTTTTAATTTAAAGGAACAATTCCGTTGTACAAGGAGGCTTACTAAATGGAAAGTATCATAACTCAAATTAATCGGTTTCGAGATGAGAGAGAATGGAGAAAATTCCATAATCCTAAAGATTTAGCTATTTCTTTAACCTTAGAAGCAAGTGAATTACTCGAAAATTTTCAATGGAAAGATAGTGAAGAGGCTCTCAAGTTAAGACGGGATAAGATTGAAGATGAACTAGCAGACGTACTGATGTATGCTCTCATGCTTGCACATGATCTTGATATAGATATCAATTCTGCTATCATCAATAAATTAAGTAAAAATGAAGCTAAGTATCCTGTTGAGAAATCAAAAGGCAACGCTACAAAATATACAGAGTTTTAAGACAGGAGTTCAGCAGTATGATTATTTATGAAGCCACCAAAAAAGATTTTATGGATCATGTAACTGAAGATACCATTGCCGTGAAAATTTATGAGTCATACGTTGAAAAAATAGGTGGTACTTCGCAAAGTGAAATTAATTCGTGGAATAATTCTATCTGGACAGTCAAAAGTTCTTGTCGAAAAATCGTCACATAGAAAAATAACCCAATCAGCAGGTGGTCTGGTATCCTTAAGTTCTCA
>NZ_JCAMRT010000048.1:0-15096 GCF_059821225.1 Paenibacillus sp. sg306046
CATGTGATCATTGAGGAGTACGTTCCGGCAGAGCCGCTGCGCACGCCTGTCGAGGTGTCGCCGCAAAATCCGGCCGTGATCGTGTTGTCGGCCAAGAACGAAGAACGGTTGCAGGAGCTGGCCGCGCGCCTGCTTCACGCCATCGAGACGCAGCCGTTCACAGATGCGGACCTCGCTGACATCGCCTACACCTTGCAGATCGGTCGAGAAGCGCACGATGCGCGCATGGCGCTGCTCGCCGACTCGCTTCAAGACCTCGCGACCAAGCTGCGCGCCTGCGTGTCCGGCCAAGAGGATGTCCCAACCGTCTATCGCGGCCATGTCAAAGCCAACCGAGACACCCTCTCGCTATTCCTCGCCGATGAAGAGCTGCAGGAAGCGATTGAAAAATGGATTCAGCGCCGCAAGCACGTCAAGCTCGTCGACCTGTGGGTCAAAGGATTGGAGCTGGACTGGAATAAGCTCTACGGCGAACACAAGCCGTGCCGCATCAGCCTGCCGACCTATCCGTTTGCCAAACAGCGCTACTGGGTGCCGGAAGGAACGGCCGGAGCGGCACGCACCCTGATGTCTTCGAGCGTCGTGGAAAACCTTGAAGTGCTGGCCCCGGTCTCGACGAACCTGCAAGCAAGGGTGCAAGAGGGAAGCGCTGGCACGCTCAGCATCGAACTGTGCGACGCCCAAGGGAACATCTGCGTTCGCCTGACTGGACTGCAGGCTGAACCTGCACAAGCGAAACCTACACAAGCGAAACCTACACAAGCCAAGAAGCAGCCGGAATCCTTCGAGTTGATGACATTCCGGGAAATCTGGCAAGAGCAATCCCTGCCTTCTGTCACAGCCCGGAACGCTGGAACGCTCGTCTGCTTCCTGTCCGATCCGGCACTGCAGCAAACGGTGCGGGAGGCGCTCAAGTCCCTGAGCCCGAGCCTGCAAGTCGAGTTCATCGCACAGGGAAGCTCGATTCCAGAGTTTTTCCAACGCATGCAGGAGGAGCGTCGAAACGTCTTCGGGATGCTGTACCTGTGGCCGCTTGAAGACAAGGCTCTGATCCGGGCGTATGCCAGTATCGTGAACATCTTGAAGTTCCTCGACGCTTCCGGTCTGAATCCCGAACGCCTGCTGCTGGCTGGGCAATTCGAGAACGGAGTGGAGCGAAGCTACGTTGAATCGTGGATCGGCTTTGAAAGATCGTTGGGCCTGGTGCTGCCTAACACGAAGGTGACAGCGGTCTTGCAGGCGGGCTCTTCCTCGCTTCAAGACTGGATGCCGCTGCTCTGGCGTGAACTCCATGCCCCGCAAGCGCGAAGCGTCCTGTACGAAGCAGGCAAGCGCCACATCTGCACCGTCCAGCCAACCCGCCTTGAAGCGGGCGGGCGCAAGGTGCGGGCAGGCGGCACCTACCTGATCACCGGCGGTCTCGGTGCGCTCGGCTACTTGTTCGCGGAGCATCTGGCCCAAAAACAGCCTGTGAACCTCATCCTCACTGGCCGCTCCGAGCTCGACGAGGAGAAGCGCAGCAAGCTGGGCGATCTGGAAACGCTGGGCAGCCAAGTCTTCTACCTGCAAGCGGACGTATGTGACGAAGAGCAGATGCGAGCTGGGCTGGTTCGTGCACGCGATCGCTTCGGACCTCTGCATGGCGTGCTGCATGCAGCGGGATTGTCCGGGGACGAGAGCCTTTTTGCCAAGGACATCAAGGCGTTTGAACGGGTTCTGAGCTCGAAGATCGCAGGAACCCTGCTGCTCGACGAATTGCTGGCGGAGGAGACCGAGCTTGATTTTGTCTGCTACTTCTCCTCGTCATCCGCCGTGTTGGGCGATTTCGGTTCCTGCGACTATGCGATCGGCAACCGCTTCCAGATGGCTTACGCGCAACACCGTCACGAACAGCAGCTGCCGGGCCAGACGCTGGTGATCAACTGGCCGCTCTGGAGAAAAGGCGGAATGGGTCTTGATGAAGGAGAGATCACGGCGAACTACCTGAAGTCGAGTGGACTGCGCTTTTTGGAAACGGAAGAGGGAGTGGAGCTCTTTGACCTGATCCTCTCGCAGAACGACGTGCAGCAGCTGGTCCTTGTCGGGCAGCCAAGCCGCGTCGAACGTTTCCTGGGAATGGCTGCAGAAGCGCAGACAGCGGTTCAACCCACTACGCTGCCGACGACGGTCAGCGTCTCACCGGACACAGCGATGCGTCCGGAGTTGCAAGGATTCTCGCTTGAGCAATGCATTGAGCGGGATCTCAAAGAACAGGTTAGCCAGATTCTGAAAATCTCTCGCGACGAACTCGATGTCGAGGAAAATCTGGTCGACTTCGGGTTTGATTCGATCAGCTTGGCCGAGCTTGGCAACCGTCTTTCCAAGCACTACGGCCTCGAAGTGACGCCGGCTTTATTCTTCAGCCACTCCACGTTGGAAAAATTGACCCTGCACTTCCTGCGCGAACACGAGGCGTTGATGACGCAGCACTACCTTGAACCGACTGCCGAACCAGCCCTCGAACCGACACCCGTTCCGGTTGTCGCTTCGGCTGTGTCTCCGATTGTCGATCCGGCCCGGCAAGAAGTCGCGGTGACAAATGAGATGCTCGTGCCGCCGACATCCGGCATTCACGAACCGATCGCCGTGATTGGGATGAGCGGACGCTTCCCGCAAGCGGACAGCGTGCAGGACTTCTGGCAGAACCTTAAAGCGGGCAAGAACGCGATCACCGAGATTCCTTCGGATCGCTGGGACTGGCGAAGTGATTATGATGCAGGCAAAATCACGTCCAAATGGGGCGGATTCGTGAACGACGTCGACTGCTTCGATCCGCTGTTCTTCGAAATCTCGCCGAGAGAAGCGGAGTATATGGACCCGAAACAACGCCTGTTCTTGGAGGAAGCATGGCATGCGCTCGAAGATGCCGGCTACATGGGCGATCAGATTCGCGGCAAGTTGTGCGGCGTCTACGTCGGTGTCGAAGAGGGTGAATACGGCTTCCTGACAGGGGATGGCGGCCCGCTCAACGGCAATCAAAATGCGACGTTGGCCGCCCGCATCGCCTATGCCCTCGACTTAAAGGGGCCGAATCTGGCGTTGACCGCCGCTTGCTCCTCCGGGCTGGTTGCGCTCCATCAAGCCTGCCAAGCCTTGCGCACAGGGGACTGCGACGTGGCGCTGGCCGGCGGGGTCAATCTGTTGATCTCCCCGATGATCTACCAAGGGATGAGCAAGATCGACATGCTGTCCCCGGACGGACACTCGTATGTGTTTGATTCGCGTGCGAACGGGCTGGTGCCGAGCGAAGCCGTTGCCGTCGTCGTGCTCAAGCCTCTGTCCAAAGCGATCGCCGATCGCGACCAGATCTACGGCTGCATCACAGCGACCGGAGTCAACTACAACGGCCAATCGAATGGGATCACATCGCCGAACCCGGACGCTCAAGCCGATCTGATTCGCAGCGTGTATGACCGTAATGGAATTGATCCGTCTGACATCCAGTTCGTCATGTCGCACAGCACCGGGTCGAAGCTGGGCGATCCGATGGAGATCCAAGCGCTGGCCAGCGCCTTCCGCAAGCCTGGCGCTCAAACGCAGAACTGTGCGCTCTCCTCGATCAAGCCGCTCATCGGGCACACGTTTGCCGCATCGGGCATCGTCAGCCTGATCAGCATGCTGATGGCGATGCGCGAACGCACGTTGCTCGGCTTGCACGGATTCGAATCGAGCAACGAGTACATCCGATTTGAGGAGAGTCCGTTTGTCGTCAGCACCGAGAACCGGGCGTGGACGACGCAGGAGGGCTGCCCGCGAGTCGGCGCGATCAGCACGACTGGGATCAGCGGCACGAATGCCCATGCCGTGATCGAAGAATACATGCCGCCCGCGATGGCAGTGCAGGTAGAACGACCGGGCGCAGCACAGCAACTGGTGATTCTCTCGGCCCGAAAACACGATCGCCTGCAGCACATGGCGGCTCGTCTGTCCGAGCATCTTGCGAGCGAAGCGGGCCGAGCCCTGACGCTCGCCCAGATTGCCTACACGCTGCAAGCCGGTCGCGAGCCGATGAAAAAGCGCGCAGCCTTCATTGTCTCTTCCAAAGAAGAACTGCTGCAGCGCTTGCAGGAATACATCGCCTCGCCTGTTGTGGACGAGACCCGTTCTGCACCGGATCGCCACCAAGCCAGAGCCCTTGTGGAAATCGCGCTGCAAGAGCGCAATCTTGAGCAGCTGGCGGACCTCTGGCTCTCCGGCTGCAAAGTGTCGTGGCAGCGACTACATGACGGCAAGCACGTGCAGCGCGTCTCGCTGCCGACCTATCCATTTGTCAAGCGTAGATGCTGGGTGGAGGGGCCGAAACCGCAAGAAAAGGAATTTGCCATCTCCAACAAGGCGGCCGAGTTCTATACGCGCGTCGTCGAAAGCGGAGACTCCGGCTTCCAAGAAGAGTATTTGACCTTTTGCCCGTTTGAGGAAAAAATCCCCGGCTTCTCGATCAGCCGCGTGTACCTGAACCCGGAACAATATCCGGCCGAACTTGAGATGGTGCGCAGCAAGCAGATCGAGATGCGCCGCGTGCTGTTCAGCCGAGGCGATTTCCAGCGCGCGCAGGCTCTGCTCGACATCGGATGCGGTCATGGGACAGACGTGATTCAGCTGGCCAAGCGCTACCCGCATCTGAAGACGCAGGGCTTTACGATCACGGCGGCGCAGGCGGACCTTGGCAACCGGAGAATTCAAGAGCTGAACTTGGGCGCACAAGCTGCCATTTTCCATGGAGACAGCTCCAAGGACCGATTCCCAGGTCGCTACGACATGATGATCGGGATCGAAGTCAGCTGCCACATCCCTGACAAGCAGGGGCTGTTCCGGAACATGTCCTCGGCCCTCAACGAAGGGGGGCAGGTGCTGATGATGGACTTCATCGCGAACCTGCGCGGAGCCATCGCCGATCCAAGCATCGACATCTGCATCCCGACTGTACAAGTCTGGATCGACCTGCTGGCGGAGCATCATCTCGTTCTTGACGAAGTGATTGACGTCTCCAAGCAGGTCGCCAACTCTCTGCATGATCCTGAGCACGCGAAGAATACGAAAGGTCTGCCGGAAGTCGTACAAAATTCCATTCGGAACTTTGCCAATAGCTCGATCTCGCTTGAGAAAGGCTGGATCAGCTACTGTCTGTTCGTCATCAGCAAAAATTCAGCTCTCAGCCCGGCCAAACTGCGAGAGCACAACGCAAAGCAGATGTCCAACAGGACGCCGTACCCGGAAGCCCGGCGCAACATGTTGCAACAAATCTAAAGGAGTGAGGGAGCATGAGTTCCGGGATGACCAGAACTGAGATCAAAGAGATCCTGTTCGAGATCTTCGAACAGACCTTGGGTTTGGAACGCGCCGAACTGGAGCAATCGGATACCTTCAAGGAACTGGGGATCGGATCGCTCAATGCGGTTGAACTGCTCGAAGCGATCAATGTCCGGTTCGACCAGAACCTGCCGACCAGCATCGTCTTTGAATGTGCAGACCTAGAGTCACTGGCGGTCTACATGGAGAAGCAGTTCCATACCCTCGTACAGCCTGCAAAACAAGCACAGCCGGCGGCACCAACGCCGACACCCGCTCCGCCCGCTCGCGAAGCACGGGTCGATACCGATGAGATCGCGATCATCGGTCTCTCCGTCCGGAGTGCCGGAGCGAGCGACCAAGATGAATTCTGGAACCTGATTCGCGACGGAAAAAAATGCATCAGCGAAGTGAGCGATCCGAAATGGCCGGAATACATCCAGGCCCATTCGTCCAATCCGTTTCCGATCAACTATGGCAAGATGGACGACATCGACCGCTTCGACCCGCTCTTTTTTAACATCTCGGCCATCGAAGCTGAGAAGATGGACGTCACCCAGCGTATTTTGCTGGAAGAAACGTACAAGTCTTTAGAAGATGCCGGCTACACCCCGACGCAGCTGCGCGGGCAGCTCGTCGGCACCTTTATCGGCACGGCCGGTTCCTCGGCGCTCGCTCAAGATTTTTCCCATTATTCCATGCTCGGATATGACATCAGCATCCTCGCGGCTCGCATGGCGTACTATCTGGATCTGAAAGGGCCGGCGCTGGCGGTGAACACGGCCTGCTCCTCGTCGATGGTGGCGATCGACCTGGCCTGCCAGCAGTTGAAGAGCGGGGAGATCAACCTCGCCATCGCAGGCGGAATCACGGTCTACAGCCATCCGGGCTCGTTCATCTCCATGCACAACGCCGGGATGCTGTCTCCCAATGGCGAGTGCCGTCCATTTGACGATGGAGCGAACGGCATCGTCGTCGGCGATGGCGCCGGGGTCTTGATTCTCAAACGCCTCCGCGATGCCGAGCGGGACAACGACCACATCTACGGCGTCATCCGAGGCAGCGGCACCAACCAAGACGGCCAGACCTCCGGCATCACCGCGCCGAGCTTCCTCGCGCAGAGCCAGCTGCAAGAATCGATCTACCGCAAGTACGAGATCGACGTGGAAGACATTCAATACATCGAAGCGCATGGCACGGGCACCAAGCTTGGCGATCCAATCGAGATTCACGCCCTTACCAACACCTTCCGCAAGTTCACGACGCAGAAAGGCTTCTGCGCAATCGGTTCGCTCAAGGCGAACATCGGTCACACGACGGCTGCAGCAGGCGTGCTGGGCGTGATCAAAGTTTTGATGAGCATGAAGCATGGAGAGATGCCGCCCTCCATCCAGTATGCGCAGGGCAACAAGCATATCGACTTTGCCAACAGTCCGGTCTATGTCAGCACAGCTCGTCGCGAGTGGACGCCCAATCGAAATGGCAAGCGCCTGGCTGCCGTCAACTCGTTCGGCTACAGCGGCACGAATGCCCATGTGGTGATCGAAGACTATCCCAATCCGTCGCGTCCGGTTGCAGCGCCGATCACCGAAGCGATGCCGGGTCTGTTCGTGCTGTCGGCCCAAAGCTCAGAATCGCTGCAAGCCAATGCCGATGCCGCGCTCCGCTACCTCCGCGCTCACCCGGACGTCTCGCTCCCTGACTTCCTGTACACCTACCAAGTGGCGAGAGAGAGCATGGCACAACGGCTTGCCATCGTTGTCAAAGACCGGGACCAGCTGATCGGCCAGCTCGAACGCTACCTAGCAGGGGCCGGCAAGTCGGGAGAAGTCTTCGTGGGCGCCGTCGGCAAGAACGGCAGCGTCAACGGGATCAATCTGGCCGACACCGAGGAGGGACAAGCGTTCCTCCTGAGCCTGCTGCACAACCGCAAGCTCAAGACGGTTGCAGAGCTGTGGGTCAACGGCAACCGGATCGACTGGGAAGGGCTTTACCTGGCGGGGACGGTCAAGCGACTGACCGGACTGCCGACCTATTCGTTTGCGCAAGAGCGCTACCCGTTGCCTGCGTTTGATAGCGTGCAGACAGGATTCGGCAAGCAGGAAATATCTGCTGTAAACGCCTTGCATCCGCTGCTCCATCGCAATACGTCAGACCTGACCGAAATGCGCTACAGCACCGTCTTCACCGGCGAGGAAACCTTCCTTCGCGATCGGACGGTACCGGAATTCGCCCTGTTGGAGATGGCGCGCGCGGCTGTGGAACAGGCGTCCAGCGCTCTGAAGGAAGGTCGCACCCGCCTTCGTTTGCAAAATATCGTCTGGGAGTCACCGCTCGCAGTGGGTGCTGACGGGTCGCAGGTGCATATCGCACTGTACCCGGCCGCTAACGGCGAGATCTCCTTTGAGATCTACAACGACGAGGAAGAGCTTCACGCATCAGGAAGCGCTGTGCTGACAGAGGACGAAGCGCCACTCCTCGATGCGTCCGCCTTGCAGGAGCGGGGCGCGCGCGTCACGCTGCCGATGGCGCCTTCGCAGTTTCTGCTCCATCCGCACTTGCCGGATGCCGTGCTGCAAGGGAGTGTGCCCGCCGCCTTGCAAGAGGTCGCGATTTATACCCCTTGCCTCTCCTCCATGTGGGTTGTGGCAGAGGACGGCAGCTTCACGTTCTGCGACGAACAAGGCAAGGTCTGTCTGCAAATCAGCGGTCTGCAAACGCAGAAGAACCGCCCGCAAGCGGTCTCTCCATCCGCCGAGCCGTTTGCCTTGATGACCTTTGAGGAGATCTGGCAAGAACAAGCTCGAAACGACCGCGTGCCGTCCGACTTGAACACGCTGCTCTGCTTCCTCTCAAATGCGGAGGCTCAGCGTGCGGTCGTGGAAGCGGTGCAGGCGCGAAGCCCGCAGACGCAGGTCCTTTTCGTCCCGCAAGGGACATCCTGCCAGCAGGCGCTCCGCAGCGTCCAAGAACAGCAGGGGGAAGTTGACGCCTTGCTCTACCTCTGGCCGCTGGAAGACGCTTCGCTCGTGGAGGACACGAAACCGATCCTCAACATCGTACAAGCCCTTGCGACGACGAAGCTTAAAGCCAAGAGCCTGCTGCTCGTCGGCCAGCACCGAAATGGGACCGAGCGTGCGTTCCTTGAATCATGGATCGGCTTTGAGCGCTCCTTGGGCTTGGTGCTCCCGGAAATCCGAGCGGCTGTCGTGATGCAAGAAGCCGGGGCCGTTTCCTTGCAGGAGAATATGCAGCTCCTTCTGGACGAGCTCAATGCTTCCAAAATCGAAAGCGTCCTCTACCAAAACGGCAAGCGCCACGTCTGCAAGATACAGCCGACCCGCATCCAAGCCAGCTCCTCCACCTTGCTGAAATCGGGCGGTACTTACCTGATCACCGGCGGGCTCGGCGGTCTGGGCTACCTGTTCGCCGAGCATCTGGCTGGCAAACACCCGGTTAACCTGATCCTGACCGGGCGCTCGGCGCTCGATGCTGCCAAACAGGCGAGGATCGAAGCGCTTGAAAAACGAAACAGCCGCGTCTTCTATCTGCAAGCGGACGTCTGTGACCGCACGCGTATGGAGGCGGGGCTTGCAAAAGCCCGGTCGCAGTTCGGCCGTGTTCACGGCGTCCTGCACGCAGCCGGCCTCGTCGGAGCCGAAAGCATTCTCGACAAGGATGACCGCCGGTTCCAGCAGGTGCTCGACCCGAAGGTCAAGGGAACGCTTCTGCTCGACGAACTGCTGCAAGGGGAGCCGGAACTTGATTTTACCTGCTATTTCTCCTCTTCGTCGGCGATCATCGGGGACTTCGGCTCGTGCGACTATGCAATTTCCAATCGCTTCCAAATGGCCTATGGCGAGCTGCGCAGCGGGACAACCTTCGTCATCAACTGGCCGCTTTGGAAAGCCGGGGGCATGCATTTTGAGAAAAATGAAAACACGGAAGCCTACTTCAAGACCAGCGGGCAGCGCTTCTTGGAGGTGGGAGAGGGCCTTGCGATCTTTGACCGCATCCTGTCGCAGAACCGCACCCAGCATCTCGTGATGGTCGGCCAGCCGAGTCGCATCGAACGCATGCTGGGCCTCGCGAAGTCGGCAGCGCGCGCTCCGGTGCCAGTACATTCCGGCAGCAACACCTTTTCCGGCAAGGGAAGACGTCCGGAGATGAAGGGATTCACGCTCGAACAGTGCGTGGAGTGGGATCTCAAAGAGCAAATCAGCTCCGTTCTCAAAATTCCGCGCACCAAACTGCACGTCGAGGAGAACTTGGCCGATTTCGGGTTTGATTCGATCAGCTTGGCCGAGTTTGCCGGTTTCCTGTCGAAACATTACAGTATTGCCGTGACGCCCGCCTTGTTCTTTGAGCATTCTACGATCAGAGCTCTGACCCGGTTTTACACGGTCACCCATGCGGAGGCAATGCGGGATTTCTACCAAGAGCAAGCCTACCAGGAGCAAGCGGCATCCGCACCGGCGATCGCGGCAGCACCTGCCGCCCCAATCGTCAGCACCCCGTTCAAGCGCCCTTCGCGCAAAAAGACCGGCAAGGCGCGATTCGCGGCCGGAGGAGCGGTGCGCAGTGCGCAGGAGCCGATTGCCATTGTCGGGATCAGCGGCAAATTCCCGCAGGCGAGCAATGTGCAGGAGCTGTGGAAAAACATCCGAGACGGAAGGGAAGCGATCACGGTCGTCCCGTCTGACCGCTGGGATTGGCGGGAAGAGAAGGGCATGGGCAAATGGGGCGGATTTGTCCCGGACGTCGACTGCTTCGATCCCTTGTTCTTTAAGCTCTCGCCCAAAGAAGCGGAGTACATCGATCCGAAACAGCGCCTGTTCCTGCAGGAAGCATGGCATGCGCTGGAAGATGCCGGCTATATGGGCGAGCGCATTCGTGGAGCCGCATGCGGCGTCTATGTCGGGGTGGAAGAGGGGGAGTACGGGTTTTTGGCCGGAGAGGACAGTCCGCTGAACAGCAACCAGAACGCCACGCTGGCGGCTCGCATCTCCTATGCGCTCAACCTCAAGGGTCCGAACATGGCGATCACCGCCGCCTGCTCGTCCGGTCTCGTCGCGATTCACCAAGCCTGCCAAGCTCTGCGCCAAGGCGAGTGCGACATGGCGCTGGCCGGCGGTGTCAGCCTGCTGATCTCGCCGATGATCCACAACGGCATGGGCAAGCTCGACATGCTCTCCCCGGATGGCACCTGCTTTGTGTTCGACGGGCGTGCAAATGGCCTGGTGCCGAGCGAAGCGGTAGCTGTCGTCGTGCTCAAGCCGCTAAGTAAAGCGCTGGAGGATGGCGATCAGATCTATGGCTGCATCAAGGGCAGCGCCGTCAACTACGACGGCCAGACCAACGGCATCACCGCTCCGAGCCCTGCGAGCCAAGCAGACCTGCTTCATCAAGTCTACAAGCGCTTCGGCATCAACCCGGCCGACATCCAGTATGTGCTCGCCCACAGCGTCGGTTCCAGATTGGGAGACCCTCTCGAAGTGCAGGCGCTCACCAACGCCTTCCGCCGACACACCGACCGGACGCAATACTGCGCGCTCGGCTCGATCAAGCCGTTGATCGGGCATACGTTCGCCGCATCCGGCGTCGTCAGCTTGATCTCCATGCTGATGGCGATGAAGGAGCGGATGATTCCGGCTCTGCACAACTATGAGTCGAGCAATGACTACATCAGCCTGTCAGACAGCCCGTTCGTGATTCATACCAAGAACAGATCGTGGACTACGGCTGATGAGCGTCCGCGCCTCGGTGCAGTCAGCACGACCGGTATCAGCGGCACGAACGCGCATCTTGTGGTCGAAGAATACATCCCGGCTCCGCAAGAGGCGGTCGATCCCGAACCGACGGATGCCCCACAGCTCATCGTCCTCTCCGCGAAAAATCGCGAGCGTCTGGACGAGGCTGCCGCACAGCTGCTCGCGTTCCTCGAAGCCGACGAGAGCTTGAAGCTGCCTGACATCGCGCACACGCTGCAGGTCGGCCGTGACGGGATGGAGGCGCGACTTGCGATGGCGGTACAAAGCCGCGACGAGCTGATGCA
Source organism: Paenibacillus sp. sg306046 (assembly GCF_059821225.1). Taxonomy (NCBI): domain Bacteria; kingdom Bacillati; phylum Bacillota; class Bacilli; order Caryophanales; family Paenibacillaceae; genus Paenibacillus; species Paenibacillus sp. sg306046. The sequence goes on from NZ_JCAMRT010000048.1 coordinate 11,384, forward strand.
AGGTCTGCGAGGCTATTTGAAAAAAGGCGACGCGCCCATCGCACTCTATCTCGGCGACCTGAACGAGGCTCATTCCGAAATCCTCGATCTTCTGGCCGGGATCACTGGAGAGACCGTTCTTCGAGCCTTGCTGGCAGAGGGCAATCTTGGAAAACTAGCCCTCTACTGGGCGAAAGGCGGCAAGATTCCTTGGGAGGGGCTGCAAGGCGAAGCGTCCGCCCGTCGCATCTCCTTGCCGACCTATCCGTTTGAGCGCCGCCGCTGCTGGCTGACCGCTCGGACAATCGCAAGACGAGAGGTGACAACGCAGAGCCTGCAAGCCGTCGCTGCAGCTTCTGCTTCCGAAGCGGTTCCCGTTTGTGAGGAACAGGACCTGGCCATCGAGCAGGAGCTGCAGGAGCGAGTCATCGGCATTATCTCCGAACTGGTGGGCCTCACGCCTGCGGAGCTGAAGGTGAACAAGCCGCTCGACCACTACGGGTTTGACTCGATTCTGTTTATGCAGCTGCTACAGCAGATACAAACGCAGATCGACCCGTCCTTCTCCTTCGTCAAACTGAGCGAATGCCGATCGATGGAAGGCCTGATTCGAGAGCTGGTCTACAATGGAGAGACCAAGGCGAAACCGAAAGCGGAGCTCGTGAGCCAGACTCCCGCACCGCCGCAAGCACCGCTCGCAGCATCGCCGGCCCACAAACCGGTGCAGACCAGCTTGCCGCAGTTTCCGGAACTCGTCCTGCTGAACCAAGCCACGGAAGGTCGTCCGATTTTCTGGATGCACGGGGCGGCAGGCGGCGTCGGCATCTACTCGATGATCGCCAAAGTGAGCAACCGCCCCTTTTACGGCATCAAAGCGCGTGGTTGGATGAGCAACCGCAGCCCGATCCGAGGCATCTACGCGATGGCCGCGTATTACGTTCACATCATTCAGACCGTACAGCCAGAAGGGCCGTATGACCTCGGCGGCTATTCGCTCGGCGGCCTCCTTGCCTACGAAGTGGCCCGTCAGTTGCAGGAACTGGGGCAAAAAGTGAACTCCATTGTGTTCCTCGACACCTTGTATTCGGACAAAATCTACAGCAAGAACATGCTGCCGGAAGCGATGTTCAATCGAAAAACCGCGATCCTGCAATCGGTCAACATGACTCTGCTCACCGAGATTCAGCACGAGCCGGAGAAGATTCCGATCACATTGATTCACCGTGATAATCTGGACCCGGCGCTCTCGGATGAGGAATATGCCAAGCAGTTGCTGACCCTGGCCCGCGAGCGCGGCTACAAGCGTACGGACGACTACCTGAACACCATGATTCAGAGTAGTTCTGACGTGCAGGAAGCGGTCGACCGCAGCGGGTTTTCCATCTTGCCGTTGCCCGATCCGCAAGAGGTCAGCGCCTATTTCTTCCGCAACAAAAGCGGCTCATTCCTCGGGGCTCTGGAACCGTACTTCAAAGTCAAGACGAGCCCCGTATTTGACCAAGGAGATTATTGGGCCGAATTTGAACGTCAGATCGACGATTTCCACCTGTTCGACATCGACTCGTCCAATCACATGATGCTGCTCTCGGAACCAAAAGCAGCTGCGTCGATCCTTGCCTTCTGCCAAGAGCTCTACTCCGCATTCGGCCTGGACCCGACGTTCCTTGAAACGTTTGCCTACGAGCATCGCAGTCTCGTCGGCACCACTTCATAACGCCAAAAAGGGATGCTCACGCTGGTCGTGGGCATCCCTTTTTTGTCTTCAAATTAGTCTTTTTTGATCGCGAAGGTCAGTTCCGCTTCAGCGGCCAGCTCGCCGTCGACATAAGCAACGGCCTGTCCTTTGCCGATGACGCCTTTGAGTTTCGTGATTGAGACTTCGATGCGCAGTTGGTCGCCCGGAAAAACTTGGCGGCGGAAGCGAGCGCCGTCAATCCCGGCCAGGAAGGCGATCTTGCCTTTAAAGTCCGGCACGCTCAACATCGCGACGCCTCCAACCTGTGCCATCGCCTCGACGATCAGCACCCCCGGCATCACCGGAAATCCTGGGAAATGCCCTTGGAAAAACGGTTCGTTGATGCTGACATTCTTGATCCCGACCGCCTTTTGACCTTCCTCAACCGATTCAATTCGATCGACAAGCAGGAACGGATAGCGATGGGGCAACGTTTCGAGAATTTGGTTCGCGTTCATGAATGGATGCTCTCCTTTTATACGATATTTGGTAATGGATACAAGTATTATAGCATTCATAAGAAGAGAAAAGAAGGCATGAGGGAGGACAGGCCCGCGTTTAGCGTGCATATGACCCGGCGATAAACACAAGAAGAAAGTCTATCACTTGCTTGAAGAGGTAGAGCTGCTCCAGCCACAGCGGCGAAAGCCGGTCAAGCGTTCGCGTAACTTACGGCAAAGTAACGCTTCACAAGCTGCGGCATACCTGACATCAAATCGCTTAGAATTAACGTAGTGAGGAAGTTAGTTAAAGTTCATGCAATCACTGTTAATGCAAAACGAATGATGCAATAACTTTTGAGGAATTGATAAATCCGAGGTATGACGTGTTTGTTCTTTACATATTCACAAAACTCGTATTTTGTACATATGTTATAAGCTCGCTTAATACCTCTAGGCTACTACCTTTTCATTTGCTATCCATACACCCTAACGATGATCGCAATAAAAAGCAGTTGCCGTCCAAGAGCTCCTGGTAGCTGGTCGGTCGCTGCTTTTTTTATTAGCCGAACAGCGGGATCTAGCGACGGAAAGCTGAAACATAACGTTGAGCGATTCTCGAAGTTCCGTCGCTAATGCAGTCCTGCTTACTTGTTATATTTAAGCAATGTTTTATTAAATAACTGGTATACCTTGATTGCAAGGTCGACGCGCTCAGGCAGGTCCGATAAGAGCTGTTGAAAATATTCGACCCCGGATTCGGTTATCTCATAATATCGGTTGTATTTATTGTCGCTGCTCCATTTACTTGTTGCATGCCCTTTTTCAGCTAACGTTTTCATTCTTTGTGAAAGATAAGAATCATTTACACCTACGCCGTCCAGCATCTCAATGATAACCTGATCAATTTGCTTCCCGTATCGGCGTCCTTTTTGCAACTCGGCTAATACGATGAAGTCGATCACTTGCTGGACCTTGACAACGTAGCCGAGCGAGAAATCTTTTTCTCTTGGTTCCGGGTTTTTCATTGCCTCTCTCCTCCTTTCTACATGTAGTCGAGGATTGCTCTACAGCCTCCCTCTTATTCTCAATTATACCATAATATACGTGATTTCAATACACGTGTTTGCACATGTTTCTTGATAAAAATTAACCCCCTTTTAAACCAGGATTTTAAAATCATTTCGTATTTATACGCACAAATGTTTGGAATGCGTTTTAGTATTCATGCAAACACGTGTATTGAAAACATGCGTTTGCTGGGCGCAATACAATGCATAAATCAGACGCATCGCATCGTATCCGTCCCGACGGGAACGATTTACACACTTAGCCTGTCTTTATCAAGGAAGTGGCATGTGAGGGGGAACATTTGAAGCGGGTCGCTCCTTGACTTCCCCGTTGATATCAAATATCCCCCTTCGCCTGCTCGACAAATGACAGAATAGACTTCAATGAAATCTCGTCCTGCTAGGGCGAAATCGTGCACTAGTAGAACGCTCCTGAAATAACGTTGTAAACTTAATGCTCTAGCCCATAGCTCCAACGATGGGGCACCG
>NZ_JCAMRT010000049.1:0-14399 GCF_059821225.1 Paenibacillus sp. sg306046
TCGTGTTCGATACGCCGACGAACGGCGGACCGGTCGATCTGAGCGCCTTTACCTTGAGCGGCGGACATAGCTTCGGCACGAGTCCGGGTCAAGCGTGGAGTGCGGATCGGACGAAGCTGACAATCATGCTGGGCGCGGGCGCAACGATCACAGCGGCGGATACGCTGATGATTACGAACGGCAGCGGCATTCAGGATGCGACAGGCATCGCGCCTTTGGCGGCTACGGGAGCGCTGAGCATCGGAGGCAGCTTCGGCGTCGCAGTTGCGCCGGTCGTTACGTCCCTTACAGCGGTGAACAATGATGGAAGGCCGGGAGCAGGCGCAGGAGATATGCTCCTGATCGTGTTCGATACGCCGACGAACGGCGGACCGGTCGATCTGAGCGCCTTTACCTTGAGCGGCGGACATAGCTTTGGCGCGAGTCCGGGTCAAGCGTGGAGCGCGGACCGGACGAAGCTGACGATCACGATGGGCGCAGGCGCGACGATCACAGCGACGGACACGCTGACGATTACGAGCGGCAGCGGCATTCAGGATGCGACCGGTCAAGCGCCTTTGGCGGCCACGGGAGCGCTGAGCATCGGAGGCAGCTTCGGCGTCGCAGTTGCGCCGGTGATCACGTCTCTTACAGCGGTGAACAATGATGGAAGGCCGGGAGCAGGCGCAGGAGATATGCTCCTGATCGTGTTCGATACGCCGACGAACGGCGGACCGGTTAATTTGTCGGCCTTTACGTTGAGCGGCGGACATAGCTTTGGCGCGAGTCCGGGTCAAGCGTGGAGTGCGGACCGCACGAAGCTGACGATTACGATGGGCGCAGGCGCAACGATCACAGCGACGGACACGCTGACGATTACGAGCGGCAGCGGCATCCAGGATGCAAGCGGTCAAGCGCCGCTGGCAGCATCGGCAGCACTGAGCATTAACGGCAGCTTCGGTACGGTGATCGCTCCGAATGTATTGTCTGCCGTCGCCATTGATCAGAACGGGCTGGAGTCGCCGTACGGGGACAAAATTGTATTTACGTTCGACTCGTCTACCGATGGAGCGAAGCCGTCCGGCTGGGCGACCAAGGATCTGATTCAGGTAACGAATGGGCATACGATCGGCGATTATGCCGCCTTCGCTTGGAGCAACGACAACCGGACGTTGACGGTGACTCTGGCGACCTACGGTTCGTCCGTTACCGGCTCCGTGTACAACTCCGTCTCGGATGCGGTGTATGCCAACCTGAAGCAGAATGATATCCTGAATCTCACCGGACTCGGCATCAAGGATGCGACCGGCACGGTTCCGGTGAACGCCGGCAGTGTGAAGCTTGACGGCAGCTTTGTTCCGAGCATCATTCCTAGATTTACCCATGCAATCGCGACATCGAATGGCCGCAACCCGGCAGCACAAGTTTTGGGTACCATTGAAATCATTTTTAGTACGTCCATGTCTCAAGAACCGGCGATTGACCTTTCTAAAATTAAAGTAACTGGCAACCGTACGTTTGGCACAGGGGCAACGGCGGTCTGGAACTCGTCCCAAAATGTGCTGTCCATTACGGTCAAGGCGGATGCGACCATCAAGGTCGGCGACCAGATTGATCTGACGCTGCTGCAGTTGAAGGATAGCAACGGAATCGGTTATATCCCGGTCAGTGATGTGATTCAGCCGTTGACGGGCTCGTTCGGCAGCGCAATTGCGCCGACCGTGCTGAGCATCGTAGCAGCCAATACCGGAGCAAATCCGGGTGCGGGCAAGGGCGATACGATTACGATCACGTTCAGTGCGGATACGAATCAGTCAGCGCCGGTATTAACGGCTCTGGCCGGGCTGCTCGGCCCGGATGCAAGCGCGAGCTGGCTGAATGCTAAAACGTTGATTATTACAGTAGGAACACTCGGTGCGAATCCTTCATTGAAGGATGGCGCGGAAATTTCACTGGACTCGCTGAATATTCGCGATGTGACAGGCTCCTCGCCAACCATACAGGGAGCGTATGTCATTGCCGGTACGTTCGGTCAGGCGAACACGCCAAGCGTCCTTAGCATTGTGGCTTCAAGCAGCAACAAGAGCAAAACGACATCCGCAATTGGCAACGGGGATGTGATCACGATTACCTTCGATATGCCGACGAACCAAAGCGGGGAGTGGACGAAAGCAACCGTCGATCAGTACGTCAAATTTGGTTCTCTGGCAGCTGCGAAAATTTTGGGAGCCCAGTACACAGGACTTTGGAAAAATGATGGCCGTGTGCTTGAAATTACGGTAACCGATGTGAGCGGCTCGACGATTGTGATCGGAGATGCGATTCGGGTGCAGGGTATTCAAAACGCGACAGGCACCTCGCCGCTCAGCAATGATTCCGTGAACCTGACAGGCATTTTCGACGGCAGAGAATTCGCGATCACTGCAAGCAGCCTTACGTCCGGGACAAACAGCTTGACGGCTAAGCTGAACATCGAGACGGTGAAGGGCCACGCGGGGAAAGAGGTTGTTATTTTCGAGTTGAAGCAGGGAAGTACGCCTGTACAACTGATTGCGTCCGAAATGGATATCACCGGAAACGTCGAAATTACGCAAACGTTCAGCGGCTTGGCGGGCGATCTCAAGCTGTACACGATTGAGGCCTACATTTTCGATAACCTGAACGGACAGACAGCCTCCCAATTGCTTGCTCAAAAAGCTCAGCTGCAGTTGAAGTAATCATAGAGGTATAAGGCTGCTTGTCGGTCTTATACCTCCACCTGTTCACAACAGAAGGGAATGGTATACTCAGTGATCAAGAAAATAAGGCTGCTCGGCCTCGCGTTCAGTGTATGTACGGCGAGCTTGGCGCCCATGTGGACCCCCGGTTCTGTGTATGCGGCAACTGCCGAGGTGCAGATAACAACGACCCAGTCGAGATATGCAATTGGAACCCAAGTGTTCATTCAAGGGTCGTCGCCTGTCGGAAAAGATATTACCTTGAAGGTCATTGATAATAACAACACGGTTATCCATGTCGATGCGATTTATGCGAAGGACAATACCGGCGCTTATCCGTTCAGCTTCGTTGTGCCGCAAACAACCGCCACCAGTATGACGCTGATTGCCGGATATGGAAGCGGTGCAGGCGAGTTTGCTATTAGAACCGTCGAAATTGGAAGCACATCGACCGGTGGGGGCGGTGGCGGTGGCGGAACTACGGGCGGAGGAGGCAGCCCGGCCACACCGAATACGGGCACCACGACTCCGTCGTCCCGACCCGTCGTCGCTTTGACAGAGTCGGCCAGAGAAACGGTAACAGGGAACGAGGTAGCCGTTACCTTCGATGCAGCCCAAATTACGGAGCTGGTTGCCAAAGCAACCTCGGCCACGTCCGTATTTTCATTGGAGGTCAAGGCTGCCGCTTCTGTCGTGAAGGTGGAGCTTGCGCCTGAAACCGTGGCCTTGCTCGGCTCCAAAAACGCCCAGGCAACGCTCCAGCTTCGTACCCAGGCGGGGGATTATGAGCTTCCTGTCAACCAAATTGATGTTGCCGCGATTGCTCAGCAGATGGGTGTGACTGTCCCGGATGTGAAGGTAAGCATCGTCGTCAATAAGCTTCAGGGCGCAGCAGCCGAAGCGGCCAACGCTTTCGCCGCTCAGCTAGGCGCGGATGCGCTGGCTGCCCCTGTGGAGTTCACCGTATCTGTGGTCGCGAGCAACGGACAAAGCCAGGAAATCAACCGGTTCAGCACGTATATTGCGCACACCGTGCATCTTCCGCAGACCGCTGATCCTGCTACGTCGACAGGGGTATGGGTCGATCCGAATACGAACACCTATCGCCCGGTGCCGACCGTATTTGACGGTTCCAAGGCTGTCTTGTATCGCAAAGGAAACAGTATTTACACAGTTATTCACAACCCTAAAACCTTCGGTGATTTGTCGAGCCATTGGGCCAAAACAGACGTAGAAACATTGGCGAGCAAGCTGATCGTCAATGGCGTCTCGGAGACAACGTTCGCCCCTGACAGCTTGATCACAAGAGCCGAGTTTGCCGCTCTGCTGGTTCGTTCCCTGGGACTTGCGGAAGTGCAGCCTGAGGGCTTCAAGGATATCGCGGCCAAAGACTGGTTCGCAGGCTCGGTGGGGGCTTCGCAGCAAGCGGGTCTCATCGAAGGCTACGAGGACGGCACGTTCCAACCGAATGCAATGATTACCCGGGAGCAAATGGTCACAATGCTGGTCCGAGCGTTAACCGTATCCGACAAAGAGGTTGCGTTGGATTCCAGTATGCTGGACAAGTTCTCTGACGTCGGCTCCATCTCTTCCTGGTCGAAGGATGCCGTAGCGAAGTCGATGAAGGCGGGGATTGTGCAAGGGATGACGGACACCACATTTGCTCCAAAAGAAAATGCTTCGCGGGCTCAGGGCACCGTCATGCTCAAGCGTATGCTGCAATATCTGAAATTTATCAACTGATTGTCAAAAAACTGACGTTACAGCACCCAAAGCATCCAAAAGAAAAAAGAAGCTTCGCTAAGCAGCTGCGTACCCTCAAAACCGGGAGTACGCAGCTTTTGGCGTTTTGACCGTTCAGCTTAGTACAGGAGGGGCGGCAGACAGCGCGAAAAGCTGGAGATACCGTGGGGATGTTGAAGACTGTCATGGTTTTGTCATATGACAAACAGGGCTGCACGGCGAGTTGTAAAGCGATAAATGTGTACAGAGCTATAAAACGGCCGGTCAGCATTTCATTGTACCGTTTTTTGGTATAGAGTATACGATTGGGGGGTATTGTATGTAAGGTGTTGTCTACAGGCAGCAGCGGAATGAACATCCAGCTAATCCATACGGATCAAAAAGGAGAGGTTTACTTTGAAGGGGCGAATCCTTATAAACAAACAAGTTGCTTTGATCGGGGCTGCAGCCGTGCTTGCGTTAAGCGGCTGCGGAGCTCAGGCAACGAAGCAAGGTTCTGCAGCGGTCACCCAGACGGGCGGTGCAAGTCATGCGCCATCCAGTCAGGCGAGCACCAATCATTCGGCAATGGACCATTCCGGTTCAAGTGAGCTGCCTGCCGGCATGCACAACGCAACGGCTCCCGCTTACAAGGTCGGAAGCCAGGCGGTGATGAAAGTCGCACATATGGAAGGAATGAATGGCGCTACAGCGACGATCACGGGGGCGTATACAACGACCGTGTATGCTGTTTCGTACACGCCGCTTACCGGCGGACAACGTGTAACCAACCATCAGTGGGTGGTTCACGAGGAAATCGCAGCGGCAGCCCAGCAACCGTATTCACCGGGAGCAAAGGTTATTTTACACGCCGACCATATGCAAGGGATGAAGGGAGCGGAGGCGACGATTGACTCAGCGCAGCAAACGACGGTATACCGGGTGGATTATATGCCGACTACGGGCGGGCCAAAGGTGACCCATCATCTCTGGGTGACGGGGCATGAGCTTTCGAGCTGAGGCAGCGGTGTAAAGGTAAGTCAGCTTCCCAAACGAATCTCTCTCTAGCTCAGCTTGGACTGCATTTGTTCTGGTCGGAGGGTAGCCGGTTTCATTACTTGAGGGCTTGTATTTTCCAAAGAGTATGTTAATCTCAAATTAAGCCGCACACGATAAACGGCAAACCTGTCGAAAGGCAGGGACGCAAAGCTACAGGGCCTTCACTTCCTTGGAAGCAGGCAGCCAGCTACCGAAGGGGGTTCAGCAGGATGCGACGATGGGTAGCTTTTGTTCTGATATTCAGTTTATTCACGATGTATGCGCCGCTTGCGGTGGCCAAGCCTGATTCAAGCTCTTGGCTAAGCGCCGCCAAGCTGGAGCATGGGGCGATCGGCATTACGTATACGGCGGCTTCTGCCGCCGCAACCAAGCTGATGGTTGCCAAGGACGGCATCACCTACACGTACAATTTGGCTGCTGATGGAAAGGAAGTCTTTTTCCCGCTGCAGATTGGCAATGGCGCGTATCGCGTTTCGGTGCTGGAGCAGGTGGCGGGCAATACGTACAAACCGGTACTCAGCGATTCGATTGAGCTTCAGCTGCAAGCGGAGACAAGCGTCTACCTGAACTCGATTCAAAATATAAATTGGAGTGGCGCACAAGCGGTACGTGACAAAGCCGGCGAGCTGACGCTGCATAAAGAGACGGACCGCGAGAAGGCGCAGGCCATTTATGATTACATCGTTAATACGATGGTATACGATTTCGAGCTGGCGGCGACGGTAGCAGCCGATTATTTGCCGGAGCTGGACAAGGTGCTTGCGGCTGAGAAAGGCATTTGCTACGATTACGCTTCGCTGTTCGCAGCGATGAGTCGCAGTATAGGCATTCCAACGAAGCTGCAGATGGGCACATCGGAAAATGTGCAGGAGTACCATGCATGGAATGAAGTTTATTTGGACGGACAATGGCTGACGGTAGACCTTACGGTCGATGCAGGCAGCGTCAGCCGGACCTTTGCGAAAAACGCAGCAGCGTATCACGTTGAAAAGACGTATTAGGGCGGCTTGGCGTTCGTTATAAGGAAGGGCAAGAAGGGACAGGCTCCCTGTGCGGAAGGCATGTGGAGTTTTTTGCGGATGGATGCTGTTAGGATTGCAGGAACCGGTTTGCTTGGTGAAAAAATGGCTGCTGCGATGAATTGAAGATGACTTGAGGATGAATTGAGGATTAAGGAGGCCGGGTGATGGAATCCCTGCGAACGGGAGTGGGCGCGACCAATGAACACGCGCTTCGTGTGATAAACAGCTACCGGCACTGGACTGGCCGTATGCTATTGGAGGAGGGGGACCCGCAGACGGCGGCCGAGCGATTGTTCCATGCTCCGCTTTACGTGCTGTCGCACGGGATGGAAGCCGACCCGGTTCTGAACTTTGGCAGCAAGCTGGCGCTGCAGCTTTGGGAGCTGGACTGGGCGGCATTTACAAGCATGCCCTCCCGGCTGACGGCCGAGCCGATGGAGCAGGACGTACGTGAGGTGTTTATGCGGAACGTGCGGGAGAAGGGCTTCGTCAGTTCTTATAGTGGAATACGTATTTCGGGCAGCGGCCGCAGGTTTATGATCGCGGAAGCTACCGTATGGAATGTGCTGGATGAAACGGGGGTCCGCTGCGGCCAGGCGGCGGTATTTGCACGGTACGAGGATGTTTGAGCCTGACAAAACGTCAAAAAACCTTGACATCGCCCCCAGGTGGAGCGAGCATCAAGGTTTTTTGCCATGCTTGGGCCGAAGGACCTAGTTTTTCGGATTGGTAGCCGGAACGCCCTTGTTCATGTATTCCTCCAGCGTCAGCCCTTGCTTCGTCACGTCCTTGGCCAACTCAACGCCGACGTAACGCAGATGCCACGGCTCATACTGATAGCCTGTAATGGCTTCCTTTCCCTTGAGGTAGCGGACAATAAATCCGTATTCGTGGGCGTGCTCAGCCAGCCACTTCGCTTCCTTGGTGGCGCCGAAGCAATCCTGAGCCGGGCATTTGCCGTTTGCGCCGGATACATCAATCGCCAGACCGGTTTCATGCTCGCTTTGTCCCGGCTTGGCGCTGAATTTGTTCGCGGCTTCCTCGCCGTGCTGCTTGACGTAGTTGTTGTACAACGACTTCTGCGTGTCATGCGAGCGGTACGCCGATACACCCGCCAGCGGGAGACCTGCTTCCTTGGCGCCCTGGAACAGCTTCTCCAGCGCGGCTGCCGCTTCCTTGCGCAGCTTGCGTTTCTCCGTCTTCTCCTTAAAAATAAAGGGAACATCCGGATCGACCAAATCCTGCGGCTTGTAGCTATCCGGCAGCTGATTGGTTTTGTTGACAATGACGGAGATTTCGGCCGGCTTGGCAATGACCTGGATCGCGCCTCCACCTCCGGTAGAGGCGCCTGGCTTGGCTGTGCCTGGATCTGCGGCGGGGGCTGACGGCTTCGTTCCCGTGTCTCCCGTCGCAGGCTTCGTCGCCGGTCCGGTCGGGTTTACGGGAGTTGTCGTGCTGTCAGGCTGTTTTTCCGCGGAGGGAGCTGGCGCGACCTCTGCGGGCGGCTTGGCCATGTCGGCACAGCCTGTGGTCAGCATCAGCGAACAGGCGAGCACAGCCCAGCTCAAGCGAGCCTTATGTGAATTCCACATGGACGTTATTCCTTTCTGCTTGGACAAGATTAGGTAAAATTAGGTACAACTTACTAGACGACTGCTGTTCGTCAAAAGTTGCATACGGTGCAGTAGGCGGCTTGACCGGCCGCAGTCATTTGTTCAGCTCAGACAAAAACAGCAAAATCCCCGACGCTTGCGCTTGGATGAAGGTTATTCGGCCTTCAGGTCAATGACGGTGATCTCCGGCGGGTTAAACAAGCGCGGCAGCTTGAAGGGAAATCCGCTTACGGACAAATTTTCATCGCCAAGTCCACGGTTGACGATCATGCGGGCGCTGCCTTGCGTGAATAGCCCGGCGTCATATTCGGGAAAAAAGGACCGTTCCGGCGACAACACCCCGCCCACAAATGGAATGCGGATCACGCCGCCGTGCATATGCCCGGTCAGCGTAAGGTCTGCGCCCCAATCCGCATATACATTAAAATACAGCGGATTATGCGTAAGTAAAATTTGAAAGCGGTCCGTGGCAGCTTGGCCTATCGTATTCGTAATAAAGGCCGGGATCAGCGGTTTTTCACCGGCGTAGCTGGCCGTGTTTTTGGCTTTGTAATAGCGCAGCGGAAGCAGCAATCCGGTTAGCTGGAGCTGGTCTTGGCCAGCGGTCACGGTGACTGAGCGGTCATCGAGCACTTGCACGCCGAGGCGCTGCAGGTGCTCCAGGTACGGGTCGCCAGAGTCGGCCGCAGCAGCAGGCGCTGAGCGAGCAGCCGTGGCCGCTCCGGGAGTTTGGTTCGCACCGCCCACCCCGGAGCTTGCAGCCGCTTGGGCCTCGGCCCGATTGTCCAAATTACGGGCAATCTGCTCATGGTTTCCCGAGATATAGTACAGCGGGTAGCGGGGAACCAACTGCTCCGCCAGCCGGTCGAATACGGCGCCGTCGTCATGCTGTGAATTTTTCATATCGCCGGTCGTGACGATGATATCCGGCTGCAGCTCGTCGATTTTACGGATGAGCTGTTCGTGATTTGTACCAAACTGCTTGCTGTGCAGATCGGAAAGCTGTACGATCCGGTAGCCGTCGAAGCCGGCAGGCAGCCGGGGAGAGGCGATCGTATAGACGCTTACCTGCAGCCAGCCGCCGGATAAAATAGCAAGCAAGCCGACCAGCACAAGCAGCCCGACCGCGGTACGCCGCCGCCTTGCTGCCGGTTTCTTTTTTTTCAAGGTAAGGCCGCCTTCCTCGTTGGTTTTGTTCCCCGGAGGGAGGGCCGCCCCGTCAGGCAAAGCTTCAATTCCTACTCCAGCCTGAAGCCGCGCGCTTCCAGAAACGGCTTCATATGCACTCGGAGCGGCTTGCCGTACTTGCTTGCCATTTCACGCGACCAGGACGTCAGTGTCTTGCCTTGCGTCCGTTCCTTATAATACGCATGGGTTGTGCGGTCATATTGCTCGACGCCGTCCCGCATCGTCTGCTCGTCGTAAGTGTTCCAATGCAGTACACCTGCCTGCGGCAGACGGGGACGGAGGGAAGGCTCCTGATCCGGCGTGCCGATGCAGAGGCCGAAGACCGGATATACAAGCAGCGGCAGCTCCAGCAGCCGGCTTAGCTCCTCGGCGGCATTACGGATGCCTCCGATATAACAGATGCCGAGGCCGAGCGATTCGGCGGCGACGGCGGCATTTTGCGCAGCGAGCGCGGCATCGACTGTTGCGACGAGAAAGCTTTCCGTATTCGTATGAAACGTTTGCTCGTGCCGTTTGGCCGCTGCCTCCAGCCGATGCAGGTCGGCGCAGAAGACGATGAACAGGCCGCATTCAGCGACGTAGGCTTGATTGCCGGCCAAGCGGGCCGCTTCACGGCGAAGCTCCGGGTCTGTGACGGCAATCAGGCTGTAAGCCTGCATATTGCTGGAGGAGGAAGCCATCTGTGCCGATTGGATGATCGCATCCGTCTGCTCGGCAGTTAACGGATCGGGCTTGAATTTACGGATGGAACGATGGCGCTGGAGCAGCTCAATGACAGCATTCATGGTATCGGTCAACCTCCTTTGAAATGAACTTCTTCATGCGGTGCGGGTAGGTAAACGAGATTCTACCCGGGGCATCTAATTCGTACGGCTTTGAATGCGCAACTGAATGGACTTGTCCAAATATTCAGGCATGACGGCCGGATTGCCGGCGTTGATGCGGGGAATGGCCATCGGGTCGCTGTGGCGGGTAGCCATGCCGCTGGCAATCGTGAAGGCGTACTTAAATCCGGCTTCCCGGATATAGGCCTGCGCCTGTTCGTTGTGAATGCCATACGGATAAGCATACGTTTGTGCGGCTGCCGGGCTGCCGTAGATCTCTTGCAGCTTCCCCGCACAGGCCGCGCTATCCTGCCGAATCCGGGCCGTATAGTCGCTTTCGGATTCCAGCGCTCCGCTGGCGGTTGGCAGCCGTCCGGTCAGGGCGCTCTCGCGTCCCACCTTGTAGTGCAGCGCATTCGTGTGGCACTGAATATCAAACATGCCGGGACGATACGTCAGCAGCTCGCGAACTTGCTCCGGCTTGAGCGCAGGAATGGAGGGGCTGTCCGGACTGTTCAGATCATTGGTGATCGCAAAGTTGACGGCCGGGATGTCCAGCTCCTTGAGAATGGGGAAGGCGTTCGCATAAAAGCTGCGGTAGCCGTCATCGAACGTCACCAGCACCGCCTTGTCCGGCACGCTGGCTCCTTCATAATAATGAATCAGCTCGTTCATTGAAATAAAGTGATAGCCCTGCTGCTTCAAATACGCAAGCTGGTTGCGAAAAAGCGTAGTGCTGACGGTACCTGAGCTTTCAGCATCGTCGGCGACATGATGATACATCAGCACCGCGACCTGATCGCGGTAGACGCCTTCCGCCCGATCAGGCAAAAGCTGCAGCAAGGCGGTAAGCATAACGGTTATGAGCAAGCTGAATAAGAGCGGTCGGGTCATGGGGATACGGTCTCCTTTGCGCCAGTAGGCGTCTATAGTCAGTTATACCGATTCCAGGAGGCGATTTCAAGTCAACGCGCCGCTGCTTCTCCGAGGCGGCAGCCTTTGGCGCAAATTGAGGTATAAACAGGACAAATCCGCGTATTCTCTAGGTGTAAACCGATATGGTACGATTCACCATGTAGGAGGGATATGCGTATGCGTTCATTGAAAATTGGCGTCATCGGCGCGGGCTCCATCTCATCGGCTCATCTGGATGCTTACACGCGAAATCCGGAGGTCGAGCTGATCGCAATCTGCGACCTGGTGGAAGAACGCGCCAGACGCGCCGCCGACCGCTACGGCGCAAGCAAGGTGTTTACGGATTACCGCGAGCTGCTCGCCGATCCGGAGATTGAAGCCGTCAGCATCTGTACCTGGAACAATACGCATGTGGGCATCAGCGTCGCAGCGCTCGAAGCAGGCAAGCATGTGCTGGTGGAGAAGCCGATGAGCATCGACATTCGCCAAGCGGAGGAGCTGCAGGAGGCGGTCAAGCGCTCCGGCAAGCTGCTGCAGGTCGGGTTCGTCCGCCGTTATGGCGGCAGCGCTCAAGTATTGAAGCAATTTATTGACGCGGGTGAGCTGGGCGATATTTATTATGCCAAGGCTTCCATCCTCAGACGGCTGGGCAATCCGGGAGGCTGGTTCTCTGATCGCGATCGGTCCGGCGGCGGCCCGTTAATGGACATCGGTGTGCATATCATTGATCTGTGCTGGTATATGATGGGCCGGCCGAAGGTCAAGTCGGTATCCGGCAATACGTATCAGAAGCTCGGCAATCGCGCGCATATTGAGCATTTGAGCTTTTACAAGGCCGCAGATTATGACGCTTCCCATAACACCGTCGAGGATTTGGCCAACGCCCTGATCCGCTTCGACAATGGCGCTTCCCTGTTCGTCGATGTCAGCTTCACGCTGCATCAGAAGAACACGGCTTCCTCCGTCGCCATTTATGGAGACCGGGGCGGCGCAGAAATGGAGCCGGATTTCGTCATCGCAACGGAGAAGCACAACACCATCTTGAACATCGTGCCGCAAATTGATGTAACAGGCTTTAATATGGAGGAAGGCTTCCGGAATGAGATCAATCATTTCGTCAACTGCTGCCTGGGACGGGCGGAGCTGATCAGTCCGGTTGAGGACGGCGTGGAAATGACGAAAATATTGTGCGGGATTTACGAATCAAGTCGCCGGGGCGAGGAAATTCAATTTTGAGGGAGCATTGAAGCATCGTTCAAAGGGAGGCATGCGCGGATGAAACTGACGAATAAGATCGGTGTCATTGTAGACAGCTTCAAGCTTGGGGTGCGGGAGGGCTTGAAGAAAGCGAAGGAGGTCGGGGCCGATGGCGTCCAGCTGTACGCGGTTAGCGGCGAGATGGACCCGGACCGCCTGTCGCCGGACGACCGCAAGGAGCTGCGGGCCTATATCGCTGATCTGGGGCTGGAAATTTCCGCTTTGTGCGGCGATCTCGGCGGCCACGGCTTCCAGGACCAGCGGGTGAACCCGGAGAAGATCGAGAAGTCGAAGCGTATTGTGGATCTGGCGCTTGATCTCGGCACGACGATTGTGACGACTCATATCGGCATCGTGCCTGACGACCGGAATAGCGAGGTGTACCATGCGATGCAGACGTCCTGCGAGGAGCTGGGCCAGTACGCGAAGCAGGCGGGCGCTTATTTCGCGATTGAGACGGGGCCGGAGCCTGCCGCGCATCTGAAAAGCTTTCTGGATACGCTGAGCACAAACGGGGTATCCGTAAATTTCGACCCGGCCAACCTGGTGATGGTGACAGGCGATGATCCGGTTGCAGGCGTCCATATTTTGCAGGATTATATCGTGCATACCCATGTGAAGGACGGCATCCGCTTGCGGGAGGGCGATCCCCGCGACGTTTACGGCGCGCTTGGCTACGACAAGATGAACCATGAGAAGCTTGCGCAGATGGCGACGCTCGGCGATATGTTCAGGGAGGTGCCGCTGGGCGAAGGCAAGGTGGCGTTTGATGCGTACTTTGCTGCGCTGCAGGAGATCGGCTACACCGGCTACCTGACGATTGAGCGCGAGGTTGGCTTGCAGCCTGAGCTTGATATTCGCAAGGCCGTTGAATTCATTAAGCGGTATAAATAAAAGCATCCGGGCAGCGGCGAGCGCTGCTGGCCTGGGGCGCAGACCGTCCGGGTAGCGGTAAGAGGTCCGGGCGGTTTTTCATGCGCGCTTCCAGAACGCTCCAGCCGGTATGATATACTGGGGAACAGAGAGCAGGGAGCAGAGGAGGAATTCAATTGGGCGAACCGCAGCCATTATATACGATTGGCCAAGCCGCAAAAATCGGACAAATTTCCATTCAGACGCTGCGTTATTATGATCAGATCGGCGTTATTCCACCGGCGGCCGTCGATGAACAGACGGGGTACCGCTATTACTCCAGCCGGGATTTGCTGCAGATCAAGATCGTTCAGGACTTGCGCAGTCTGGATTTTTCGCTGGAGGAAATTGCCGACCTATTCAAGCGGGGCAGCATCGACTACACGCTGGAGCAGATGAGACGGAAGCAGGAGCAGTCGCGCGAACGCATCCTGGAGCTGACCGCCCGCGTCGAAGCGATGGATAAGCGGATGGAGCTTATGGAGCAGCAAAGCAAGCTGCAGCAAGCTTTTGACCAGAGCGAAGGCTTCGTGGAGCTGAAGCTGCTGGAGGACCGGCATGTGCTGTCCGAGCGGCGGCGCGGTCCGGCGGGGATGGAGCCGTATACGCAGCGCTTTGTGGCGATCTATGCGCAGATGGAGGAGCTGGGTCTGGAGCCGGAAGGCCTCATCATGACGGTATATCATGATGACTGGCTGGAGGTGAACTATACCGACTCGGACACGGAGGTGTGTGTGCCGCTCGCCGCTCGGAGCGTGTCTGCCGCCGGGGAGCATCTGCGGACGATCCCGGGCGGCTATTACTTGACCGGAAGCTACCGGGGGATCAGCGGGCCCGAGGTATGCAGACGCTTGTACAGCCAGATGCTTGCCTGGATGGAGCAGCACGGCTACAAGCCCGACGGTCTGGTCGTCGAGCAATACATAGTCGATCTCACCGGGATGAACGACATCGAGCATTTTATTATCGAGCTGCAAATTCCGATTACCCGCTGCTGAATCGGCTGGTTAAGGAAGGCTTATTCGCTCGTTATGCTGCGGCTGGCTTGCGCTTGCCGATATTGGGTAGCCGTCATCCCGAGGCAGCTGTCTCTGCTTCTCGTCGCCGCTATTGACCCTCTAGTACAAAGAACCTAAAATAACGTTACTATATTTTCCTGTATGGTATACTCTAGATAGAATCTATCGAACG
>NZ_JCAMRT010000005.1:0-301080 GCF_059821225.1 Paenibacillus sp. sg306046
CAGGATCAAACTCTCCATTAAGGTAGTTCGACTTGCTCATACGTCATGCTAGCGAGAATTTTCATTCTCTATTCAACACTCACTCGTTGTTCAGTTTTCAAAGGGCAATATTTTTCTTAATAGAAACAAACTTTTTGCTCATTTATTTCTTTGTCGCTTTTTGTTAACTTGTTTATCGGCGACTTCTTTAATATATCACATCCACCGCCAATAATGCAAGCTTTTTTTATTTCTTTTTTCGAACCTTTAGTTGCCCGCCGTTTCAGGACGAGTCCTTCTCAGCGGCGAAGACTAATTTATCATAGGCGCTATAGGAATGTCAAGCATCATTTAAAAAAATAAAAAACGGGAAAACTCCAGGCACCCGCCTTCGTTTTCCCGTTTGCTCCAGCCTGTTATTCAATCATTCCTTCTTCGGGGCTGCTGGCGGAAGCATAACGCTTCTTCGCAATCCGGCCCGCCAGGAAGCCCTTGCGTCCCGCTTCGACAGCAAGCTTGAACGCCTCGGCCATCAGTGCAGGATGTTGCGCTCCCGCGACTGCTGTATTCAACAGCACGCCATCAGCGCCCAGCTCCATAGCCAGCGCTGCATCCGCCGGTCCGCCGATTCCCGCATCTACAATAATAGGCACCTTGGCTTCCTCGATAATAAACCGCAGATTGCCCGGGTTCACGATACCTTGTCCTGAACCGATCGGCGAAGCGCCCGGCATAACGGCAGCCGCACCGGCCTCCTGCAGCTTGCGCGCCAAAATCGGGTCATCGGACGTATAAGGAAGCACGATAAAGCCTTCCTCGACCAAAATTTTGGTAGCTTCGAGCGTACCCACCGGATCGGGAAGCAATGTTTTCGGGTCACCGATCACTTCGACCTTGATCATGTCACACAGTCCTGTAGCTCTGGCCAGACGCGCAATCCGCACGGCTTCCTCCACGGTATATGCCCCTGCGGTATTCGGGAGAAGCTTGAACGACTTCAAATCAAGCGTCTCCAGAAAGTTGGGGGCATCCGGGTTATCAATAGGCAGGCGGCGAATGGCAAAGGTAAGCACCTCAGCCTCGGAAGCGCGAACAGCCTGTTCCTGAATGTCAAGCGCGGAAAACTTGCCCGTGCCAAGCAGCAATCGGGATTTAAACGTATAAGGACCTATTTTCAACCGTTCTGTCATGATCTGTTACTCCTTATAAGGTATTAGATTAATGATTCAGCAGTCTACAGCCGCCAGGATTGAGCTTATCCCCCTCCCACGAAATGCACGATCTCTACTTGATCCCACGCCCGCAAAGCAGTACGCTCATAGGCATCACGATCTATAATGACGCGGTTCAGCTCCACGACCAAAATTTTGTGCTCCAGCTTAAAAAAAACGAGCAGCTCCGCAACGGTCGCTACACCTTCGACGTCGCGGCTTTCTCCATTTACAACTAGCTTCAAACGCCCGTCCTCCTTTCCTTCTCTTCTACGTTGTCCTTCCGCATGCACGGCTGCACAAAAAAAAGCCAGCCTGCGCAGGCTGACTTCATGACCGGTAGCTTTTCAAAAAAGCGATCGAGCATCCGTCCACTTCCCTACGCTGGCATCATCCAGAACGACAGGCGGATCACTCCGCATGCGCCGTTATACAGGTTCCAAGGGTCAAAGAATGCTTCTTACTCTCAGCCTCGCATCATGAGGCTCCCCCAGTGGCTATTCAATTGTTCCACACGATTATATCACACGGCCTGGGATTTGACATCCCGGTATCGCAATTCCAGCGTGCTAAGCTCCGGATCGGCCGTATGCACAACCTCTGCGGCAAGCGCCTTTCTCACGAGCTTATTCATCAGCAACGGCAGCTCAACGCTGACGCCCGTCAGCTCCGGAAGCTCCTGAAGCTCTCGAATACTCCAGGCTTCCTCGCGGCTGGCCAGCAGCTCAAGCAGCGGCTTGCAGCAGCGCTCCATTTTGGACATCACCGAAAATTCGCAGGCCAGCAAAACGAGCTGTACCCTCTGCTTCAGTGTTTCACCGCTCAGGGTCAGCTCCTCATAGAGCTTGTACACCCCCGGATTGATCGTCCGCACTTGAGCCCAGACCGTGACTTCCGGATGATGACCTGCTTCTATAATGACAATACGCGCCCAATGCTGCAGCGCCTCCAGTATATGCGTGTAAGCATCAAGCAGATGATCGCTCATCAAATATTCCTTGCTTTGCAAATAACGGCGCAAAAACCTGGAAAACTCAGTCAGCAGCTTATGCGCTCTTACCTCATCAGGAAACTCCAGCAGCCGATGCCGCAGGCTTTCCAAATAAATCTCGTGATCCAAAAGAATCTCCCCTTTTAAGATCCAGTAAAAAATTTGACGCTGATCGCTATGAAGAACAAGCTCTTCCAGCGCGTCGGGAGTCATCCACCGTTCTTGTATACGCAGGTTGTCTTTTATATAATGAACTTGTCGGTCGGCGCTTCGAGCTTGACGGCTGATGATCAATAGCAGATAATCAAAACCGTCGGTTACCGCTGCATGTGGAGAAGGATTGTCAACCGCGAGGATGCTTAACACGGTCTCGTCCTGTCGGAGCCGATCCAGGTGCTGCTGCTTCAGAGAATCCATGAACGAAAGAGCCTCCTGACCTATCAACCTCAGGTTAATCTTGTGCTATGAAGTATTTCTACATGCGAACGCAGTTTCCTGCATTTTTTTGTGACAACGTGCACAATTCTTAAGCGAAAGAAGTGACAAGTGTGAAATTCAAGTCTAGTAAGGCCAATGAATTCAGACTGTGGGGCTTGCTGCTGACGATGGGCGGCATGCTGCTGATGATTTTGGGACTGGGTGGAATCGTGTTTGAGTGGGGCTCGGCGGGACGACTGCTGGCGGCAATCGGCATGGTGATTGGTGCGATTTTGATGCTGCTGAGCATGGGCGTTTATTTTGCAGCCGGCATGATGTCAACAAGCGCAGTTGTTCTCGTCTGTCCGGAATGCGGCAAAGCGACCAAAATTATCGGAAAAACAGACCGCTGCATGTTCTGCAAAACGATTCTCTCGCTGGACCCGGCACATGCTCCGCCTGCGGATGCTCAAGCAGCTGACGCTCAGCCCACGCACGCTGTGGAGGAACCCTCATCTGCTCACGGGAACGCAACGACCCGCTCCTAGAGCCAACAAAAAAACGGCACGCCTCCGCATGATGCGGGGACATGCCGTTTTTTTGCGATGCGGACCAGCGCCATTCAAACGCCGTTGCCGACCTTACTTGCCGCTTCCCTTGCCTAAGTCTTCATTAATCCAATCCCACGCCTCCGGCTGCTCGAAGCCTCTGCGCCAGGACGCGACCCCCGCCAGATTATACTTATGGATTAGTGCGATTCTAGCCCGTACGCTGGTTTCATCTTCGATCCAGATTTTATTCAGCTTGCCGTCTTCTTTATATTCGATATAGTTTTGTCCGACATCGGCCAAAAAGGTTGGCGTCAGCTTCTGCTCCTGGATGATTCGCTGCGGCATCGACATGAAGACGGCTCGCGAGCTTACGGACGGCTTGCCGTCCTTGGTCCCTTCCGTCCACACTCTCGTGTAAAACGGAACCCCCAGCACCAGCTTCTCCGGCGGAATTTTGTCCTGCTGCAGCAATCCTAAAATCGACGCCTCCACCCACGGCAAGGATGCGACAGAGCCGGCCTTCGGACTGCTCGCCCAATGCTCGTCGTACGCCATCAGCATCATATAATCAACAGATTCGATCAGCGCCTTGCGGTCATAAAACATCGACCACATCTCGTTGGTGGAACGCGGCGTCACGTCCATGGATACGACCAAGCCCTGCTCATGCAGGAGCGGCGTCAGCTCGCGGACGAATTGCACCAGATTTTGCTTGTCCTTCAGCTCCACATTTTCAAAGTCGATATTGATGCCTTCCAGCCCGTACATCCGGGAGAAGCTGAGCAGCTGCTTGATCATGTTCATCCGTTTGTCGTGAGTGGACAACGCCTCCGTCGTCCGCTTGGGATCGAACCCGTTGCTAAACAACGCCCAGACATGGTAACCGTTCGCATGCGCCCATTTGACATAAGCGGGATCGGCCAGGTTCTGAAGGCTGCCTTCGCCATCCTGCAGATGAAACCAGGACGGGCTCACCACATTGACGCCGGGCATGGCGGCGATTTTGGACGTATCGGGATTTTTCGTGACGACATGCTCCCAGGTCAAATTAATTTTACCGGTAATCGGCTTCTTTGGTTCAAAGTCAGGCTCGTCAGGCTGGGCCGGAATTTGCTCCTCCCGGTCGAATTCAGCGTCAGTCTTGCGTACATAACCCAGATAGCCGCTCGCTAATTGGACCCGATACCAATCAGCCTCTTCTCCCCAGACAATCAGGCTCTCGCCTTGCTTGAGATCAGACAGGATCGGCGCCTTGATCGACGGGTCGCGCCGCATCGCAATCGTTTTGTCCGGCTTGCCCTCAAATGTGACCGTACGCAGCCAGCGCACCGTCTCGCCTTCCATGAAAAGCAGCACAGCGCCTGTTTCGTCGGACTCCCGCAGATCAACGCCATAGTAGCTGCGCAGCGGGTCGATCGGCAAATACAGCGTGGAGCCTAACTTTTCCGTCGGAAATTTCAGCTTGAAGGGCTTGTCATTCACCATAGCTGTCAGTTCGTCGGTCCGCAGCCGGACGACTTTATGTTGAGTCGTAATAATGGTCGATTCGCTCTTCTGTTCATACACAACTGTCGGGTCAATCCGTTCCTGAACGATGTTGAACGATAATTTCAGCGATTCCTTGCTGCCCAAAGCCGGGTCCTTCAGCATGCCTCCCTTATAAAAAACAGGCTTGGCATTTCCCCCGAACGTCGGAGGCTCATGTTTATTGCTCGGCATCACATTCATCCAGTAATAGGCCGCACAACCCGCAGCCGCCACAAAAGCCAGCAACAGCAGCAGTACGCGCGCGCTTCGATTTCTTCTCGGTCGAACCGGAGCTTGCGGGTATCGGTCATTGTTCATAACTTCACCTCTGTCAATTAATGCAGCAGTCTTCCGCTGAACGAACAAAAAAGACGCATTCGATCCGCAAAATTCGCGTTACCGAACACGTCCATTATACCCGAAATCTAGCAATCTAGCATGTCGCCCTGCTCAAGCAATCTGCGCATACGCCGTAGACCTCAACCCGATGACTTTTCACCCGAAAGCCTGTCATCTCTCCTGCAGCCCGTTCCAGCTCATCCAGCGGCTCATAAGCGAAATCAACCAGCTTGCCGCATTCTTCGCATAACGCATGATAATGATCGGACAAATCGGCATCGAACCGGCTGGAATGATCGCCGTAAGTCATCTCGCGAACAAGGCCCGATTCCATAAATACCTTCAGATTGTTATAAACGGTAGCGACGCTCATGCTCGGAAATTGTGGCGATAACGCCTTATAAATATCATCCGCCGTAGGATGAGATAACGTATTCAACAAATAGGACAAAATCGCGTGCCGCTGAGGCGTCATCCGAACGCCCATTGTTTTAAGCTTATGCAACGCCTGTGCCAAAGCATCCATGGTGTTCACCGCCTAATCAGGGAAAGTATATCAGTTTATTTTACCCCGACGACGGAACAATTGTCAATTTATTCGTTGGACCGCTAAAGCCCCTTTTGTTTCCGCGTATACTTGGTAGGTGCCTGCTCCGACGGTGCCGGACACGTTTCGTTTGGTCACCTCCAGCGGCAGATTGGTCCGGACACTGCCAAATCCCCCCGTGCTGTCTACGGTGTAGCTTCCATCGGCCGGCAGCAGCAGCTCCAGCTTGCCATGCCGGGTTCTTACGTCCCAATTTCCTTGCACCTGCGAGGAAGCAATTTGCACAGACGCGCTGTCGCTAACGGTTTTTACCTGCTTGAGCACGCCATCCACCTTAATCGCCCCATGTATGGTTTTAATCTCAACATCGCCCTGATGACGGGTAAGCACAGATTCCGCATTCGCTGAGCTCAGCTTGGCTGAACCGCGGTGGTCGCTGACCTCCAGCAAGCCATTGGTCACCTCAAGCGTTAAATCACCTTCCAGCCCTTGTGCCGACAACTGACCGTTTTTAACCTTGAGCGCGACTTTTCCGGCCAGCTCGCTGACTGAAATCTCTCCATTAACCGCCGCAGCCGTAAAGGAATCCTGAAGCAGCAGCCGGGAAGCATGTATCTGACCATTGGTCAACTCGATGTCCCAATCCGTTTTCAGATTGACCGGTACGGTGATAACCATATCCATCCGCGGTCTTCGCTTGCCTAACAGCTTGTAGGCGTATTCCCGAGGAACAGCTCGAATGGAAAGCGTATCCCCCTCCAGCTGGTGGTCCAGCCTGGAGCCGCTCACGATGCTTTCGACTTCATCTTTCTTATCATCGTTTACATAAATCGCCAGATCGACCTCCAGCTGCTCTACCTGGCCGGTCTTGATCGTTACATTGCCGTTTGTGTTCGACAGCTTGACCTGACGGAGACCGGAGGGAACGGGAATGGCGGTCACGCCTTTATCAAAGCGCTCCCCATCGCTGAACGCTTCAATGACATCCGCAAGGTTGCTGTCGTTCCAGTCGCGAATGCCTTCGATCCCTTTCCAAACGCCGGGGTTTTGCACGCTGACCACAACGATGGCGGCAATGAACACCGCAAATGTGATCCCGCCCAAATCAAGCCCAAGCGCGCGGTCTCCTTGGCCGTGACGCCGATTAAGCACCATATATTCAAGCCCCAGCGCGATAAATAAAACCGGCCAGGCTTTCACAAGTCCAACGGTCAGATTGGTTCCGGCCAGCTTATCGGACATCACAACGCCGCCCACAACGAGAAGCACAAGCGCCGCCGTGTACCGTCCTGCCTTCAACATATGCAATCCTCCCTATTTTTTCATGGATTCTCTGAAAAAAAGGAATAAGCCGAGACCGATCAGCAGTAATGCACCATAAGCGGAGCCCATAAATTCAACAGCACGATCCAGCCATTCCGATCTGCCTACCGCCAAAAACAAGACAATGCCGGTAATCACCAATAGATAGCCGAATCCATTACCCGGCTTTCCCATGCGGCCCGAACGGTCCTTGCCTCCATCCGCTGAAAAAGGCGCGTCTTTGTCTCTATAGTCAACGATCGGTTCTCCCCAGCCGTTCACCCGGTCCGTCTGCTGCAGCGCATCAAAGATGTTGTAGAAATACATAATCGGCAGCAGCAGCGAAAACAGCACGATCAGCGGAATTCCCTGATGCAGCGCGAAATAAACAATCGCAAAAATATCAAGCATAAACAGCACCATAATGCCAAGCCCGCGCTGCATCAAGCCGAGATACAGCTGGCCGGTGCCCGGGAACATAGACGACAGCAGACCCGCAAGCCATTTGTTTTTGCGTGTGCGCAGCGGCATATACGGATCAAACGGAGGCTTGTTTCCCCCTTGCCCCCAGCGCTCGATTCGCTCCCGTAAAAATGCTTCCTCGGGATCGCTCGCGTGGTCTCGCAGCTTGTCTTGTTGATCATTCATATCCAGCAATCCTCCTTAGGACAGCAATTGGCGGGATACCGCCTCTACCGCTTGAACAAGCTGAGCCGTGCCAAAACGCACCCCATTTTCCAGCTCTTTTGAATTCAGTGAAATGATACGGCCGATAATGCCCGTTGAAATAAACAAATACGTGGCCGCCAATGCGATCAGCCCGTTCGTCAGAACCCGCCTCACGCTGCGCGGAGCAGCCGTCCGAGGCATGCGAGCATTCGGGGGCCAAGCATGCTCAGGTTGCGCTGGCTGCCCTGGGGTCAGTTGGACGGATTCGTCTTCAAGCGGCGCGGCTGTCGGCTTCCTATGGAAAGGCAACCTGCACAGCACACGGTCGGTCAATCCGGATGGAGCCTTAAGCAGCGGCAGCTCATTCAACGCAGCTTCGATCTCGGTCAGCGCCGTCTGCCGGCGTCTGCAAAATGGACAGCTCTGCAGATGGGCGTGCAAACGCTGGGAATCCAGTTCAGAGCAGCCTTTATTCAGGTCACGTAGCAGTTCTTGATCGCTTGGATGCATGCGTGTCATGCTCTCCCACCTCCAGCCATTTTTGCTTCAGCATCGCCTTGCCCCGGTACAATCGGGTTTCGATCGTTTTCAGCGGCAGCCCGGTTGCTACCGCAATTTCCTGATACGAGAGCTGCTTGTAATGATACAAATAAAGCACCAGCTTGTATTTATCAGGCAAAGCTGCCAGCAGCTCCTGTACGGTTTGCTGTTGCTCCCGTTCCAGCGCTCTGGATTCCGGTTCCTCTTTGCGGTCGCCGAACCAGCCCTTCACTTTATCCAGAATCGCTTCGTAAGGCCGCCGCTTCCGGGCACGTCGATAGTCGGTGACCTGATTTACCGTTAGCCGGTAAATCCACGTCTTCAGCTGCGCGTCTCCGCGAAACTGCTCAATCGCCCGAAACAGCTTGAGAAACACTTCCTGAGTTAAATCCTCAGCCGTTTCCCGATGGTCAACCATACGGTAAATCACGGTGTATACGTAATCCTGATAACGCTCCATCAGGGTTCGATACGCCATTTCATCGCCTTGACGGACCAGGTCGACCAACTGTTCATCCGTCATGCTTCCCATCGTTTCACCGCCTTGGCTCTTTCTCATTGACTTAGACGCCCGGACCCGCCTGTTGCCCTTCATCTGTGGTTAAAAAAGATAGAAAGGCGCTGCCGCTTAGTCGACGGAAACCGATCTGATGCCATCAATAGCCATTAGCTCCTCAATCGTCGGGGCCATTTGCGTTTTTTTGGTCAGACGAAGCTCCAGCGTAATCTGCATAAGCCGCACCTCATCATCACCGGGCAGCGCTTCCACCGACCACTTCTTGATGTCGCAATCCTTGGACGCCAGCAGCTGGGAGACACGTCCGAGCAGGCTAGGGATGTCATACGCTTCGAGCCGGATGCTGCGTGTTCTTTTATGCGCCATATACCGCTTCTCGACAACATGCAGACCAAACAGGCTGATCAGCGCGAACAGGCAGGCCAGCCCTGACGCATAATAAAAGCCTGCGCCAATGGCAAGTCCGATTGCCGCCACCACCCATAGGGAAGCCGCCGTCGTCAGCCCCGTGATGGATTTGCCCGTATACAAGATGGTACCCGCGCCAAGAAACCCGATTCCGCTGATGACCTGGGCGGCCAAACGCGCCGGATCGCGCTGCACATGATCAATGTTAAATTCGGCAAAGCCATAGATGGATAAGAGCATAATTAACGTCGAACCCAGACAAACAAGCATATGGGTGCGTAATCCGGCCGCGCGGCTGCTTTGCTCACGTTCGAAACCGATGAGTCCGCCGAGCAGCATGGCCAAAATCAGCCGGAGGGTAATATGAAATAAATCAATCGACCAGGGATCATTCAATGTGTAAAACCTCCTTTTTGCTCGCACATGGTGTACCCACTATTTTATCACGATCAGCCTGTCACATGACGATTTCCGAAAAAAAGTTTAAAAAAAAGCCGCGGAGTTAGGACTCCGCAAGCTTTATAAATTGGGTCATGACGATCCCTGGCGCAATCAACTGCATACGCGCGGGCGAAAAGCCGTGCTTCTCATATAAAGCGACTGCCGGGGCATTGCTTGTCCCGGTATAGACGACCAACGCGCAGCCTGAAGCCGCCAGCGCTTCAACATGCTGCAGCAATGCGCTCCCGATGCCTCGGCGAAAACGGTCCGGATGCACCATCATCCGGCAAATTGTCAGCTCCTTGGCGCTTTGCTTGCAGGAGATCGCTCCGACAAGCCGCTCGCCCTCATAGTAGCCGAAAAACGTTTCGCCCGATTCTCGCAGCTCAAGCGGCGAATCCAGCAAAGGGGGAATTTCAGCGAACCCGACCAGCTCCGCCTCAACGCGATAAGCTTGCTGCTGCAGCTCCAAAAGCGGCAGCAGCTCCGACAGCTCAGCCACGTCAATCATTCGGATCATAAAGGATTCGCCCCGTTAACGATTAAGGCGCTCCAAAATTAATTTGTTTACTAACCCAGGGTTGGCTTTGCCTTTCGTTTCCTTCATGATTTGTCCGACGAGGAAGCCGATGGCTTTATCTTTGCCCGCTTTGAAGTCTGCGACGGATTGCGGGTTCTTGTCCACAATTTGATCGACGATGGCCGCAATCGCGCCTTCATCGCTAATTTGCACCAGCCCTTGCTCCTCGACGATCGCCTGCGGGCTTTTGCCGGATTCAAGCATCGCTTTGAAGACCGTTTTGGCAATTTTGCTGCTGATGGTGCCCTTCTCAATCAATCCGATCATTTCGCCGAGTCCCTGGCCGGTAATTTGTACGTCCGCCAGCTCCAGACCTCCTGCATTCAAGTAACCGAGCAGGTCGCCCATAATCCAGTTGGACACCGCCTTGGCATCCTGGGTGTAAGCCAAGCTCTCCTCGAAGAAATCAGCCAGCTTCATCGAAGCGGTGATGACACCGGCATCGTAGCTCGGCAGGCTGTATTGCTCGACATACCGTTTCTTGCGAGCGTCCGGCAGCTCCGGAATCGTGCCGCCGACGCGGGCTTTCCACTCATCGTCAATATGAATGGACACCAGATCCGGATCCGGGAAATAGCGGTAGTCATGCGCCTGCTCCTTGCTCCGCATCGTCAGCGTCTTCGCCTGGGATTCATCCCAGCGGCGCGTCTCCTGCACGACTTCTCCGCCGGAGTCCAGCACATCGGCCTGACGCCATTCCTCGTACTCCAATCCGCGCTGCACGCCGCGGAACGAGTTCATATTTTTCAGCTCAGCCTTCGTGCCGAATTTCTCCTGGCCGAACGGACGCAAGCTGATGTTGGCGTCGCAGCGGAGCGAGCCTTCCTCCATCTTCACATCGGAAACGTCGCAATACTGCATAATCGCCTTGATTTTCTCCAAATACGCACGCGCTTCCTCCGGGGAACGCAGGTCCGGCTCAGACACGATCTCGATCAGAGGGGTGCCGACACGGTTAAAGTCAACAAGCGACGCATATCCGCCATCGACGTGCGTCAGCTTGCCAGCGTCCTCCTCCAGATGAACGCGGGTAATGCCGATCCTCTTGGTGACGCCGCCGACCTCGATTTCGACCCAGCCGTGCTCGCCGACCGGCTTGTCGTATTGGGAAATTTGATACGCTTTGGGCGAATCGGGATAAAAGTAGTTTTTACGGTCAAACTTCGTATCTGTTGCGACCTGGCAGTTCAGCGCCATCGACGCCTTGATCGCATATTCCAGCGCCTGTTTGTTCAGTACCGGCAGCACGCCAGGATGTCCGAGACATACGGGACACGTATGGGTATTCGGCGGAGCTCCGAACGAGGTGGAGCAGCCGCAAAAAATTTTGGATGCGGTATGCAGCTCAACGTGAACTTCGAGACCGATGACGGTTTCGTAAGACTTTGCTGCTTGTGGTTGGTTACCGGTTGCCGCTGTCATGTGGGAACACTCCTTTCCTTAAAGCTGCGGACGCTGCTGGTGAAACTCGGTATGCTGCTCGAAGGCGTGAGCCGTCCGCAGCACCGTCGCTTCATCGAGCGCCTTGCCGATAATTTGCAGGCCGATTGGCAGCCCGTCCGCCATGCCGCACGGAATGCTGATAGCCGGAACCCCTGCCAGGTTAACCGGAATAGTTAAAATATCGTTCAAATACATCGTCAACGGATCGCTCGTCTGGGAGCCGATCTTGAAGGCCGGTGTCGGAGCCGTCGGGCCTATGACGACATCATAGTTCTCAAACACTTGATCGAAGTCACGCTTGATCAGGGTGCGCACCTTCTGCGCCTTCAAATAATACGCGTCATAATAGCCGGAGCTAAGCGCGTAGGTGCCAAGCATAATGCGGCGCTTCACCTCATCGCCGAAGCCTTCGCTGCGGCTTTTCAGGTAGACGTCCAGCAGGTTTTTCGGGTTGTCGGTCCGGACGCCGTAACGAACGCCGTCAAAGCGCGCCAGGTTGGATGAAGCCTCGGACGAGGCCAGCAGGTAATACGTAGCGACCGCGTATTCCGAATGCGGCAGCGACACTTCCTCTACGGTTGCGCCGAGACCCTCCAGCGTTTTGAGCGCAGCCAGCACCGCTTCCTTAACCTTCGGATCAATGCCTTGTCCCATATATTCCTTAGGCACGGCGATCCGCAAGCCCTGCACATCGCCGGTCAGCGCGCTCAAGTAATCCGGCACGTCTGCGTTCAGCGAGGTTGAATCCGACGGATCGTAACCGGCGATCGCCTGCAGTAAATACGCGCTGTCCTCGACGTTTTTGGTCAACGGACCGATCTGGTCAAGCGACGAGGCGAAGGCGACCAGGCCGTAACGCGATACGAGACCATAGGTCGGCTTCAAGCCAACTACGCCGCAATAGGACGCCGGTTGGCGGATCGAACCGCCTGTATCGGAGCCAAGCGAGAAAAATACTTCACCGGCAGCGACCGCTGCCGCCGAGCCGCCGCTGGAGCCGCCTGGCACATACTCCGTATTCCAAGGGTTATATGTCGGATGGAAGCTGGAATTTTCATTGGAGCCGCCCATCGCAAACTCGTCCATGTTCAGCTTGCCGATCGTGACCGCTTCCGCTTCCCGAAGCTTCTTGACCACCGTAGCGTCGTAAATCGGATTGTAATTACGCAAAAATTGGCTGGCGCATGTGGTCGTCAGCCCTTCGGTTACGATATTGTCCTTAACCCCGATCGGCAGTCCGAACAGCAGGCCGCGCGAGTCAGCCGTGCCGAGCTTCGCGTCCAGCGCGCCCGCCCCGGCAAGCGCCCGTTCCTCGTCCAGCGTCAGAAAAGCGCGTACCTTGCCATCTACCTCGGCGATCCGCTTATACGATTCGCTCACCAGATCGGTGACGGTAATTTCCTTGGCGTGCAATTTGTCATGTACATCCTGTAGTCGTAAATTCAGCAGAGACAAGCGTGAATCCTCCCTTCACATCATACCGCTTCCTGTCGGTTCCTACTCCAGCACAGCTGGCACTTTAATTTGACCGTCCTCTTGATCCGGCGCATTCCGCATCACCTGATCAATGTCCAGCGACGGCTTGACGGCATCAGCACGCATTACATTCACCAGCGGCATCGCATGGCTGGTCGGCTCCACGCCTTCCGTATCCAGCTGCTCAAGCTGCTCGGCGTATTTCAAAATCGCGCTCAGTTGACCCGCGAACGTTTCCTTTTCCTGCTCGCTCAGCTCGAGACGGGCCAGCGCCGCTACATGCTCAACATCCTTAACCGAAATACTCAATGTCTGCACCTCACTTCTTGGCTAATCATTCCTACTATTATAGCTTAGTTACCTGGGGAACTCAATGGACAAGCAGGTGCATAAGGGCGTTGAATCAGACGGGAGAATTAGGCGGCTTTTACCGGAAATGGCGGTCCGAGCTGCAGCAAGCCGCGGCCCCGAGAAGAACGGAGAAGGACGGAGAAAGCAGCAAAGCCGACCCCTCATGAAAGGAATCGGCTTCCTGTACTGCGGCCTGCGGCATTGCTGCCTGAGCCGGCGCAACATCCGGGCTTTGAGATTAAATCCAGGCTTTGAGATGAATTTGACGAATGAAGTCCTGATCCGATTGCACGTCCTTGCTTGTCTCGGAGGTTGCTTCCTCCACCTCGCCCGTCATAATCCGGCGGAACAAGGCGGCATTGCGGGTCGCCAGTGCAAAATCAATCAGCGCCTCGCGTTCGATCCGGTCCGCTTCCTGCCGCAGCAGCGTCTCCTCCAGCTCCACATCGGCTCCCGGCAAATAATGATGCTTGTTCGTTTTCGGCACGCGCACCACGTAATCAAATACATTGTCCGCATTGCGGTCGTAAGCGATGATATATCCGTACTCGCCGACAGGCAGGTTCTGCTCGAAGCTGTCACCGACAATAATCACTTTTTGCCCTAAACGCAGCATATGTGTTCCCCCTTCGCCCGTCCGTCCCTGTTTGCTTTTCCCGATGCTAGTAACGGAGCGATTGTCTGTATAGATGACCTATATGTAGGCTTGCAGGAACCGATGGCCGAATTTCCTTGCACAAAGGTAAGTATCTATACTTAATTCTACTAAGCATATCATTTTTTAACAGGGTAAGCAATGAAATCGGCCATGGCTATCAGGGGCTTGGGGGCTATTTTATTGCTCGGGCAGGCAAACAAGGCAGTCCGCTGTTCGGCAGGCAACCGACTTGCGCTCTTGACGTCGACGGAAACACGGAGCATAGTTTCATAGAACACGGAACGCACCGCCCGCTACAAACAGATCAGTCCCTCCGGAGTGACGCTCAGCTTCTCGAAGCCGTCGGCTGTCACGGCGTAGCTGTTCTCAATGCCGACAACGCCGCGTCCCGGAAACGTAAACTTAGGCTCTACAGCAAGCACCATCCCAGGCTGCAGTTCATAGCGGAAGCCTCTGGCCAGCACCGGCCATTCGTCGATTTCCAGACCGATGCCGTGTCCGAGGAAACGCACCTGATCCACGCCGTATCCCATATAATGATCGGCCAAGCCGGCTTCAGCCGCCAGACTCAGTGATTCGGCATACAATCGCTCGCAGCCTTCACCCGGCTTCAACAGCGATTCCGTATGACGAATGATGCGCTCCGACTGTTCATAGGCGTACTGCAAATCAGGGGCCAAGGTACCGATAACAACCGTACGCGTCTGGTCGATCACGTAGCCGTCCAGGCAGCAGCCGATATCAATCAAAATCGGCTCGTCGCGTGCAATCGGCCGCAAGCTGACGCTTTGCGGGCAAAAGGCGCCCAGGCCGCGGCCGCCGGCCGGGCCGTCAAAATAAGTCGGCTCAGCCGCCGCTTCCCCCGCTCCGATCATGCCGGTGATGACAGTCTGGTTAAAGCCGCGCAGCCGCATCAGGCCGCTATGTCCCCGCTGGCGAATAAACGTTTCGATGCGGCTCATCACGTCCAGCTCGCGCTGCCCCGGCTGCAGCCAGCCCAGCATATCGGTGAACGCCTCATCAATAAGCTGTGCCGCTGCACGGATGCAAGCCAGCTCGCGCTCCGACTTCACCATCCGCAATTCGCGGATCAGGGCCGACCCGTCCTTCCATTGGACAGTCGGAAGCGCCTGCTGCAGGCGTTGGAGCTGCTGCACCGGCAGCACATCAAACTCCGCAGCCAGCAATATCGGCTTGCCTTCGTCCGCTTGAGACAGCGCCGGGAAAAGCTGCCCCAGCTGTACGGCCAGCTCCCGCAGCGAGCCAAGCGGCTCTACAGGCCAAACGGATTCCTCCAGCGCCCGCGTGACGCTCCGCCGCACAAGAAAACGCGGTTCGCCCGCCTTCGGCACAATGAGATACCCTGTCTGCATCGAACCCGTCAAGTAGTACAAATCCACCTGCTGGGCAATAAGCATCCCGTCCTGCCCGCTTGCCTGAAGCTTGGCCTGCAGCCGAGCCACCCGGGCTTCGTATTCATGGTTGTTCGCCATCCTGTTCCACTCCCTGCAGCTTTAACCCGCCCCCGGCGGAAAGCCGTTTGTTTCCTTAACCTTACCGGGTAGCGATGAAAAATGCAAAGGGGCGAAGACCGGAAAACAAGCCTTTGCTAAAGCTTATTGATGAAGCCGCGGCAGCAGGCAAGCCGGACGGCGGCCTTCGAACAGGCTGCTACAGGCGGATCCGCTGCGCCCGTCGCCGCAAAACTTGTTGAATCGCTTTGCGACCAACCTGCTGCTGCCCTACCGCAGGCGCATGCTCGACACGCCGCTGAGCACAATCGGCTCCTCCCGGCCTTGCCCAAGCTGCGCGCGAGTCAGCTCCACAATGGCGATCACAGACGGACCGTACAACGTGACCTGCACGTTACGCGACGTTTGCCTGACGGTCCCTCCATGAACCGTGATCGAACGGGTCAACGTGTACGGATAAGCGGGGGGCGCCACATATTCAAGCCGATGAATGATCGGGGCCGCTTCCAGCGGACTTCCCGCCACCGGCGTGAGATCAGCCGCCAGTTTGAAGTTCAGCCTGAGGTACCGCATAAATTGCTCCCGGCCGTCGGCTTCCTCCCATACAATTTTGCCCAGCGCCGCTTCGGTCGGATCAACACTCATCGCAGCGGCGCGGACAGCTTGGTCCAGCAGAGGCTTGGACTTCGCTAGGATGTGCGCATGCAGCAGCCAGTTCCAGGCAATGCCCCACAGCAGCACCGCCGGGACCAAGGCCAATAAAGCAACAAGCATGATATGAATGCCGCCGCGCTCCTGGCTCAACGGCTGCTTAATCATTCAAAGGCCTCGCTCCGCCCGTACAACACAAGATGGTAAAACCCTTCATAGGCCCCGCTTCCTCCTCCCCCGCGAACGGCGCGGAGAACCCTCGTCATATTGGGCGCCGGATAGGTCAGTTCCAGCTTGATGGTCGGATCGGCCGCATCCCGCCGAACGAACGCCGACGTACCGCCTGCATAAGACGGATACCTTGTACCGCCGATATCAACCGGTCCCATCCCCAAGCTGGCAAGCCGCATATCCAACCGGTCGCGTACGTCCGCACTCACATAACCGATGGCTTCGGCCTCCTTCAACGCGTGATTGGCAAGTGTATGAAGATGGTTTGCTTTCATCGCAAACACAAAAAACGGCACGATGGCAAAGCACACAAACAGCAGCACAGGCATAATCAGCAAGGTAACCAGTACACTCGACATGCCGCGCTCATTTCGGACAAATTTACGATGACATCCATTACCAAAATCGCGTTGCGACCTATCGACGAGGTCGGTCGAGCCGACCGTCATCCTCAGTTGCTGTTGTAATCGAAGCTGCGAATTTTTTCCGTCATGGTCATATGCCCGTCCCGCAATTGCGCCTGCATCCCTCCGGCTCCCGGCCTGAACACAAACAAAGCGACGCCAAACACCAGCACAACAAGTAAGCATAACGTTACCAGTTTGCTCATCGCTTATGGCGCGGTCGCCGTAACTTTGCCGTCGGTTTGGCTGACCGTTGCGCTAGTAATACTTGTATTAAGCGCCGTTCCTTTGGCGCCGACTGCCGGACCAACCTTTGTTCCTGCCACAAACATAGCTGCGCCTCCGAGCAATACCGTCAATAAGCACGCGATAACCAATTTCCCCATCTGCTTTCATCCTCTCATTTTTTATTTGAACGCATCCTGAATTCGCACCTGCGTCTGGCTGCCCGCTATACCTGCCGCCGGGGCCAACTGGCCGCCTACAACGTACAAGGAAGCGCCTCCCAGCAGGACGGTCAGCAGTACAGCAACGATTAACTTCGACACCGGCCTCCCCCTCCGCATGTGTACCTTATCCCTCAAAGCTGGTCATCAGCTGCTCCGAAATGGTAATCAGCCATGGATACAGGAACAACACGATGATGACTGCAAAGGGCACCATGATATAGAAGCTGATCCACACCGGCGCATTTTCCAGCTGGCGGTCACGCTCTGCCCCCAACGTTGCTTCGATACCTGCCGTTTGCTCCTTCAGCACCTTGGCAATTTCGTGCGAATCGGCCCGGCTGACCGCCTCCAGCGCATTGACGAGCGGAAAGGCTTCGGAGATACCGACATGATCGCGAAACCGCCGAATCGCCAGTGCCCGGTCCTTGCCCCACATGACGGCCAGCTCCTGCAAAGGCGGCTTCAACAGCGTCAGCGGCCGGCCTGCTCGTACGAGCAGCTCCCGCATATCCGCGCGTTCACTGACGCAAACGGACAGTCGATGGGACAGCTTGGCAATTTCCATTAACAGCTTCGCTCTCCGGCCGCGGGCATTTGCAGCCAGCCACATATCCGGCACCGACCAGCCAGCCAGTCCGGCGAGTGCCAATTTCAGCCAAATGCCCCAGCCCCAGAGGCCGGACCCGCTGCCTGACGGGAGGCTTGGCGCTGCGAGAAAAAACTGAGACAATACGCCGAGCACTACGAGCGTCAGCATAAGCAGCAGCTTGACCTGGACGAACCGCTGACGCGTCCAATACCCAGGCAAGCCTGCCAGCCGCGCCCGGTCCCTGTAAGCCCGAAGCTGCTGCAACCGCTTATGCGACATTGGGCGTTTCACCGGACCGCCGGACCACGGCGTCGCTCGATTTAACCGCTCGCGCAAATAAGCGAGTCGGCTTCCGTCCAGACGGCGAAGCGGGCTAACTGCCGCATAGGCAAGCAAGGCGCTGCCCACGGCAAATAGAGCCAATAAAGCGTAACCGGGGAGCATGCTCAGTAATCCAGCTGGCTGCATGCTTTGGACCTCTGCATAGGCGGCCTTCATGTTGATTCACCTCCTTCCCGAGCGCTTCCGCTCTGCAGCTGCGACTAATACGCCCTTCGCCCCGTGCGGATCACGAGCAGCATCGACACAAACATGACAGCGAAAGCCAGAAGCAGCAGCAGCTTGCCGCCAGGCTCAACAAAATAACGGTTGTAGTTGACCGGATCGGCGTAAACATTAAATCCAATGATAAACAAGGCGAAGCCGACCATAAACGTCGTCCCGAGCCGGTAGACGGTAATCATCGCCAGCCGGTTTTCCTCGTGCCGCTTGGAGGCTTGCATTTTATTGACCAGATGATGCAGCGATTCTGTCATATCGGTCCCGTATTGCGCCCCGATCAGCAGCAGATCGGTTAAATCATGCGCCCATTCGTTATCGACACGCTGCGCAAATTCATACAGCGCCTCGTCGATCGACTTCATGTGCAAGCCAAGCTCCAGCCGCCTCCACTCCGCCCGCACCTCCTCCGGCATCGTATCTGCGCTGCTGACAATCATATCGGCCAAGGTCAGACGCGGACGGTAATGCCCGATTAAATTTTGCACGAGCATCATCATCCGCATCGCAATCCGCTGGCGCTTGCGCAGCACACGGAAGCGGATCAGGAAATACGGCGCGGCTCCGGTCAGCACGCCAATCATGACGCTAAGCGGCCAAATGTGCGCCCCTTGCATCGGAGCCGCGCTGAGCGAAAGCTGTCTGGACATCGTCTGGAGCAGCACATCCGATCCGCCGAAGCCGACCAGCGTCAGCAGCAGCATCGCCATCGCTACAGGCTCGGCCCCGATCCGCAGCTCCGCCAGATCCAGCTCCTCGCGCAGATGCTTCAACGGCCCTGCCAGCAGCCTGAACAACGGCGCGCTAGCCCTTGCCGCCCCGGCATGCCGGTACAAAGCCGGATGTCGGCGGCGATACGACCAGAAGGCGGTAAGCGCATGAGCCAGCGGCAGCGCCAGCCCAAGCGAGCCGATGATCCAGATGCCGAGCATGACCGGCTTTACGGCTTCATACCAGCCCAGCGAATCACCGATCAATCGTTCCAGCATGTTTCCCATACCCCCAGCTTTACAAATTCCTCCGGCTCAGCCCCGTTCGCAAGCAAATGGTCGGCCAGGGAACGGCTGAATACGTGTCCTGTGAACCGCCAGCTTTGTGTCCTGTAGTGCCATTCCACAAGCGGACGCACGGCGATATGCTGATGCTCGTCCACCGACAGCTCCGTGATTTCGGTTACGACACGCACAGCTCTGCCGCCGACCTGAACGATTCGTAAAAAAATCAAAATATTAAATGCTCGCGCTACCCGGCGCATCGTGTCGCCCGTATCGTGCTGCCGCCCGTCCTGCTTGATCATATCGACAACATCGCTCAGAAAGGAATCCCGGTATTTCGTATGCATCGTCCCCATCATATCGTGTCCGCGAAGCGCGCCCTGCACCATTTGAGCTACCTCAGACCCTTTCGCTTCACCAACGATCACCCAATGCGGGCTCATGACCAGCAGCGGCTTAAACGACTCCTCCATCGACAGCCGGATATCCTCAACCTCCCGTACCGCCAAAATATTTCGCGTGCCGCGCAGCCGCTCTCGCAGCGCAACCTCAAACTCCTTCTCCAGCGTACGAATCCGCTCATGCTCCGGAATTTCCGCCGCCAGCGCGAACAGAAAGGTCGTCTTGCCTGTAGCGGTCCCGCCGCCGATCAGCAAGCTCGCATGATGGCGGACAAGCAGACGCAGCAGCTCAGCCATCCGTTCGTCGATTGTTCCGAGCCCGACCAGCTGACTCAAGGTCACATCGCGAACAATAAAGTTGCGGATATGAATGCTCGGTACATCCGAATACGGCGGGCGGGTCATCACAAGCCGCGAACGGTTCCACATATAGGACTGTACGAAGGGCTGACGCTCATTAATCGGCTTCCGGCCGCATAAAGCAAGCCGATCCTGCAGCCGCATCACCTCGTCCAGCGAGCTAAACATACGTTCATGCCGCTCCATCCGCCCTCCCTTCAGCAGAAAAATGTGACGACCGATCACCTGCACCTCCTCCACGTCGTCCAACCGGTACAAATCCTCAATCAAGCTCGTGCCGCATGTTTCGGCAAATATGCTTTCCGTGGGCGAGAGCGGGTGGATCAGCGTCGCAGGCGTCACCTGTATACGGTATTCGGCAAGCAACGCATCAATCATTGCCTTCATCCGCCACTGTGCCAGCGGCTCGCCGAGGCCTGCCTGAATGATGTCCTCATAAAGCGAGTGGTCCGTCTTCGAGCGCTCCGTCAAATGCTCGTACAGCATGACCGCCGCCTCAGATAGCGGCATTCGCCGCTCTTCTCCCGCTTCCGCTCTAGGTCTGCCTATCGCCTGGTCATGGCGTAGAAAGGGATTGCCTGCCTGAGCCATATCCTTCATATAGCGGGCGGGATCAAATTGCAGACGCGGTCGCATCCCCGCCCCGGCTGGAAGCGAGCCAGCCTTGATGTCTGCAGACAGGCTTTGCATTCGTTACCCTCCTCCTTCCCATTCAGCCCAAATGTGTCGTCAGCCGGCTAAACCATCCGATTTTGGGCCGTAGCCGGGCTTCAGGCAACGCCCCGGCCCGGACTTCCTCGACGGGCTGAACCACGGTTGCCGCGAGCCGATCAATCTGAGTGGAAAATGCATCTGCTTCCGGACGGCCATAAAGCGGCAAACCTTCGTCTGCAGCGCGAAGTCCGAGGCCGCCTGGCACATTGGGCAGCGCCACTGCCAGCTTCATCCCCAAATAGTCGGCGATGCGCTCCGGCTTTTCGGCCGGGGCGGTGCGGTTAACGACCAGCGACACATCCTGCGGCTTTAGTCCGCAATACGACCAGAAGCAGGCAAACCAATCGCCCCAGCCCGCGCGATAAGACGCATACCGGTTCTGAACGACCAGCCAGCGCTCATCCGCTTCCCGCACAGCGCAAATTGTCGCAGCGTTGTCGGGACAACCGTTGATGTCGACGACGGTCAGATCGAAGGCCCGGCGTGCCGCTGCCAGCAGATGCTCCATCATCTCAGGGGTCATGTCCGCCGCCGTATCCCGGCGGGGCGAGCCTGTAAGCACCTGCAGGTTGCGATGCTGCCTATGTCCCCTGCAGGCGCCGAGCAGGTCATCCGGCGTCAGCCGCTGCGTCTGCAGCCTGGCCCGCAGCGAGAAGGCTGACGCCATGCTGATCGGCAAGCCGAGACACGTATGAAGCTCCGGGTTGCGGAGATTGGCGTCGATCAGACCTATGCGCTGCTGGCTCCGGGACGCAAGCGCAAGCGCTGTGTTGACGGCGACGGTTGTCGCCCCGTCCTTGGCTGACGCTGACCAGACCGCGATAACTGCGCCTGTTCCGCCACGGTCCATCCCGACGAGTTGGCCGCCCGCTTCCACGTAAGGCTCCTGACCTGCCGCAAAGCGGTGAAAAGCGCGCATCACCGCACTTCCGACGAGCCCGGCCGGCAGCACCACAATATCCAGCGCCTCGCCAAGCCGACATACGGCCTCCATCAAAAACGAATCAAACACCGCCTCGTCCTGCGCAACCATCAGCCGTACATGCGGCAGCTGACGACGCAGCATCGGCATCCACTCCCACGGAAAACGATCCGCCCAGATGCCCGCATGCACCGCTATAGCGTCAAACGGGTCATCGAGACGGGCCAGCAGCGCTTCCCGGTTATTCACCAGCACAAGTCCACTGCCGCTGCGCTGCTGCTCCTGAAAAGCTGCATGCGGGGATAGCAGGCTTCCATCACGTTCCGGCGGCATGGCCAGTAATGCTTTCATCGTTCATTCTCCTCTCGTTTCCCTTAAATAAGGTTCTGCCCGACAGCTGTCGCTAATTGGAGTTCCCTGTCGCCGGAGCTGGCCGGCTTGCCGACCGTGACGCGGGCAATGCCGCTTCCGCCGCTGCCGGTGTCTGGATCGACGTATCGGCAGGCTTCATCTGGGCAGCGGACAGCTCCGCGTCCAGGCGCACCGGTTCCTTTCTCACCGTAAACGCATTTGCCGCCTTCAGCAGCGTAAACAGCTCTGTCACCCTGCCGTCACCCTCGCGGCCTTCCGGCGAGCTCAAATCGGGCAGGGCCAGCTTGACCGTACCGGCGATCCGGCCGAGTACAAACGCTTCATACACTTCGTCACTCATCATGTACGTGTTCGTTTCCGGCTTGCCGTTGGGCCGCGACCGGGCTGCCTGCAGCGATTGCCGATCAGACAGCATGATCGCTTCAACCGCTCCGACATCGGCCACCTCAACGCCTTCCGTCGTTTTGACGCTGGTCACCGGCAACCGCTCGATGATCTTGACCGCGCCGATGCCCAGCGGTGACGAAGCTCCTGTCTCCACCAGCCGGGGCTGGTCAAATTCAATCCAGACATCGACACGGTCGCCCCGCCGCACCATATTATTGACGTTCGCCACCGCGTCTGTCTTGAAGCTGAAGTATCGCTCCAGCGCAAGCGGCGTCAACCTTGTATCGGTCAGCTTCCAGCCGCTCAGCTCCTCCTCACTGGAAACCGGCACCGCAACACGCCGCCCGATCAACTGCCGCGGGTCTGTAGCAGCTTGCGGGTCATGAGCAGTCTGCGCAATCCGGACGATCCGCAGCATGGACGGCTCGATCTGTTCGCCGCTGTGCAGCAGCCGCACAGGCTTGACCGTTTCCATGGTATGAAGTGACATTTCGGTATGCTTCATGAAATACCAATAACCGGTGACCGAGCCTGACATCAGCACAGCCCCGAGCGCTCCTATGATCCACGGCTTACGCAGCAAAAAGCTTCCTCCTTTTCTTCAAGCTCATCAGGCAGGCGTGTACCGGTATGGCAGCCAGCTGCGCAGCAGCCCCCGAACCATTTTTCTCAGTCTATAGCGATAACGATTGATCATGACGATCCCCCTTTTCCTGCCCCGGCAGTTGGTATTGAAAACCAATTGCGGATTTTGTGGTATAACGATGTCTCCGTTTTCCTTGTCTGGCGGCCTCTGACTCCCTCAACCGGCAGACGTTCACGAATCAGGCCATGTGCGCAATCGCGAACAACCGGCCAAATGAGCGGATGCTCTGTCGGCAGATGGCCGCTCCACGCAGCCTCGGCCAGCAGTTCCACTGGCAGCGCCGGGAGCAGGCAAACAGGCGGCTCCGGCAGCAGCCGCAGCCACGCTGCCCGCTCTGCGGCGGAGGTGCATTTGTTGGCAACCGGATGACGGCGGCAGCCGGATCGCAGCCCCTCCAAAAGCAGAGCAAGACGACGCTCGCTTGCCTTTAGCTGAAGCTTGTGAATGAACGGATCGACGACGTACACGATATCGGTGACTGTTTCCAGCAATGCGGCAATTTCCGGTTGCTCCCAGCGATCGCCGATATCCACAATCATCACTGGCCTGCGCAGCGCATGAACCAGCTTGAGCCAGCCTCCCGCTTCCTGCAGCGGACCGGAGGACTCGGCTGAACCGGGCACTGCTGCGCCTGCCACCGGCAGTCCAGTCGGCAGTCCAGTCGGCGACAATCCCCGATCAGAGGCAGGCAGCCACAACGTGGAGCCGCATTCCCAGCTCACGCCGTCAACGCGGGCCACCCCTGCCCGGGCAGCTTCGTCGTAATATCGGTAGCCAACCGGCTCGTTGCGGACAGCGAACAGCAGCGCAGCCAGCTCTGACTGCGGAGCGGGCGGTTCAATCAGCGCATGCGGCACGCCGAGCTCCTGCAAGGCTCGAACGAGAGCCAATGCAACGAAGGTTGCGCCAGCGCCCGCATACAGCGAGCCGACGGCAATGACAAGCGGGGGCGTCCAGCCCGGACCGGACGGCAAGCCGCCAGCGGAGAATGCATTGCTGCGTGCTGCAAGCCAGCCGGTGAGCGCAGCTGCCGTTTCTTGCGCCGACGCGTAACGTGCAGCCGGATCGCGGTGCAGCAGCCGCGCGACAATCGGCTCCAGCCCGGACGGCAGCGGCTGCCGCGAGCGGCCCGGCTGCACCGGTGACGCATACAGGCCGCCGCTCAGCAAGTGATACATCAACGCGCCCAGGCCGTACAAATCTGTGCGCGGATCGCTTTGCCGGCCGTCATATTGCTCGGGAGCGGCAAACCCGATCGTCCCCAAATTCACCGTGTCTCCTTCTCCATCCGGCTTGAAGCGGCGGGCCGTGCCAAAATCAATCAGTCGCACCCGTCCGTTGGCGTCGATCATCAAGTTCGCAGGCTTCAAGTCCCGGTGGATGACCGGCTGAGGACCTGAGGTGTGCAAATAATGAAGCAAGCCGCACAATTGCAAGGCCAGCTCGACAACGGCCTCCGCCGTCATCACGCCGCCAAGCCGCCTGAACCGTTCCTGCAACGTTTCACCTTCAATATAATCCATCACCAGATACAAGAAGCCGTCCGCATTCAACGGCACCATATCGACAATGTCCGGCAAGCTCGGATGGGCAAGACGGCTCATCGTATCGGCCTCATCCAGCATGGCCTGCCGGACGGCCGACTCCTCCTTAGCGCTTCGCCTCCCTCGTTCCCCATCCGAAGCGGCTTCAAGCTGCAGCTCCTTCACGGCCCACCGCTTGCCAGGCAGCTTTTCATCCTCCGCCAGCAGCACCCGGCTCGTCCCGCCGTGGCCCAGCGAGCCTATAATTTTGTAGCGGCCGGCCAACAGCCCGCCAATCTGAATGCCGATCTGCCTCTGTTGCATCGTCAATGCCCACTCCTCCAGCCTTACAGACAAAAAACCGCCCGACCATGCCGGGCAGGCATGGTGCAGGCGGTTCCTCCGCGCAATCTCTTATAGCTCCGTTCCGGCATGCTTCCTACACGAAAGCTACAGGATAGTGATTGGATTTATTTATTAAATTATCACATAATTCCCATATATGCAAGCTTATATTTCGTCGTTACCAAAATCCGGCTCCGAGCCGGATTTTTTTCGTGCTTTGTCTGCAAACAGACGGTCCGCAGGCTTGCCTCCTGACCGCTGCTGTGTCAAGATCAATCCAGAGACGGATCGGGGCGTGGCCCTGATCCGCGCGACTTTCCACAGAAAGGGCTGCTGCTTATGGATTTCCTTCAACTTGCTACGATGCTCCCTGTTGTGGAACAGATCGGCTCGGGCGATAGCTCCCGCATCATTGAAGGCGCAGTTGACAGCCACCGTCTGATCGTCATGCTGCGCGGCCACTTGACCGTCACGCCGGAAGCCGGACCGCCTGTTATCGTCACCCAGGGATATGCTTGCCCGTCCGGGCGCGGCCCGCTGACGCTGCAGGTTCCCCGGACGAAAAAAACCGATTATGTCATCATCACCTACCGCGTCTATCCGGAGAGCAGTGCATGGACACTTGCCGGATTGCTGCGGACGCACAGCGAGGTCAAAATTCAATATAT
This sequence comes from Paenibacillus sp. sg306046, assembly GCF_059821225.1. Classification (NCBI taxonomy): domain Bacteria; kingdom Bacillati; phylum Bacillota; class Bacilli; order Caryophanales; family Paenibacillaceae; genus Paenibacillus; species Paenibacillus sp. sg306046. The sequence continues at coordinate 25,635 of NZ_JCAMRT010000005.1, forward strand.
GCTGGACGAGCTGCTGCGTACGTTCGAAGATATTCATCCTGACTCCGCCGAGGAGGAAGCGATCCAGCAGGTGCGCAAACGGCTCATTATGGAGCGGATTTTATTTATTTTCATGGCCGAAACCCGAATGACACAGGAACAGAAGGCCCGCTCCGCCACCCTTGAAGATACGTTATCGTATATGAAGGAGCATTATATGCTCAAGCTAACGTTACCGATGCTCGCTGGCCGGGCCGGAATGAGCGAGGGGCATTTCACTGTGTTGTTCAAAAAACATACAGGTATGACCATGACTCACTACCTGCGCAGCCTGCGGATTGAGAAAGCCAAGCAAATGTTCAGCCAAACCCGCTTGCCAGCCAAGGAAATTGCGCTGCAGACGGGATTTGCCGATTATTTTCATTTCAGCCGCATTTTCAAACAAGAAACGGGCTGTTCACCTACGGAATACCAGCGCAGGCTGCACGAAATCTAAAAATATAACATGCCTAATCGTAAAATTAAACATGGTCTATTTTCGCTCTGATAGCTACAATAACGTGAGAACAATTATCATTATCAGGGGGAAGTTATTATGCAGCTTTGGATCAACCGTACACTCCGTCTCTCTTTTCTTTTGATGGTCATCTTCAGTTTGGCCGCTTGCGGTCAGGCTCCAGCCAGCCCGTCCGGAGCAGCGCCTTCAAGCCCGACACCGGCTCCTGCCGCCGCAGGCGGCTCCGTTACCGTCGAGGACGCGCAAGGCTCGCTCACGCTTCCGAAAAAACCGGAACGGATCGTCACAATGGATTTCAGCTTCACCGATATGCTCGTCACGCTCGGCGTTCAGCCTGTTGGCATCGCCGACGACAGCAGCCCGGACCTGTTCATGGATGCCGTCAAAAGCCAGCTGAAATCGTACACCTCGGTAGGCTCCCGTTACGAGCCGAATATTGAGCTGATCAGCTCGCTGAAGCCGGACCTGATCATCGCCGATCTCAACAAGCATAAAAATGCGCTGGCGCAGCTGAAAGCAATCGCTCCGGTGCTTGTGCTGAATGATTTTCAGGCAGATTACGACCAGATGCTGAAAAACTATATGATTACGGCTAAGGCTGTCGGCCAGGAAGCCGCAGGCCAGAAACGGTTGAAGGAGCATCAGGATAAAATGGAGCAGGTGAAGCAAAAGCTGAAGCAAGCAAAGCTTACTGTGCTGCCGGCTGTTGTAAACCCGAAGGGCTTCTACGGCCATTCGGACCACTCCTACAGCGGCTCGATGGTTCACATGCTCGGCTTCACCGACCCGCTGGCCAACAACGCGGCTTACCCGCAGCTGACGCTGGAGCAGCTGGTCGAAACGAACCCGCAGGCGCTGTTCCTGATGCCGACGGATAAAACAACGATTGTAAATGAATGGGAAACAAATCCGCTTTGGAAAAAAATCGACGCGGTTGCCAATAACCGGGTATTTACGGTAGAACGACGCGACTGGTCCCTGTCACGCGGCATGCTCGGCTCTGAGAAAATTGCCGAAGATATCGTGAAGCAGCTTGGGTCCAAATAATGCATACAAGTAACCAACAAGGGAAGCAGAGCCGATTCGGGTATCTGCTCTTCCTTTTTTGTATGTCGGGGCTGTTGCTGGCTGAGGGCTTGCTGTGGAGTCTCAAGCTCGGACAAGCTCAAGTATCCTGGTCGGCTTTAGCGGATGCGCTTATGGGCCGCGGGCACGACAAGGTCCATCTGTACATCCAGACGCTGCGTCTGCCGCGCACGCTGACGGCCTGTCTCGTCGGCATCGCACTGGCTCTGGCCGGGCTGCTTACCCAGCTGGCGACGAAAAACCCGCTGGCCTCGCCGCATATTTTCGGCATCAATGCAGGAGCGGCGCTGGCCGTCGTCGCCGGGCTTGTATTTGCCTCGGTCTTATCGCTGGCCGGTACAATGCTGCTCGCCTTCCTCGGCGCTGCCGCAGGTGCGCTGCTCGTCTGGTCGTTATCGTCGGGTAGCGGACCGGGTCAGCATGTCCGGCTGGCGCTGGCTGGCATCACCGTCCACTTCCTGTTGTCGTCGTTAACAGAAGGCTTTATTATTCTGAATCAATATTCCACTGAAAGTATGATGTTCTGGCTGGTCGGCTCCGTCAATCATGCAGGCTGGCCGGAGGTGCGTATGCTGCTGCCGTTTTTCATCGGCGGACTGGCGCTGCTCGGCTGGCTGCTGCCGTCGTTTCGGCTGCTGCTGATGGACGACGAGGTGGCGGCCGGACTCGGCCAGCACGTCGCCATGGTGCGGCTGGCCGCTCTGCTGCTCGTCATCGTGCTGGCCGGAGCTTCGGTTGCGATCTGCGGGCCGATCGGCTTCATCTGCCTGATCGTGCCGCATATCGCCCGCGCGCTTGTCGGCCAGCAGCTTGCCGTGCTTGTGCCGCTGACCGGTCTGCTGGGCGGGGTACTGCTTGTGTATGCGGATTTGCTCAGCCGCCTGATCGCCTTTCCGTTCGAATCCCCTGTCGGGATAGTGACGTCGGCAATCGGCGCGCCGTTTTTCATCTATTTGGCCCGCCGGAACAGGAGGAGCGCCGCATGAAGCCATTCATTCTGCTCAGCTCAGCCAGCCTGATCCTCATTGTGCTGGCAATCGTCTCCCTGGGCGCGGGCACCGTGCCTATCCCGCCCGCAGGCATCCTCACCGGCTTGACGGACACAGCCAGCGGGTCGTATTTTATCGTTCACGAGGTACGGCTCCCGCGTATTCTCGTCGGTATACTGGCTGGCGCGGGGTTGGCCGTCGGCGGCGTCATTTTGCAAAGCGTTATCCGCAATCCGCTGGCTAGTCCCGATGTGATCGGCATTACGAAAGGAGCCGGACTAACGGCGGCGGCTACCATTTTCCTGTTTCCCAAGTCGCCTGCGTTTGTGCTGCCGCTGGCCGCGTTTGGCGGAGCACTCGCCGCCTTCGCCCTACTGCTGCTGCTGAGCCGAAAATTGACGCTGTCTCCGTCCTCGCTGGCGCTGGTCGGCGTCGCGCTCGGCGCGCTGTTCCAGGCGGGAACGCAATACTTGATCATCACCAATCCTACAAATATCAATATGGCGCTGCTCTGGCTGTCGGGCAGCCTGTGGAGCCGGGGCTGGCGCGAGGTGTATACCTTGCTGCCGTGGATGCTGGTGCTGCTCCCTCTAGCCTGGAGCGGCTTTGCCAAGCTGAACGTCTTCCAGCTCGGCGATGCTATGGGAACGGCGCTTGGCCTGCGGGTCATTCGCGAACGGTTCTGGCTGCTGCTGCTTGCCGTCGCTTTGTCCGGCATCTCGGTCTCAGCTGTCGGCGCAATCGGCTTCGTCGGCCTGATCGCGCCTCATATGGCGCGCAGCCTGGTCGGCGGCCGCCATCAGTGGCTGGTCCCGCTGGCAGCCGTGCTCGGCGCTGACCTGATGCTGCTCGGCGACTGCCTTGGACGCATCCTGATCGTGCCGCGCGAAATCCCGGTCGGCATCATGGCCGCCATCATCGGCGCGCCGTATTTCCTTCGCCTGCTGCGACGCGCGAGACGGCAGCAGCGTAGCGGGTGACGCAGCCGGGCAAGCGGCGAACAGTCGGCTTGAGCTTCCTTCCGCTGAACACAAGCCCCGAAAAAACCGGGCAGGACCGCACTCGGCTGCAGCTGTCGCCCGTGCTGCAGCCCGGCCGCCGGCTACAAGCTCTTGCCCGTCTGGTGTCGGGTCGTCCGGTTCAAGAAATTATTCATCAGTACAGGCAGGGAAATCAGAATCGGCGGATCGTCAATTCGAGGCAAAAACAGCTTGACCTGCTGGGGTGGAACCTTGGAAAACGGCTTGACCTCAATGGGGGCTTTGGAGCGGGTGCGCAGGGTGGCTTGAGGCAGCAAAATATCCATCGCCCTCATCTTCCACGAAATCGAGGTCGCCAGCAAATAATAGGTCCCCGGCTTGACGCCGTGCAGCACAAAATGTCCTGTGGAGGACAGCAGCGTGCCGTACAAAGGCAGCCCTTCAGGGATTGGCTTGGCGAATAAGCCCAGTAAAATAAATCCCTGAAACGGCACCTCGGTTTCCACGCTGCCCTCCACTCTTGCGTAAGCGTGCGCATCGGCCAGCGGATGCCGCTCGCGCCAGTCGCCGAGCTGCTGCAAGGAACGCAACGCGTGAGTTGTCTGCTCCGTGGAGCTGCGGAACTGGGCAGGCGATATGCCCACTCGCGCGGTAAACCGCGAGGTGAACGTGCCAAGACTTTGCTGGCCGATTTCCAGTCCAACGTCACGAATGCTCAGCTTGGTGCGCAGCAGCAAATCCTTGGCCTTCTGCAGCCGTAACGAAGAAACGTAGTATAGCGGGGACATCCCCGTTTTTTCTTTGAAAATCCGCGTAAAATGGTAAGGGCTGTAGCCCGCATAGCTGGCCAGACGGTCAAGCAGCAGCGGCTCGGCCAAGCATTCATGAATATAAGCAATGACTCCGTCTACTTCGGAGTACCGGTCGTAGGTCATGCTTGTCCCTTCCTTCCAAGCGGGTTAGGCCCCTAAAGCCCTAAATAGGAACGCTAGTTCCCTTTTTTCATTTTACCACTTGAACAGAGAATTTATCAAGCTGTACCGAAATAAGTTTCTGTAATCATCGACCAAACCAATTTCAACTTTACAAACCGACGGTTTGTTTGTATATTAAATCTAAGGATTCAATCTAAGTCTATGCATGCAGACTAGAGGAACGGGGGAATACGATGAAAAACGAAGATCGCAGAAAGCAAACCATTCGGCAATTGCTTGATGCGACAGAGCAGCTGCTTCGGGAAAAAAGCTGCAGCCTGATTACGATGAAAGACATCATGGAGCAATCGGGCCTTTCCAAGGGGGCCATTTTCCATTATGTCAAGACGAAGGATGAAATATTCGCCTGGATTCTCAAGGAGCGGCTTGACGAGTTAAATTCCAGCTTCACTCGGGAAGTGGAGAAAAATGCCGTGCGAAGCTTCGATGGTCCGATGAAAACCATTTCCGCCAATTTGCAGCTGCTTGCCGATGGCCGGGAAATAACCAACAAGATTTTAATCTATTTGCTCGGGAAGGACAATGATCCGGCTGTAGCGGAGGCGCTTCAGATTTTTTATGCTTCAACCCTCGAATACTCGGAGAACTGGATCACGACCGGCCAAGCGAGCGGTGTCATTGAGGAATCCGTTGACGCCCTCCGCATGGCCGAGCTGTTCGTGCTGTTATCACTTGGATTACGCGTACGCTCTTCCTTGAACGCCTCCGAGCCTTCCTTTTCGGCAGACGGCATATCTGAGTTCATCATCGGGATGCTGAAGAAACAACAATAACATTCAATGAAAGGGTGTAGTCTCATGAGTATGTGGCTTGTTCTGCATCTTGTAGGCGTTGTCATGTTTGTCGGCAATATCAGTACGGCGGCCTTCTGGAAGCTCCGCGCAGATGCCGGGAAAAATCCGACGGTTATCCATAGCGCTGCTCGCAATGTGATGCTGGCCGATTATGTATTTACATTGCCGGGACTTGCTCTCCTTGTTGTTTCGGGAATGGTTATGGCCGTTCAGGCGAATTGGTTGACGGGAGGCTTTAACTGGCTTATGGCTTCGCTGGTACTGTTTGCGGTGTCCGGTATGATATGGATTGGTGTTTTGCTTCCTTTGCAGCGGGCCATGATTCGCCACAGCGCCGCAAGCGTGGAGCAAGGGAGCATGTCCGAGACATATATGCGGGCTTCAAAGCTGTGGGCCGTGTTCGGCACGATCTCGTCCTTGCTGCCGATTGTTGTCTTGTACCTGATGGTGACGAAGGGCTTCTGATCAGATTATCCGCCCCTTCTCCCGGACGGCCCCCTTCCATACGATCCACGAGCTGATCCCATAAAGCATGGCGCTCATATAAAACAAAGCGTGAATCGTCAGCCAGTCGAGCAGAAATCCGCCGACCAACACCGCGAAGCCAGACGCAGCGGACGTCCAGAAATGGTATGTGCCCATCGCTTCTCCCCGCGCGCCCGGTTCCGTGTGGTCGGCCAGCAGAGCACGCTCGCTCATTTTTTGCATGGCGCTGCAGATCCCCATGACCAGTTGAAGCACGACCACGACCCCAAACGATTGCACCCACGGAAAAGCGAGCATAACCAGCATCATCCCCAGAGAGCCGGTCAGCAGCAGCATGCGGCTGTGCCGGTCCAGCCGGCCGCCGAGCCAATGGGACACGGCCGCTGAGCTGATCGTAAACACCGCAAACGCCAATCCGTATTTGCTGTAGCTGTTGCCAAGATTTTTCAAGAAAAGCAAGTAATACGGATAAATCATCCCCGCCGCCAGCGTAACGATGCTCTGGGACCTGATCAGCCATTTCATCTCCATCCCCGCTCTCCCTTGTATTGTTGATAAAAGCTGTTCATAAACAGATGCTCCGGGTCCAGCCGATCCTTCTGCTCGAAAAACTGGCGGTGGCGCGGGTACGCCTGCTCGAACTGCTCCTGGCTCGGATACGCGGCATACGGCAAATAATAGGAGCCTCGATGGCGGATCACCTCGTCGAGCACGCGCTGGACCGATTGCTTGAACCGCAGCTGAGCTGCATCGTTCAGCGGTACGTGAAACAGACAGACAAGCGCAAACGCATCCTCTGTGGCGTAGGAAAGCACCGCCTCTTCATCCCGGCTTACATAACGGACCGTAATGTTCAGCAGGTTCATCTCCTCCTCCCGCAGCACCGTCCGCAGGTTGTGAACAAAGCCGGCAAATTGATCCGGCGGAATGAAATATTCCTGCAGCAGATCATTCCGGCCCGGCGTCTGATACGCCATAAAAGCCGACTCCGAGCGCATCGCATTATTGCGGCTAATGATCGCGCCCTGCTGAGCGGCGAAATACGTCTCCTGCCAGCTCCAGAACTGATTTTTGCCCCAGTCGGACATCCGGTTCAGCTGAAAGGCCAGCTTCGCCGGAACAACCCATGCTTCGCGGTTGGTTAGCGTATTGTACGCCTGAAGAGGAAGCGACGCATCCGTCCTGTAGTTAATCGCGTACATGTCGGCAAGAAAGGAGTCCGGCGCCACCGAAATCCGTGCCAGATGCATACGCACAGCCGGGTCAGCCTGCACCTCGCGGGCGAAATAGGCGGGATAATCATGCACCTGCACGCGCTGCATCGCCGTCCGGTACACCTCGTTCTCCGTCAACGACAAGGTCACGTCGAGAATGATGCCGAACAGCCCGTAGCCTCCGAGCACATAAGGAAACCACTCCGCTTGCTCCGTGCGGCTGACCTGCCGGATCTGGCCGTCGGCCGTCAGCAGACGAAATGATTGGACACTTTCGATCAGCGAGCCATGGCGAATGTCCCGGCCGTGGGCATTAATGCTGATCGAGCCGCCGACGGTAAACACGTTTTGCGACTGCATCGCTTTGACCGCCAAGCCATGCGGATTAATCCGGTCCTGGACGTCCTTCCAGGTTGCCCCGGCTTGTACCCGAATCGTCCGCCCCGCCGGGTCCAGCTCCAAAATCCGGTTAAACGAAGTCATATCCAGCACGATGCCATCCTTGTAATAGGTATGTCCGCCCTGGCTGTGCCGCTGCCCCGCGATCGACACGGTCAGCTTCCGCTCACGCGCTTCCTTCAGCAGCCGAACCAGCTGCTCCTCCTCGCGGCCGACTGCCACCTTCTCCACCTTCACCGGATGCAGGCGACTGTAATCCGTGATCAGAAACGGGTCCTGATCAGGCGTGTCTGTTCGAACATACTGCCAGGCGCACAAAATCGCGAGCAGCAGCAGCGCCAAGCTTTTTTTCATCGCCCCAGCATCCTTCCGTTTCCAACGTCACCCCTTCAGTTTAACCTGCTCCTGACGCTGGATGTAGTACTAACTTGAAGTAGTACCCTGCTGAATGAAAAAGAAAGCCGTGCGTATGCACGACTCCTCCAACGATTCACGACTTGGACACGCATTTTCAGTCCAATAGTCGTATTACTCAGTATAAAAGGGACTGTACCTCGCTAAACAGCACTTTCTTGCTGGGGATGTGGCTGAAAAATCAATGATTGTTTAGTGCTTTATGATTCTGTTATTCAGGGCACCAATAGTCAGTATTGTATTGGAATAGTTAGAAAAATCCCCTGTTCCACTAGTTGTAAATTGTTGAGTCCCCTCTTTAAAATCTCCATCTATAATGACTTCTCCCAATTTCGTATTATCCATACTATAGAAAGAAATGTTAGCAGGCCTGTTGATTAACCAGAATATGTCACTGTATTGGGAGCAAAATCGGTTGAGAGCAGACGATCTATGCTCATGATCCATTCAATCGGGAGTTCACCAAGAAGAAGTAAACGGGTGAACCGAACTAACGTGAGATCTGCATGACGAGGAAATGCCCGTTTTGCGCCGTCGAACAACCATTTGAAGAGTACAAATACGATCAGCGCGGAGAACAGCTGGCCATAGACCGCATTTTCGGTTGTGCCAAACAACGTCGGGATGTTGACGTGCTGCTTGATCCAGCGAAAAAACACTTCGATTTGCCAGCGTGCTTTATAGATCAGGGCAATTTGTTCCGGCGACACTCCCATCAAATCGGTCACAACGCGAATTTCTCTGCCCTCAAAATCATGAAAGATGACCACACGGTGACGTAGCTTCGACCGACATTGTGGGGTTCCGAGTTGGCAGGTAATATCCCTAATAATGGAGGAGTCGGCAACAGTTTGACGCCGCAGGGCATACGGTTTTTCGAAGTGGATGTTGTCACGAAGCCGGATGACAAAGAACTGCCCTTCTTGTTTATAACGATCCAGGCGCTCCAGTTTTCCATAGGCGCGATCCATAACCCTAATATAATCAGGATTTTCCAATGATTCGCAGACCGGTCCATCATGCTTGGCGCCAATCGTTTCCGTAACCTCCACAGGTTGTCCATTTTGAGCACGGAGAGCGACATGCAGTTTCACTGCAGCTCGCTCTCCGTGATAAGGAGCCCCAGGCAGCCGGGTTTTTCCCACGGTCATGGTCGTCGAATCCAGCAGCAGCAGCTCCTTTGGAAATGCCAGTTTTCGCCGGGTTTCCCGGTTGCATTTGCCAACAAGCAGTTGAAAACCTTGTTTAAACACAGCAAATGGCACATCGGCGGCTTTTCCAGAAAAACTGGAATAGTGGACGGGCGTGAGACCACTGCGAGCGGCATGATCCGCACCATAACGATACCCAGACCATTCTTCGCTGGCTGCAGCTACCCAATATTGAAGCAAGTGATAGACGGTGAATTTTCGCGCTACATTGACATAGCCCACCGTCTGGATGATCGTTTGTACTTCTTCTGGCTTCAGAACCGTTTGTAGAATGGCTTGAATCATGTTAGACTTTTTCATGGAGTCGTCACCTTCCGGCCGTTTGTAGGGGTACAAACAGTTTACCGGATTGACGACTCTTTTTCTACCATTTAGTGGTTAATCAACAGGCCTGCTACAATAACAATGTAACAAGTCAATGGACTAGCACATATACATCTACTGCTGAAAAAGGTGACACTTCCGATGAGATGAGCATTGTACAGGTTACTGTCATTAATAGCGATTACAATGACTATGCAACCATTGAGCTCAATAAACCATAATTACCAAAAAAGTTACATAAAAATTCTACCTAAGGCATCGGGCATTACGTGCTGTTCACAAGAACAGCACGTACCCATTGAAACACGTAATTTAATCCATACGCTATCATCGAATTGCTCGGTACATGTAGGTAGGACCTTGGTTCGATATTATTAAATTCCACGCATGATGTATACACGCAACCGAACAGCCCGTAGCCTCCGAGCACATAAGGAAACCACTCCGCCTGATCCGAGCGGCTGACCTGCCGAATCTGGCCGTCGGCCGTCTGCAGACGAAATAATTGGACACTTTTGACCAGCGAGCCGTGGCGGATGTCTCGGCCATGGGCGTTAATGCTAATAGAGCCGCCAACGGCAAACACGTTTTGCGATTGCATCGCTTTGACCGCCAGCCATGCGGATTAATCCGGTCCTGGACGTCCTTCCAGGTTGCCCCGGCTTGTACCCGAATCGTCCGCCCCGCTGGGTCCCAGCTCCGCTTCCATCCTAGGGCTTTTTATATTGTCCACTAAAAGAGGGCTTGACCATAATAAGGGCGGTGTTTAAAAATAATTAGATTTATTACAATAGTTGTAAGCGCGGTTGTCATTTACTTTCTGTTGCGTTTATTCAATTCAAAGGAACAATTTTTCCTTACATTTATTGTTGTATGTATGGTTTTCCTTATTCAATCAATTGTTTCCGATTCCATCAATAAATATCTCAATAAAAGGAAAAACAAGTGATAGTCAGATGTATTGCGTAGCAAGAAATATACGACCCGTTGGCTCATGCCGACGAGTCGTTTTTGCGATTTATTCGTCTTCTGCCGGGAGCGTGTCTTCTGAGGTTTGCAGTAAATACTTGCCATCCAGATGCTCCATGCCCCTTCCTAGCTGCCAGCCCCGTCCATTTCACCCAGCTCCGTTAGCCGTTATATTGCGACGACGGTAGAGGCAGCCACTCCAGCACACGCTGAATCGTAAAGTCCCAGTACGCCCAGTTATGAGTGCCGGGATGCTCCTCATACGTATAATCCATAGCCAGCGCCTGCGCCGCTGCACGGAAACGCTGGTTGTCGCCGTACAGGAAATCCTCGGTCCCGCAGCATTGATACAGCTTGGGCAGCGCTAAGCCTGAGCCGGAAGCCTGGTGTGCCTCTGCGAGCAAATGAAACAAATCGACCCGGCTGCCCTCGATGCCGTCCGCCGAGCCAAACATGGCTGCGACCTCGGCCGGGTTCAGCCATTCCTTCGCCAGCCGCGCCACGTCAAGCGCGCCGGATAAGCTGGCCGCCGCCGCGAAACGACCCGGATGCGTCAGCCCAAGCCGCATGGCCCCGTAGCCGCCCATCGACAAGCCGGCGACAAAGGTAAGCTCCCGCTCCTCAGCCAGCGGGAAAAAGCTTCTCGCCAGCGCGGGCAGCTCCTCGCTGATGAAGGTCCAGTAGGCGAGGCCGTGCGCCATGTCCTGGTAAAAGCTGCGATGAACGTTCGGCATCACAATGGCCAGGCCGTACTCGGACGCATAACGCTCAATCGACGTCCGGCGCAGCCAGGTAGTATGGTCGTCCGACAGGCCGTGCAGCAAAAACAATACGGGATGCTTGCCCGTGCCGCTTTGTCCGGTCAGCCCGATTTGACTGCGGGTAGACTGCGGCAAGATCACATTCATTGCTGTCGATAATTTTAAAGTCTCCGAATAAAACTGACACTCCATTAATGCCATCGGTATCCACCCCTTTATCAAGACGAACGCTTCGCTTTTTCAGTCCACGCTGTTCCGCTCCGCTACGAGCTCCCCCTCCCGCGTTGGCGGGCGGCGGGCGGCAGCACAGATTGTACGCCCGTGCTGCCGCTCCATCCGGGCCTGCTGCGCACAGCCGCCGCGCTAACTGTCCGACCGCGCCTCGCCAGTGTACCGGCGCGGCCTGCCCACGGCAGCAGACCGGCGGCTGCCCGGTCCGTTCCGGCGTGACGCGGCCGTGCGGCGCTGCCCCTGTCTGCGGCCAGCACGCGGCCGCGTATTTATCTCGCTCAGCCGGATCGGCCGGTCCGCAGCTTGGCCAGCGGAGGCCTTCTGGCGCACCTCCGACACAAGCTGCGCGATTTGCAGCAGCACGGGCGACATCTGCTCCGCCGTCTGACAAAGCGTTTGCACTTTATCCATCGTGCCGCGCAGTTCGTCCAGACCTTCATTCATATGCCGGATTACACCGGGAAACTTGCTCATCATAACAGCTCACCCTTCCCTTATGCAGTATAGGCTGCTATAAGGTATGCGGCGGCCGCCCGGTTGGCTTAGGCGGCTGTCCAGGTGCCGTGCGTGTCGAGCAAAGCCAGCCCGGATGAAATCCAGCGCAGCGGAGAGAAGCAGGCGCATCTGAAGCAGCAAGCAGCCGCTATTTGCTCCCCGTCCTTGATTATCATAGCCCAAACCCGAATAAGCAAGTCGCGTCCGTGTTGCTGCGCAAACAGACGAGCCGTACGCAAACAAACCAGACTCCCCCTCCGGGAAGTCTGGTTCACGACTTGACGCCTCTGCGGCAAGCAGCACGCCCTAAGATCTAGGCTTCCTCCACCACGATAAAACCCCAGCCAGGCAGCTCGACACGCTGTCCCTGGCGAATCGCCAGCCCGGACACGAGTTCAACGCCTTCGCCATGCGGATACGCCAAGCTTTCGGGATGATCGGAATAGTTGAAATAATAGCGAATCGTCCTTCCGCGCTCATTCACCCCGGATTTCGTAATCAGCGGATGACGGATCGCCTGGTCCGGCCCCCATAGCCCGGCTTCCTTCACGGCCGCCTCCAGCACCTTGCCCATCACCGCGGCGCTCGGCAGGCAGCCGATATACGTCGCCGTGCCTTTGCCGTAGCGGTTGCGGGTAATGGCCGCATAGGCTCCCCAATGCGGATGCTCGTAGCTGGCAAGCACCTCGGCTGTCGTCGGCGTCAGCAGCTCCATCCAGGTATGCACGGCATTGTCCGCCTCTCCAACCTCAAACGGATCGTCCTTGAAGGCAACGGACTGCGGCTCGACAAACATATTGTACCGGATGCCGCACGCTTCATGAATGATACCCGGCTGTGCGGTCGTTCTGACTTTAACATGCTCGTCGGTAAAACCGCTTTTGAACGTATAGACCACATGGCCGCCGCGCTGAACAAATGCGTTCAGCCTGTCCAGCAGCTCGTCCGAGGCGGCATAAAGCGCCGGTACAAGCAGCAGCTCGTACTGATCCAGCGCATCGCTGGACGGATGGACGATATCCAGCCCGACATTCATCCGGAATGCCGCATCATACATCAGCCGCACAATATCGTTGTACTGGGTTTGTCCGCCGGGAAGCGGGAACCACGACATCGCCGTCAGCGCTTCATTGCTGACCAGCAGCGCCGCCCGGTTCGACTTGCGCAGGTTCATCAGCTGCGGCGACAGCCGGTTAAAATCGCGCCCGACCGTCTTCGCTTCCTCATACACCGGATTGGACGCCAGATCGTGGCTGAGCAGCCCTTTCCAGTACGTTTCGAAGGAGTTGTGAATCGAATGCCAGTGCCAATACGCAACCATGCTGGCGCCTGACGCCAGATGACTGAACGCGAGCAGCCGCAACTGGCCCGGATAAGGCGTCCAGTTCGGGAACGCCTGCGCTTGCGTTTCCAGCACGAAATAGCTTGCGCCCTTCAACGAACGGGTCACATCGCCGCCGAATGAAATTTCAATGCCGGTCAGCTTGTCCTGCGAAGGATGGTAAATATCGACCCCGGCAATATCGAGCGCTGCCGATGCAGCGAAATGATCCACGTCCGGCTGCACGCCGTAGGAGTAGCCGCGCCATTCGAAGTCGAAGTTATGGGTCACAAATTGCTCCGGCTGCTTATATTCCCGCACAAGCCCGGCTTGCCAAGCGAGAAAATCCGTCACCAGCTTGCGCTGGAAGCGCGCGAATTCGGCGCCCAGACTGCCGTTGATCGTACCGACCACGGAGGGGAAGTCCTCCCAGCTATTAATCCGGTTGCTCCAGTAATCGAGCCCGAATTCCCGGTTAACCCGCTCCACGGTGCCGAACTTTTCCTTCATATACTTCACGAATTTAAGCTGTACGTTCGGTCCTGCCGTGTTGTAATGCTTCGTCTCATTGTCTACCTGGTAGCCAATAATCGCAGGATGGTCCTTCACATGGCCGATCAGCTTGCGGATAATCCGTTCGGCATAAAACAAATACGTCGGATTCGTAATGTCCATAATTTGACGCGCGCCGTACCGGCCCGGCCCTTGCGCCGTCACGGCCAGCACGTCCGGATGCTCCTTGACCATCCACGTCGGAATCGCATACGTCGGCGTTCCAACGATCACATGAATGCCTGCTTCATGCATCGCATCCAGCACACGGTCCACGTGGGCGAAATCAAACACCCCGTTCTGCGGCTCATGCGTACTCCACGTCGATTCGGCGATCCGCACCATATTGATGCCGGCTTCCTTCATCATCCGGATATCTTCATCCAGCCGCTCATACGGCATATATTCCGTATAATAAGCCACCCCATACAGCAGCTTGCCGCTCATCGCTCCTTCACCACCTTAACAAATAATGGTATTAAATGATTCCGGCTCCAGCTCGAACGCGTACACGCCGTTCCCGGTCGCCAGCCGCACAACCTTGCTTTCAGCAAACGGATTCGAGATCACCACAACCTGCTCGCCCGCAGGCGTGCGGAAAGCAAGCGCGCTGCCTGTCCACGGCCCTTTCAAGCCAATGCGGACCGACCCCGGCGCGACTTTATGGGAAAAATGCTTCATGACCTCGTATTCCGGGTTAAACACCGCTTGCCCGGCGGCCGGATCAACCGTAATCATGGAATTTTGCTCCCAGCCCCACGTGCTGCGTCCTTTCGGCTCCAGCACCATGTTCCAGTACGTATACCCGTTTACGCCGTTCGTAAAATAATGCTGGTACAGGTTAAATACATAAGTGGCGTACTCCCACGTATTTGTTCCGTCGCCGCATTCGTTTTCGGTCTGCAAATAACGAAGCTCCGGATAGCTTTGCACAGTGCGTTGAATCGCATACTTGCCGGCCCACTGGTAGCCGATTCCTTTTACATACTTGTAAGCGTCCGGGTCGCTGAGCACGGTAAAGGCGTAGGCGCTGAAATCGGAGGTCGATTTTTTCAGCCATTCCTGCCAAGGCTCCGGCGCATTGATGGTGCCCAGCCAAATTTCCGCCGTAATGCCGTGCTGCTCGAAGGCTGGCCCCAAATAATCGCGGATAAAATCGCGAAGCTGCTCGCCGGTCCATAAGCAGGACGGGAATTTCTGATCGGCCACGACTTCATTTTGAACATGAATCTGGTGAATCGTAATCCCTTCGTTACGGTAAGCCTCGATAAATTTGACGAAATAAAGCGCGTACGCCCGCAAAATGTCCGGCTCCCAGCGCAGCGTGCCATAATTGTAGGCTTTCGGAAATTT
This sequence comes from Paenibacillus sp. sg306046, assembly GCF_059821225.1. NCBI lineage: Bacteria > Bacillati > Bacillota > Bacilli > Caryophanales > Paenibacillaceae > Paenibacillus > Paenibacillus sp. sg306046. The sequence goes on from NZ_JCAMRT010000005.1 coordinate 40,705, forward strand.
CATCCAGGTCGGCGGGCTCCACGGGGACGCAAAAAGTTTCAGCTCCGGATTATAAGAAAGCGCTTCCTTGATGTACGGAATTAAATAATTCAAATCCCGTTCAATCGAAAAATGCTCCATCTGCAGGTCGCCGTCCGTCTCGTTCAGGCTATACCACTCCAGCGCGTAATCACTCGCCCCGATCGGCAGCCGGCACAAGCTCAGCTTCTGCTCGCCCTCAGGGTGGAACAACGCATGAAGCACCTTGCCGCGCTCCTGCTCCGACAGATGGCTAAGCGCCACAAATCCAAGCTCGTTGAAGCAGCCTCCGAAGCCTTCCACCGTTTGAAACTGCTCGGCCGTAATCGTCAGATTGGCCTCGCCGCCGCCCTGCTCCGGCAACGGCTTGTCCACCCAACGCGCCTCGCGGGTGCTGGAAATCCAGCGCATGCTCTGTTCACTCATCTTTAGCCGCCTCCGTCCTGTTTTCGTTGCTTCGCACAGCGCCCCTGATTGCCTGTACAGGCGCCGGCTTGCTCACTGCTCCCCTTTATTATAGATTTAGAGTAGCCATGCAGACGATTGTCCAAACAACGTGAAAATTACCCAAAACCAAGGTGGAGCAACATGGATAAAAACAAGCCTGTCGGAGGCTGGAGCAGCCAGATTCAATGGTTGCCTGTTATTAATTGGAATGTGAAGTTTTACGGCGCCCACCATCAGCATGTAAGCTCCGATTGGGCCATGCCGGTCGAGACGCATATTGGCTTTGAAATCAATTTGATTTTGAGCGGCACGCAGGAAACGATGATGGAGCATAACCGCTATTTGCTGCATGAAGGGGATATTATATTGATCCCTCCCGGCTTCAAGCATGCCAACCGCTGTGCGTCCGACACGGGCATGACTTACTTCACCGCGCACTTCAACGTCGATGATCCGCTGTTTCGTCAGGAAATGATTCGCAGCTCCAACATTTGCTTCCCTGCGCATACAGAAGTAAACGGCAAGCTGCGCAACGTACTGGACTACTGGGTTGAGCTGGGGCGGCAACCGCGCGAATATACATTGGCCGACCGGTTCCGTCTGCAGTCCAGCCTGTTCGAGCTGTTCGGCTTGCTGGCGCAAACGGCGCTCGCCGCGCAGGCGGAGCCTGTGTCCCTCGCCCCCGCTTCGGTGCAGTACGCGACGGCAATTGCCGAGGCGATCAAAGCGAACTTTCATCCGCATGCTCCGCTTGATGACGCGGACGGGCAGGATAAATCCTTGCGGATCGAGCCGCTGATCGCCTCGCTTGGCATCAGTCCGGGCTACGGGCTGGAAGTCTTTCGCAAAGTGTATGGCATCTCGCCGAGGCAGTACTTATCCGACCTGAAGCTGCACGAGGCCAAGGTGCTGATCCAGCAGCCCGGTCTGTCCCTGAAGGAAATTGCCGGCCTGCTCGGTTATGCGCAGCTGTCCCACTTCAGCAGGCAGTTCAAGCGCTGGACCGGCATGAGCCCGCTGCAATACCGCCAGTCCGCGCGGACAGACGAAGCAGGCCGTCCCCCGTCAAGCTGACAGGCAACGGCCTTGCCACAGCCACAACTGCCGCGGACATGAGGCGGCTTCGACGCGTTCAGCGGCTGGCGGCAGCCGGCCTCTTTAACAGCGCGGGAAGCTGCGCAGGATGATGACCAGCAAAATGTACAGCACCAAAATACTCGCGGCATTCATACGCGGAACCGCATAGGCTGGAGAAACGGCTGTCGGCATGTGGTGGTGGTGTTCGTGATGCTTTTTCGGCGCATAGATGTTAATTTCCTCATAGCTGGCATGCACGTTAATCGGAGCGCCGTGCATCGGCTGTGATGGCATCGGAGCCGGCATCGGCATCGGCATCGGCATGGGCATTGGGGAGGGCATAGACGCTTGCATCGGGGCCTGCATCATCGGTTGAACTTTTTCCATACTACATAAACACCTCCGGGGATTGTACGCAAAGTCCGGCTTGCGGCCGGCTTTCGTCAGTTCGCTGCCCGATTATTCGGGCGCGATTTGTTGTCGTAGTCGTGCTGGTGTACCGAACACAACATCAGTCTATGGTGTCCTACCTAGACCGAGCACGGTATTCACCCATTTTCCGGCAAAATAGACGTTTGCCCTGCTCCGGCGGCTGTCCCCCCAACTGTTACGCCCGCACATGACCAGCGTGGAGCGGAGCATGCGCGGGAGGGGTTCCAAGCGGTCGCAATGGGACGTGGGGGGGACGCAGACAAAGGATGAACAAAGCAGCGAGCTTTGCAAGCAAATGCCCGCTCTATCCAGTCGCTGCGGAACATGCAAAAAAGCCCGGAGAAAACGAGTTTTCTCGTCTTCTCCGGGCTTGCTTGGCAAATAGGGTAGATGGCCTCTACACGTAAGGGTTATGCTCGCGTTCGTAGCCGATCGTCGTCTTCGGGCCGTGTCCCGAATAGACGATCGTGTCGTCCGGCAGCTCAAACAGCTTGCCGTGAATCGACTCCAGCAGGTCGCGCTGGTTGCCGCCAGGCAAGTCGGTCCGGCCGACCGACATCCGGAACAGCACATCGCCGCCGAACAGCAAATTGCCGTAGCGAATGCTGACGCTGCCCGGCGAGTGGCCGGGCGTGTGCATAATGTCGAAGGTGCGGCCGAGCAGCTTGAGCTGCTGCCGGTCATCCAGCGCATATTCTGCCGGGTCCGTCGTCAGCAGCACGCCAAGCTCCGGCCAGCGGGCCGAGCCGTTGCGCTTCGGATCGGTCAGCCAGTCGGCTTCCGCGTCATGCAGGTAGACCGGGCAGCCCTTCGCCTTGCGCAGCTCGTCCACGCCGCCCATATGGTCGAAATGAGCATGCGTCAGCAAAATCGCTTCGATCTCCAGATCGGCCGTCCGCTTGAGCAGCGGGCCCGGGTTCATGCCCGGATCAATAACGATCCCTCTTTGCTCGCCGGGTACGGTCAGCAAATAGGCATTCGTCTGAATCGGTCCAAGCTGGAACACCTCGACCTTGAGTGGTTGTAAGGGTTCGGTCATCGGCTTAGAACGTCGACAGCAGCTCGCGAAGCTCGCGGACGATAACCGTCTGATAGCCGGCGCCTTCTCCGTACTGCCGTCCCATTTCCTCACGCGCGACTTTAATCTTGTCCTGGTAATCCGGCGCTTCACGGTCCGGGTTTTCTTGCTTGAACTGGTTCATCACAGCCTGAACGTGAGCCGGACGCGGTCCCCAATGGCCGAGGACGAAGCCGCTGAAGTCGGTGAAAATAACGATTGGAATCGCCTCGCCGCCCATCGTCAGAAACTGCTCCATCACGTCCTGATGCTCTTCCTTGATCAGCAGCTCGGTCGGAATACCGGAAATTTCAAGCGCCCGCAGCACAGCCGGGACGTTGCGGATCACATCGCCGCACCAGTCAGCGGACAAGATCAGGCAGCGCAAATCGTCACGGTTGTTCATCGACTCGAAAAACTCTTTGTCGCTTTCATCCGCCCAGGCGAAGGCTTCGTACCATTCCTGAAACTTGTCCTGGTTTTTGGTCATTTTCTGGATAAATTGCTCAGGCGAAAGCCCTTTGTTCAGCTTGCTGCTTAAATTTTTACTCATGCTTGCGTTCCTCCTCCAACATCTTCCTACGGCCTATTGTATCAAAAAAAACGCCCGCGCTCCAATTCCTCCTTTCGGCGGATAAGCGCGGGCGACTTCATGCCTCCAAACGGCGGCCTAGACGCTGCTGTCGTTGATCAGCTGCTCAATCGCGGCTACATCGGCCGGCGACAGCGTCCGGGTAGGACGATGATTGAGAATATACGGCACCAGCCGTTCGGCCTTCAAGGCGGCGAAGGAGCGGGTCGTTCCCGCCAGGCGGCTGTTCGGGTGCGTGAAGCAGACGATGCCGATCACATCGGCGCGAATTTTGTGCTTGCGCAGCAGCTCCTTGAGCACATACTCATGCCGGTACAGCGGCGCAGTCAGATCCGGATTGCCCTGCTCGTCGCCATCGTCCGCTTCCTCGCCGGTTCCGGACGGCCGATCCAGGCTGATTTCACCGGACCACGGATTGGCGTCAATATGAAAAATGCCGTTGGGCCCGATCACCAGATGGTCGATCTCCTGCGGACTGCTGCTGCCCTGGACGCGCTTGCCGTGCAGCACGCGATACGCGCCGCCGATATAGTTCAGCTGCTGGATGACACGTCCGCTCGCAGCGCCGTTTCGTCCGCTTGCTGCGTACAGCTCGGCGGACGGCTGGCCAGGCTGCTCCGGCTGGTCGTCCGCCGCCTTCGTCCGGCGGCTGGCGGAGCGGCGAAGCAGCCATTTCCACAGCACATACAAAGCAATCAGGATCAGCGCGCCGATCAGGACCGGCTTCATGTAAGGCGCGGCCAGCTTGTCGATTTGCTCCCAGTTGGTCCCCAGCTCGCGGCCGAGGTAGACAAACAAAATGGCCCACGGAATGGTGCCCAGCGTCGTATAAAACATAAATGCGGCCAAATTCATCCGCGCCATCCCGGCCGGAATCGAAATCGCCTGCCGCAGCACAGGCACGAAGCGGGCCAGAAACACCATGCCCGGGCCGTAGCGGGTAAACCAGTTTTCAGCGATGTCCAGGTGCTTTTTCTTCAGGTGCAAATACTTGCCGAATTTATCCAGCGCCGGGCGGCCGCCGTACCTGCCCAGCGCATACAAAATCAGCTGCTGCAGCAAGCAGCCGATCGTTCCGAATACGATCGCGCTCGTCAGCGTTATTTCACCGCGGAAGACGAGATAACCGCCGTAAGCCAGAACAATTTCGCTCGGAATGACCTCCATCATAAGTCCCAGCAAAATCCCCCATACGCCCAATCCTTCTATAAACAGAAGCGCGGATTGAACTCCCTGGTGCAGCAGCTCACTCACCATGACACCTTATCATCCTCTCTTCTACAAGCTATCTTGCGGCTGCCTCTATTCTATCATAAGCCCGTCCGGGCCGCATCCTTGCACGTCTAGCCGACCGGCTCTGCCGGCTGAACAAGCTCCGCGCGGGATGAATAGGCAGCTGGCTGCCGAAGCAGCTTCGCGCAGGTCAACAAACCGGGCTGTTTACATTTTTAGTTGTCGGACATATAATTGCCATGACAACTATTTAGGAACAGAGGTGACTTATGCAGCCTGATTTATCCTCCCTATCGCTTGGCTTTCTGCTTGGGCTGACGCACCGCAAGATGGCGAATCTGCTGTCCGGCCGGCTCAAGGAGTATGATATGACGACCGAGCAATTTTCAGTTTTATGCCGGCTGGCCGAAACGGACGGGATCAGCCAGAAGGCGATTGCCGCCCGTACGGTAAAGGATCAGCCGACTACGGCCCGGATTTTGGATTGCCTGCTCCGCAAGGAGCTTGTTCGCAAAGAGACGAGCCCGACAGACCGCCGCTCCTTCCTCGTGTTCCTGACGCCGGAGGGACGCGCCCGGCTGAATCTGGTCATGCCGGTTGAGCAGGCAGCGCTGCGGGACATCTTCGGCGAGCTGGACAGCGCTGAGCTGACCGTATTGCGCCAAGCCCATTTGCGCATCCTTGCGCGGCTGGAGCTGCTTCTGGACGAGGAGGGCGACCGCCCGTGAATCCGATGTCGCTTCCCGCTGAACAGCCGCGGCTTTGGAGCCGTGAGTTTATTTTACTGACGCTGAGCAACATGCTGCTGTATTTGAACCTGCAGATGATCACTCCTGCGCTTCCTGCTTATGTGACAGACGCATTTGGCGCAAGCCAGTTTGATATCGGGCTGGTTATCAGCTTGTTTGCCCTGACAGCCATCCTTTCCCGGTTGTTCGTCGGCCGACTGCTCAAAACCGGACCGCGGCTCACGATTTTGCTCATCGGACTTATCTTCTATGTAGCTGCCACGTTCAGCTTTTACTTGGCCGGAAGCTTTCTGCTGTTTCTGGCCCTCAGGCTTGTGTATGGCATCGGGTTCGGTGTCACAAGCACCGCCTATGGGACGATGGTATCGGATATCATCCCGATGAGACGGATCGGCGAAGGAATGGGATACTTCGGACTGTCCTCCGGCTTATCCATGGCGATCGCTCCGCTGATCGGGCTGTGGCTGCTCGACTCGTACGGCTTCGGCACGCTGATTGCGGCTGCTACCGGGCTTGGTTTGCTCATTATGCCGATCGTCTGGGGCATTCGCATCAAGCGCCCGGCGACCGCATCGGACGCAGGGGCAGTCGGTCCTTCCTCAGCCTACGCTGCCGCAGAACAAGAGCAAGCGGCCCGGCTGGAGGCGGCTGCGGCGGCTCCGTCCGCTGCCGGACAGTCTGAGCCAGTGTCGGCCGGAGCCGCGAAGCCCTCCGCTCAGGACGCTCCGGGCGACCGCAGCCCGCGGGCAGGCCGGGACCTGCTGCTGCCAGCCTTGCTGAGCATGCTGCTGTCCTTGACCTACGGCGGGCTGATCAGCTTTCTGGCCCTGTACGGCAAAGAAACGGGCCTTGCCAACGTCGGCTGGTTTTTCCTGTTTAACGCGGCTGCCGTCGTGCTGGTTCGCCCCTTTGCAGGCAAGCTGTTCGATACGCGCGGCCATCGCGCTGTGCTGCCGCCCGCCGCTTTGCTGGTGATGGCCGGGCTTGTCCTGCTGTCGTATGCGCACGGGGTGCTCTTGCTGGCGATTGCAGCCATATGCTACGGTACGGGCTACGGCATGCTGCAGCCGTCGCTGCAGGCGTGGATGGTGAAGTCCGTTCGCCCTGACCGTCGCGGCGCAGCCAATGCCGCCTTCTACAACTCCATTGACCTGGGCATCGCCCTCGGCTCGCTGCTGCTTGGCGGGATCGCCGCCCTGAGCGGCTACGCCTGGATGTACCGGATGTCCTCAGCCGTGATGGCGCTGTTTCTGCTCATTTACGGAGGGATGGTGCTGCTGGAGGCGAAGCCGCGCCAGACCGCCGTCTCCAGTCCCCGCTCCTGAGCGAGCCGAGCCCGGTCCCCGGCTTCCTGCCCGGATAAATGTTGCTTTCGGACGGTACGACAGCCCCGCCTGACGCATACCTTATGTCAGGAAGGTAGGTGACGCTCTGATGAATCCGGGTAACTCGATGAAGCACCAGAAGCCGCTGCCCTCGGCGCGGCAAATTCGCCGCACCTGCAGTCGGGAGCTGTACCGGGCGCGCAAACGGCTGGGACGTTATGTCGCTCCGGCTCCGATTCGCGAGGCCGACGAGCTGTATTATCGCCGGGTGATGGCCAATCTCCCGTATATTGCCGAGCATGGCAGCAACCGCAAGGTGCTGGCTGACTGGTTCGACGACCACGTCTGCGCGGATGTCGCCGCGCTGTGGGAGGTCGAATCGGGAGCGTTGTCGCATGCGTTCCGGGAATCATTTGGAGGCTGATGCAGCGGGCATCAGCCTTTTTTCCGTGAAGCTTGGGCAGCGAACAGCTTCAACCTCACGGTCACATTCCCCCTCCATGTTCCCCCGTTGCCAAATGGAATCGCGGCGCTGGCAGCCTTATCCCCGCTTGGCCGCCAGCGCCGCGATCCGCTCGGACTCCAGCACCTCGACGGCAGGCGTATCCGCCGCGGCCGCTAGCCGCAGCATCGCTTCGGCCACCGCGCAGCCTTCAATCGCCCTGTACTTCGCCAGCGGCCCGCGCATCAGCTTGCCTAACGGCTTATACAACGCGGCGGCAGCCCGCTCCATCGGCCGCCGCTCCTCGCGTTCGCCGAGCAGCAGCGACGGACGAAAAATGACCAGCCGCGGCAAGCCAAGCCGCTTCAGCGCTTGCTCGATATCGCCCTTCACGCGATTGTAGAAAAACCTCGACCCCGAATCGGCGCCCATGGCCGTCACGATCAGCAGCCGGGCCGCGCCGTCCCGCACCGCCGCCCGGCCCAACGCCAGCGGATATTCGTAATCTACCCGCCGGAACGCCGCCTGGCTGCCTGCCTTGCGAATCGTCGTGCCAAGCGCGCAGAACACATCCGCGCCTTCAAGCAGCCCGTCCGTCTCCGCCTCCAGCTTGTCGAAGGCAATCCGATGCTCAATAAGACGCGGGTGCGACAGTCCTGTGCTTGTTCTGACCAAGGTTATGACACGCGCGTAGGCAGGACTCGCCAGCAGCAGACGGACAAGCTCGCGGCCGACAAGTCCGGTTGCCCCGGCCACAACGGCCGTGCGGGCTTCCGACTTTGTTTTCATAGGAACAAGCCTCCTCCAAATTGTAATGCGGAAACAACTCCAACATTCCCATATAAAGGGAAAACTATTGACAATACCAGTCGGTTGACTATACTAAATGTACCGTATTTTTAGACCGTTTTCGACTAATAGACCTGGAACCCGCCCAGACGAAGGAGATTGGCTTCATGGAATGGCCTGCGCTCGACATGCTCTTGTTTTTAATCGCGGCCGGATTTGTCGCGGCATTTATTGACTCGGTCGTCGGCGGAGGCGGCCTGGTTTCCCTCCCGGCTCTGCTGCTTGCCGGACTGCCGCCAAATCTGGCGCTTGGCACGAATAAACTCGGCGGCGCCTTGTCGTCGCTGACCAGCACCTTGTCCTTTATGACCTCCGGCAAAATTCACACCAAGGTTGTGCTCACCCTGTTTCCGCTTGCTTTTATCGGCTCGACGCTTGGCACGTATACGGTCCATCTGCTGCCGCCTACGTTTCTGCGGCCGCTGGTCGTCAGCCTGCTGATCGGCATTTTATTGTATACGTTGTTCAAAAAAAACTGGGATGGCACAGGCCAGCTCCGCCCGCTCACACCGGTGACGCGTTCCTTGCTCGGAGCCGCCGCATTTATCATCGGCTTCTATGACGGCTTCTTTGGCCCTGGGGCCGGATCATTCCTGCTGTTTGTCTTTCTGCTGTACGGCTATGACTTTGTCGGCGCCTCCGCCAATGCCAGAGTGCTGAACTTTGCCAGCAATATTGCCAGCTTGTCCGCCTTCTTCCTGCTCGGGTCGGTCCATGTCGGCTACGGACTCCCGATGGGTCTGGCGATGATCGCCGGCGCGTTCGCAGGCTCGCAGCTGGCGATCCGCAAAGGTGCGGCTTACGTGAAGCCGCTGTTTATCGTCGTAACGACGCTGCTGATCGGCAAGCAGCTGTGGGATTTATTTTAAACGGAAAAGGGAGAGCATGCGTCCGCAGCCGGAAGCGTGCTTCTCCCTTTGTCTGATTCGGCGGTGCTGGTCTGGCTGTCTGCCTGCGGCGTTCGTCATGAGGGATAAACCATCATCGTCGACAAATGATTGACCGGAGGCCAGATGTGCTTGGTCTGGTTGCTGATCCATTCCTTCGCCGGATCGCGCACAATATACGGATTCGCAAGTGGACGCAGGTCGTCCCACAGGCAGTCGACTCCTTTGCCGTCGGCATCGCCTGCAAACATGCTGCAGCCCTGGCAAAACTCTTCCTTCTGCTCCTGATCAAGCTTCACGACTTTATTTCGCAGACAGCAATACACCCGGCCGCTCGCATCCTGCAAATTTCGGTGTCGAATAGGCTGCATTCTCTTGAACTCCTTCCATATGCTTCATCCTTGAAGCAAAGCGATAACAGCTAATACCCCATATGTATGCGGACGAACCTCGCCTTGTGATCGTTTCCGACAAAACGGGCTTGTCCCGCTCTTTACAAACGTATGCGGATCGGGTAGAATCTATTCCATTATTACTGACCTAATTATCGTTAGTTAGGGGAAAACGAGGTCTGCCTATGACATCTGCCCGCATTAAAGAAGTCGCGCTGCAGCTGTTTGCGCGCAACGGCTATGACGGGGTTCCTTTATCCGAAATTGCGGCTGCCGTCGGCATCAAGACGCCTTCGATCTACGCACACTATAAAAGCAAGGACGACTTGTTTGTCGCTGTGCTGGAGGACTGCACCCGCGAGCATAATCGCCGGCTGGAGCAGCTGATTGCCAGTTTGCACGGACGGCCCGCCCGCGAGCAGCTGCGCACGCTGCTGGACGACGCCCGGCATAGCTATTTGCTTGACGAGGAGCAGGTTACGTTTATGAAACGGGCCATGCTGTTCCCGCCATCAGGGCTGGAGGATCGGCTGCGTGAGCAGCTGTCGGTGTCTGAAGCGATGATGTACGCCACCTTGGGCGCGATCTTCGAGCAAGGCATCCAGTCCGGGGTGCTTCGGCGCGAGCCGATTGATAACTTGATCACGTCGTTTTACTGTATGATGGACGGGTTGTTTTTGCAAACCTATTATTACCGCAGGGTTGATCTTGATACGAAGCTCGATGCCGTATGGTCAATGTACTGGAACGGGATCGCCGCTTGTACGGAATCGTAAACATGAAGGGAAGCAATCATGAATAAACAATGGGTTCAAGTGTATGTTGCCGCTTTATTTGAGGTAGGATGGGTAAGCGGCCTCAAGCATGCCGACGACGTCTGGAGCTGGGCGATCACCATTATCGCGATTCTCCTCAGCTTCTACGTGATGATTCGCGCATCAACGGTACTTCCGGTGGGTACCGTGTACGCCGTATTCGTCGGGCTCGGAACCGCCGGGACCGTTGTCGGTGAAATTTTATTTTTCGGAGAGTCGGTCAGCATGGCGAAGCTGGCGCTGATCGCGATCATGCTTGTTGGCGTCATTGGTCTCAAGCTTGTCACCGGCAACACCGGCAAGCAAGCCGGGTCAGCAGCGACAGGAGGGGAACGCTCATGAGCTGGTTTCTGTTAATCTGCGCAGGCTGCTGCGAAATTGTGGGCGTAAGCATGATGAACAAACTGGTCCGCGACCGGAAGGCAACCTCCGCGCTGCTGCTCGCCCTTGCGTTTGTCTCCAGCTTCCTGCTGCTGTCGATCGCAATGAAGACGCTGCCGATGGGTACCGCCTATGCGGTCTGGACCGGCATCGGCGCCTCCGGAGGCGCCATCGTCGGCATGCTGCGCTACGGGGAGCCGCGCGACGCGCGGCGCTTGCTTTTTATCACGATGATTTTGAGCGCAGCGGTCGGCCTGAAGCTGTTCTCCTGACACCTCCTTTTCCCCTTCTGCTCCAACAACGCGGCCGGCATCCCCCCCTCAACGGTGGAAGATGCCGGCCGCTTGGCCTAACACGGACTAGCTGAGAACCTCAATAATCAAATTTGCTCCAGCTCATTCGCCACAGACTTAATCATACGGACAAATGACGTTAATTCCTCAGAGCTTGCTGCCTGCTCCTGCGCAAGCGCCGAGGCTTCCACCGAATCCCGCAGCACTTCCTGAAGAATATTGGAAATCTCGGCAAGCTTGGACTTAATCGTAACCAGAGATTCCTTGGAGTGGGAGGCCAGCTTGCGGATTTCGTCGGCTACTACGCCAAATCCTCTGCCGAACTCACCGGCATGTGCCGCTTCGATCGCCGCAGTAAGCCCCAGCAAATGCGTTTGAGCGGATATGTCCTGCAGCAGCGAGCCTACTTTATTGATCTCCCCGACTCTGGCATGCAGCTGTTCTACCCGATGATGAGCTTTTGTCTGGATTTCCGTCGTATGGACCGCAGAGTCAGTCAAGGACTGGCTGCTCCCGTTCAGCTCAACCATCATCGCCGCAAGATCCTGCACCGCCTTGCTGACCTTGCCGATCGTATCCTGTCTTTCGTCAGACAGCGCCTGAATTTTCTGTTTCTCGTCATGCTCATAGGCTTCCAGCACTAACTGAGAATCAAAGTTAAACATTTTCGTTAGAGCAAGAATAATATCCATCCAGCGATCGGGAGCAATGTGCTGGAAATGCTGCACCGCGACATTCAAATAAAGCATGTAGGTTCCCAGATACCATTCCGTTGTTAGGCCGATTCGGGAGTGAACTCTGCCGATAAACAGTCGCCTGTCAATAAACTCCGCATCTATTTTACCGTCGACCATCGACATGAAGTACCATCTTTGAGTTTCCTTCAGCCGTTCAATCGTCGTGTTGGCGCTGATTATTTTTTTCAGCTCAGGCTGCGAGTAAATGCGGTCATACAGCTGATCCACGACGCTGTCCACAATTTCCGCAAAATGGTCCTTCTGCTGATGAAGAAAGTGCAGGTCCTGCTCCGTAAGGCCCGTGTATACCAGTTGTTTTTTTCTTGCCTGATCTACCGTAATCATAGCAAGTCTCCCCCTGACCCCTCTTTGATTGGCTTGTGCCTAAGCTGAACTGCGGCCATCCGTTGTAGAGCTTCGAATCGTTCGAATACAAGCTATATCGACCCATTTTGGACTGGAATGAATAGTCTCGCTGCGGGTAGCCCGAGCCTGGCCTCGCCGATCACGTCGCAGCCGCTTCGCTGCGCGCGAACTGGGTGCGGAACAGCCGTGCATACAAGCCATCTGCCGCCAGCAGCTCCTCATGCCGTCCTTCCTCGGCGACCCGGCCGCCCTCCAGTACAATAATCCGGTCAGCCGCCAAAATGGTGGACAGCCGATGAGCGATAACGAGTGTCGTGCGGCCGATCATCAGCTTGTCGAGCGCAGCCTGCACGAACGCCTCGGACTCGGAGTCCAGGTGCGAGGTCGCTTCGTCGAGAATCAAAATGCGCGGATTTTTCAAAATCGCGCGGGCAATCGCCAGCCGCTGACGTTCGCCGCCCGACATCCGGTGGCCCCGCTCCCCGACAGTCGTGTCATAGCCTTGCGGCAGCGACGCGATCACATCATGAACGTAGGCCTGTCGACAGGCCTCCTCCAGCTCGGCGTCGGTTGCGTCCGCCCGGGCAAACAGCAAATTATGACGGACTGTATCATGGAACAGAAACGATTCCTGGGTGACAAACGCCACCTGGGCGCGCACGCTGTCAACCGTCAGCTCGCGCAAATCGGACCCGTCTATCTCGACTGCGCCGTCTGTCGGGTCGTAAAGCCGGGCCAGCATGCCGATCAGCGTTGACTTCCCTGCCCCGCTCGGTCCGACAATAGCCACGACCTCGCCCGGCCGGGCGACAAAGGAAATCTCGCTCAGCGCCTCCTGTCCCGTCTGGTACGCATAGGACACCTGCTTGTACGCCACATGGCCCGCCGCAACGCCCAGCTCCCGCGCACCGGGGCGGTCGGCGACCTCCGGAACAAGGTCGGCATATTCGAACAGCCGCTGGAACACCCCCAGCACCGTACCCAGCTCCACCCGCAGGTTCAGCAGCGTGCCGACCGGGCCGTACAGCATCCCCAGATATGCCGCGAAGGCTACGATGCTGCCGATGGTCATCTCCCCCTCCATGACCTTCCACCCGCCGTACAAATAAATGAGCGCGGTGCCGAGCGGCCCCAGCACGCCGATGACCATCATAAACCAGCGGCCAACCAAATTCAGCCGCAGCTCCAGCTCCATGACCCGTTCGTTCAGCTCGCCGAACTGCCGCTGCTGGGCCGGCTCCTGCTGAAAAATACGCGTCAGCAGCGCGCCGGACACCCCGAACAGCTCGCCAAGCTTCGCCGACATATCGCCGCGCACCTTCTGCGTTTCGATGCGCAGCCGTTTGCGGATCGCCGAGACACGGCGGACCGGCAGCAGAAAAATCGGCAAAATCGCCACCGCCAGCAGCGCAAGCTGCCAATCAAGCGCCACCAGAATACAGACGCTGGTCACCACGATGACCGATTGGGTAATGGTGGACACGATCAGTGTCGATACAACCGACTGCACCGACTGGACGTCACCCGTCAGCCGCTGGATAATCTCGCCCGACTTGGCATCGGTGAAAAATCCGAGCGACTGCCGCTGCAGGTTCGCAAACAGCGTCTGTCGCAGATCACGCATAACACCTTGGGCTACCTTCGTGTTCTGATGGTTTTGCCAGACGCCCAGCAGGCCGCTGACCAAGGGCAGCAGCACCATCAGCGCCACCATCAGCATCAGCTGCCGCTTGTCGCCCTGCGGCAGCGCGTGGTCAATAATTTCTTTCATTACAAGCGGCGGCACAAGCCCGATGACGCCGCCGAGCAGCGCCAGCGTCAAGATGGCCGCCAGCGAAAACCGGTATGGCCGAAACAGGCCATAGACACGCGACAGCGGCACGTCCTTCCAGTCCGCCCGCCCGCGAGGCTTGTAGCCGTGTCCGCTTTCTCCTCCGCCAAGCTCCTTCATCGCCGTCCCTCCCGTTCCTCCGGGCTGCGCGCCGCTCCGGCCTCAAGCTCCGCCTCCGCACCCGGAAAAAGCGGAAATACATGGCGGATCGCCGCCGCAATTTCCTTAGCCATCGTCATGACCACGTGCAGCGAGGTGCTTTGCAGCAGCGCATACTTCTGTCCCTGATCAACGTTCACAATCGCCGCAATCGAATACGTGCCGACCGGCGGCAGCTGGCGGCCGACCGACTTGCCCGGCGCCAGAGGCCGATTGGACACCTGGTAGCTGCCAATGGACAGCGGCTGCCCGAGACAGGCGTCAATCGCCAGCACCGTTACGCCCGCTGGCACAGCGGCCAGCCGCTGCGGCAGGTTGCTCGCGTCCAGCGGATGCGCCAGCGTGCCGATCACCCGCCGGTAACCGGCCTCCTCCAGCAGTGAGCCGACCAGCGGACCCAGCGCATCGCCCGTTGAGCGATCCGTCCCTACACATACAAACAGCAGCTGATCCAGTGTCGTTCCTTGCTCGCGAATCGTATGCAAAAATGCGGGCAGCTCGCCGCCCTTTACTTTTTTCCGGAATAACGGCTGAGCCGCATGTTCGTCCATTTCACGTCACCTGTTCCCGTCCGAATTATGCTTCGCCTGCCGCCAGGCATGGCCTGACGGCCTGTCACGTACATGTAGCATACTGTACGTCCGGCGAATCCGGCAACCCTTTGTTGACGCTTGGCCGAGATGGACGCCGGTCATCGTTCGCCGCCCCCTGCAGCTCTGTGCCGCCTCGGCAACATTTGTTGAAGACTGTCGACGCATGCTATAATTCGGACAAACCCGGTAACAGATGGAGGTGCCGCTCATGAGTCTGCTTGGCTTCCTGTCGCTGTGCGCGCTCGGCTATTGGCTGGCGCTGCTGTGGGATACGCTGCGTGCGCGGCGCTGGATGTTTTCACTTCCGCACTTTGCGGGTAATACAGCTCTACAGACGCTGATCCGCCGGATGGACCCGTCCCCCGGCAACCGGAGGGAGGAGCTTGCCCGAAAGCAGGCGTTGTTTGACTACCCGCTCGTGTCCGTCATTATTGCGGCCAAGGAAGAGGAGTCAACGATTACCGACACCGTGAAGCATCTGCTGAATCAGACGTATCCCCGACTGGAAATCATTGTTGTCAACGACCGTTCGCAGGATCGGACCGGGCGGCAGCTTGACGAGCTGCGCAACTGGTCGGAGCGCCGGGACGGCATCGCCGTACCGCTGCGAATCATTCATATCACAAGCCTGCCTGCAGGCTGGATCGGCAAAAACCATGCGCTGTATCAAGGTTATGCGCAAGCGAGAGGCAGCATTCTGCTGTTCACCGATGCAGATGTGCTGTTTTCGCCCGATGCGGTGTCAGACGCCGTCGCGTATATGCAGCAGGAGCAGGCCGACCATCTGACGCTTGCGCCGCGTATGAGGGCCCGCGGGCTGTGGCTGAAAGCTTTTGTTCATTATTTTCTCTTCACCTTGAGCGCTTACGTCCGCCCCTGGCGGTCCAACGACGACTTCCAGCACCAGCACGGAATGGGCATCGGCGCTTTTAATATGATGACCCGCCGCGCTTACGAAGCGATCGGCACTCACCGCGATTTTGCGATGCGGCCGGACGACGACCTGGAGCTTGGACGGCGGGTCAAGCGGCGCAGGCTGCGCCAGCGGCTTGCATCGGGCGTCAACCATCTTGAGGTGGAATGGTATGGCAGCATGTCGGCAGCCGTTCAAGGACTGGAGAAAAATTTGTTCGCCGGCTTCGGCTACCGGCTGTGGCTGGCTGCGCTTGGCGTCGTCGGGCAGCTGGCGCTGTTTCTGCTCCCGCTTGTCGGCTGGCTGTTTGCCCCCGGCTGGGCGGCCTGGGGCTTCGGAGCCTCTGCCCTGCTGCTGCTGACCGTCTATCTGCTGCTGGTTCGTTCCATCACCGGGGAGGGCGGCCGTGAGCTGCTGGTGCTGCCCGCGACCATTCTGCTGCTCGTGTATGTGGTCGTCCGCTCCGTCGGGCTGACGCTGCGCCGGGGCGGCATTTATTGGCGGGGCACGTTTTATTCGCTCAAGGAGCTGCGCGCCATGCGCAGCAGCGATTAGGCCGCCCAGCGGCTGTTCCGGCACGCAGGAGCCCTTTATGAAATCTTAACACGAACCTTGCCCGGCTTGCGTTACAATGAAGGAAAACCATCCGACTTGAAGGAAAGGAGAGAGCTGCGATGCATGTTTCCGACAAGGCTGTGAAATATACGCTTATCAGCACGCTGCTGACGTTCACGCTGCTTGCGATCCATCAGCTGACCGGGGCCCTCTGAGATGACGGAGCTGACCTGCCGGTTGATCCGGACTTCCAGACAGCTTGCCCGGCCTGTTCGCGCCTCGAACCTGAAGGCTTGCTCTCTTTACTTGACTGTGTTTCATTAGATGACATTAAACAAAGAGCCTCGGCTGTCCACGATGCATCGCGGATCGCCGAGGCTCTTGTTTTGTACAGCATGTTAGGCTGTGCGGTCCGCGTCTGCCGTCTGCAAGGCAAGGCCCTGCTTCTCAGAACAGACCATCAGGGCCAGCAGGGTCATCCGGGCTGACCGGGCTAACGCACCTGCTTGGGCTGATGCGTATTCGATGCGGTCGCATCCAGGCTTTGCTGTGCTTGCGTCAGCTGATCCCATACCTGCGTCAGCTCCTGCTGCTGATGCTCGGCATCCCGCGAAGCCATCTGCGCTCGCGCCTTGTCCAGCTGCTGCTGCGCCGCCTCCAGCTCGGCCAGCGCAGCCGCAAGCTTGTGCGGGTTGGATTCCAGCTGCGCGTGGCGGACGGCCATCTCCGCATCCTTGGCGATCTGAATCGCCTTCTCCGCGTTGTCGACGACATGCTTCGTCGGCATCTGATGTTGGTTGATATCGGTCATACCAGCATGCTCCTCTCGATCCTGTAAATGGGCCTGCGCACTTAACATGCGCGAACGACAGCCGTTTCATTCCGTCATTTCCTGAGGATAACATTGACGCTTGCTGCACAAAACCAGTACGATTTAATGAACACCCTTTTTCAATAGAAGTGTTATTCCTGCACAATATTCACGCTACAAGGAGGAAAGGTGGATCGCATGGAGCCCTCTAATCCTGCACCTGTCAACTTTGCACATATTGAGCTGCAATATACAGAAACACGCGAGGTGCCGCTTGAGCCCGGCAGCCCGTACCGGCAAACGGCAGGCGGCCTGCACCGCTTCCTCATCTGTCCGAGCGCGGACTTATACGTCACGCCCCAATCTGACAGCCTGGATGACTGCACCGTACCGGCTGGCGAGCTGCTGTACCTTCCGGCCGGCCAGCCGGCTGACGTGCAGCTGAGCGCATCGCTAGGCTCCATACTCGTCGTCATCATGTTCCGCCTGCGCTCCGGTCAAGACGCGGTCAGCCTGACCGGCTCGCTGCAGCCCAAAGGCTTCCGGATGCCGCAAATTAAAAATTTGCTCGCCGAATTCATCGCTCATGATGAGCATAGCCATCCGTCGGATTACTTCCGCATGCAATCCCATCTGTATGCGCTCGCTTCGGTCTGTCTTACGTCTGACGTATGGGCAGCGCCGGAGAAAAGGAGCCGTACCGGCGTGGTCGAGGCGCTGCGCCAGCGCATTTCCAAAAACTACGCCGCCCCTCTGGATATGGATCAGCTGGCGAAAAGCTCGGGGATCGGCGTACGGCAAATTAACCTGGAGTTCCACAAGCATGTCGGGTTAAGTCCGCATAAATTTCTGATGACGACACGGCTAAACGCCTCCCTCCGGCTGCTTGCCGACGCCGACATGTCGATCGCGGAAGCGGCCCATGCGGTCGGCTACGCGGACGAATATTATTTCAGCCGGTTATTCAAGAAGGAAATGGGCGTAACGCCAACCGTCTTTGCCTCGCGCGCCCAAGTAGCGCTTGCCAGTCTGACCGTCATTTTCGTCGGCGACTTGTCGGTGCTTGGCATTACGCCGCGTGTGATGATGAAGCGGGACTGGGAGCTCGATACCGCGAACAAAGAGCATTATTTGGCCGAAATCCGGCGCAGCCGCCCCCGATTGATTTTGACGGGACCGGTTGAGAAGACGTTGGAGCAAGAGCTGGCTGACATCGCGCCTGTCAAGGTTATCCCATGGCATCAGCGCCACTGGAAGGAGCGGCTGCTTGAATTCGGCGAGCTGTTTAACCTGCAGTCTGTCGCCCGGCGCTGGCTGGCCGAGTTTGAGCGCAAGGTCGATAACGCCAGGCAGTATGTGAGCCAAACCTTTGGCTCCACGCCGTTTCTCATTATCAGCGCCCGACCGGGCACGTTCCGGCTTTATGGAGCCGGGATGCCCAAGTTTACCAACTTCATCTATAAGGAATTGGCGGTACAGGCCCCGTCCGCTATTGAGCAGCTGCATGTGATCGACACCCCCGCGCTGCGCGAGCTGGCACAGCTCGACTGCGACAATGCCTTGTTTCTGATCGAATACCCTGCCTCCGAAGCCACCCTGCAGCAAATGGCGCAGGAATGGCGCAGCCTGAAGCCGGCCGGCGCCGACGCGCACTGCTTTTTTATTCGTCTCGAACAGCCCTTCCTCTATAATGCCTCGATGCACATGCTGCTCATAGATCAGATCGTTAGTCATATTCTTGTCAAAAAAAACATGTAAATGAATGAAAAATCCATCTGCCTATCAAAAAGTCCATTCCGTTTTCGAATGGACCTTGTTAAGATAGGCTTCGATCGAAAATGAAAATGATAATTGATATCAATTAGATTGGAAGAACACTATGCGAGTTTATGTGCTGGCGCCGGCACTGCTGATTTTTTCCGTGCTTTCTTTATTCGTCGGCGTCTCGGATTTAAGCATAACCGATTTGTTTGCCTTGACCGAGCATCAGCAAGAAGTGCTGGTGATCAGCCGGATTCCAAGGCTGCTGAGCATTTTAATCGCCGGAGCGGGAATGAGTGTGGTCGGACTGCTGATGCAGCAGCTTGCGCGTAACCGGCTCGTCTCGCCTTCGACAGCCGGTACGAATGAATCGGCGATGCTCGGCGTATTAGTTACGCTGCTGGTTTTTCCCGGCGCGCCCATTTTGCTCAAAATTTTGATAGCTTTTGTATTTGCCTTGGCGGGAACGATGGCGTTCATGCATATTCTCAGCCGCATTCAGTTCAAGGACCCGGTGCTGATTGCGCTGGTCGGGCTGATGTTCGGCAGCATCATCGGCTCCATCGCCAGCTTTGTCGCCTTGAAGTACAATTTGCTGCAAAGCGCGTCGAGCTGGCTGCACGGCGATTTCTCCGCCATTTTGAAGGGCCGGTATGAAATGCTGTATATTAGCGTACCGCTGCTGATCGTGGCGTATGTGTTCGCCGACCGGTT
This sequence comes from Paenibacillus sp. sg306046, assembly GCF_059821225.1. Classification (NCBI taxonomy): domain Bacteria; kingdom Bacillati; phylum Bacillota; class Bacilli; order Caryophanales; family Paenibacillaceae; genus Paenibacillus; species Paenibacillus sp. sg306046. Next base: position 60,134 of record NZ_JCAMRT010000005.1, read on the forward strand.
TACGATTGCGGGGATGGGCGAGCAGTTTGCCGTCAATCTTGGGCTGAATTACAAGCAGGTCGTGTTTATCGGGCTGACGCTTGTCTCGCTTGTATCGGCAGTCATTTTGCTGACGGTTGGCTCGCTGCCGTTTCTGGGGCTGATCATTCCGAACCTCGTCTCCTTGTACAAAGGCGATCGGCTGCGCAGCAACTTGCCGCATACGGCGCTGGTAGGCGCTTTGTTCGTGCTCATCTGCGATATCATCGGCAGACTGCTGATTTTCCCGTATGAAATTTCAATCGGGCTGATGGTAGGCGTGATCGGCAGCGCGATCTTCCTTTATTTGCTGGTAAGGAGAAATATGTATGCAGGATCGTAGGAAGCTGGTACTGCTGGCGGTTATCGCTCTGGCGCTGATCGTCGTATTTATGACCCTGTATGCCAGCGGCAACTGGGACTATATCATTCCCCGGAGGGCGAAGAAGCTGGCCGCCATCGTGCTGACCGGGACGTCGATCGCCATCGCCACCGTCATTTTTCAAACGTTGACCCAGAACAAAATTTTGACGCCGAGCCTGATCGGGCTTGATTCCTTGTATGTGCTGCTGCAAACGGCGGTTGTGTTTTTCCTGGGATCAACGAAGCTGACCTTTATGGACAAAAACCTGCAGTTTGTCATGGCGCTTGTCGTCATGACGGCGTTTGCCGGCTTGCTGTACAAGCTGCTGTTCCGCAAGGAAGGAAGTCATATTTTGTACCTGCTGCTGGTCGGCATTATTTGCGGGACGTTTTTCTCCAGCTTGTCCTCGTTTCTGCAAATGCTGCTTGATCCCAATGAGTTTGCCGTCGTGCAGGACAAAATGTTCGCCAGCTTTAATGCGGTGAACACGGATATTTTGCTGCTGGCGTCGGGGCTGACACTTGTTGTGCTTGTCTGGTTCCGGAAAGATTTCAAGCTGCTTGATGTGCTGGCGCTCGGCCGGGAGCATGCCATTAATCTCGGGGTAGACCACAACCGGATGACGAAGCGGCTGCTGGTCGCGGTTACGCTGCTCGTCTCCATCTCGACGGCGCTTGTCGGGCCGATTACGTTTCTCGGCTTTCTCGTGGCGAATGTCGCTTACCGGCTCATTGGCTCCTACCGCCACCGGCTCGTGATTCCCGCTGCGATTCTCGTCAGTATCATTGCCTTGGTCGGCGGACAGTTGCTGTTCGAGCGGGTATTTTCGTTTTCGACGGCGCTGAGTGTCATTTTGAATTTTGCAGGCGGTATTTATTTTCTTTACTTATTGCTAAAGGAGAACAAATTGTGATCGAGGTCAGCCAACTATCGAAGCGTTATGGAGATCGACACGGCATTCACGATATTTCACTGCGCATCTCCAAGGGAAAAATCACCTCCTTCATCGGGCCGAACGGCGCCGGTAAAAGCACGCTGCTGTCTGTCATCAGCCGTCTGCAGTCGATGGATGAGGGCACGGTGACGATCGACGGCATGCAGGTAGCCGCTGAGCATACCCGGGAGCTTGCCAAAAAAATTTCCATCCTCAAGCAGTCGAACACGATCCATGTCCGGCTGACCGTTGGCGACCTGGTCGCCTTCGGCAGATTCCCGCATTCCGGCGGCAATTTGACCAAGGAGGACCGCGAGCATGTCGAGGAAGCCATCGCGTATATGAATCTCGGCGACATCCGCGGCAAGTACCTCGACCAGCTCAGCGGCGGCCAAAGCCAGCGGGCGTTTATCGCGATGGTGCTGGCGCAAAATACCGACTACATCCTGCTGGACGAGCCGCTGAACAATCTGGACATGAAGCATTCGGTGCAGATGATGAAGGTGCTGCGCCGGCTGGTGGACGAGCGGGGCAAGACAGTCGTGATGGTGCTGCACGATATCAACTTCGCCTCCGCTTACTCGGATTATATCGTCGGGCTGAAAGATGGCCGCGTCGTGCGCGAAGGCGCAACGGATGACATGATGGAGCCCGGCGCGCTGATGGAAATTTACGACATGGATATTCCGGTGCACATGATTAATGGCAGCAAGGTTTGTCTTTATTTCAAATGAGCCGTCGCGGGGGGTGGGGGGGCTGCCTGTCCGCGCGCTACATTACATACTACATCGTATAGGAGTGTTCATTATGTTAAAGAAAAAATCATTCGCCCTACTCGCTTTGACAATTGCAGGCTCGCTGCTGCTGTCCGCTTGCGGCTCTACAACAGGAGGCGGCGCGACCACCGGCAGCAGCCCGGCGCCAGCGGCAACACCGGCTCCGGCTCCGGCTCCTGAAGCAGCCAAGGAAATTACGATCACCCATTCCCTCGGCACCGCTACGCTGAGAGGCAAGCCTGCGAAAGTCGTCGTCTTCGATTATGCGACGCTGGATACGCTGGACAAGCTCGGCATCGAGGTTGCGGCTCTCCCGCAGGCGAATCTTCCAAAATATTTGTCCAAATACGCCGACTCCAAATACGTGAATGCCGGTACGCTGTTTGAGCCGGATTACGAGAAGCTGAGCGCCCTCAAGCCGGACGTTATCTTCATCGGCGGAAGAACCGGGGAAGCTTACAAGGAGCTGAGCAAGCTTGCGCCGACGATTTCGATGGCTTCCGATTATAAAAACTACACGGCCTCGTTTGCCGCAAACCTGAATAATGTCGCCAAAGTATTCGGCAAAGAAGCGGAAGCAACCAGCGAGCTGGCCAAGCTGAACGCCTCCATCGCCGAGTTGAAGGGCAAAGCGGGCGCGGCAGGCAAAGCGCTGATCGTCCTGACGAACGGCGGCAAGCTGAGCGCTTACGGTCCAGGCTCGCGCTTCGGGATGATTCATGAGCAATATGGCTTTGCGGCGGTCGATGACAAGCTGGATACAGCTACCCACGGCCAAAGCATTACGAGCGAATATATCGTCGAGAAAAACCCTGACGTGCTGTTTGTCGTCGACCGCGACTCGGCTACCGGCGCAGCGGGCGCGAAGCCAGCCAAAGAAGTGATTGAAAATGAGCTGGTGAAGAAAACGAACGCTTATAAAAACGGCAAAATCGTGTACCTCGATTCCAACTACTGGTACTTGTCCGGCGGCGGCCTGCTCTCCGATACCGAAATGGTGAAGGAAGCAGCGGCAGCGGTGAAATAACAGCAGCTTGAACAAACATCCGCACATCCGCGGCCGAGCAAAAAATCCTCCGCACTCACAGCAGCTGTGAGTGCGGAGGATTTTTTAATGCGAGCGTAGAGCAGCCGGGCAGCTGTTCCGCACAGCCCCTGCGCCATAACTATGCGGCACATGCGAAACCCGCGAAATTTCCGGTCAAGCTAAGCTTCCGTTTACCGCAGCGGATCATTATCCGAAAACAAATCCGGATTAGCCTTGAGCATGTCCGTTAGGACGGCTTCTACCTTTGCAGCGTCGCAAACCCTTACCACCGCATCGCCAAGCTGTCCCTTGTACATCGCGCCTGCGCGTTCAAGCACCTCATCCACTTTCCAGAAATGCTGCGACCACGACAGTCCGCAATGTCTGCGGGAAGGCACCGGAATTTCGGTTCCATCGGGTAAAACGGTGTACAGCCTCTCATGACCATCCGTAAGTCTGCCGGGGATGTCCAGCCATTCTTCGACGCCATGTATAAAGGTGTTGCGCTTCAAGTCAACCCCCACCAGCAGGATGGTCGCCCTTCGGTCCAGCAGCTTCCCCCAGGAGGAGCCTCTGGCGCATGGCGTATCGAAGCGGTGATCGTCTTGCGTAAACTCAGCCGAATCCGTGCCCAGAGCCGCCACCGAATGCGTAGGGTGCAGCGAGCGCACGACACCCGGCCGCTTGCGAAAAAGCTCAGGCAATATGCCGACGCAGGACGGGGACTGAGCTACGTAAAATTTCGGATTATCCGCCTTGATATAGGACCACGTATGTGTGGGCAGCACCAGCAGTCCATCCTTCATATACGCTGTCAACGCATCCAGAACGGTGTCTGCTCCACCCTCGACGGGTCCCATGCTTTTCATCGAAGAGTGGACCAACAGCGTCCCGGCGCTGTCGATTCCCAATTGCTCCAATTGCTTCATCAGGCTTTTACTCGTATGCATACTCTCCACCGCTTTCTCGGACATCCTAGCAAACTATGTTCCTGTTCAGTCCGATTCCCTTCTGAAGAAAACATGTCACGCCCAGCCTCTAGTGAGGCAAAGGGGAACCATCCTGACCCGGCTTCCGCACATAGAAGACAAAATCGTAATCATACGGATTTTTCTCGTCGCGTACACCCGCTGTGCGGGACACCTCCTGCCACCCGCCCGGCTCCAGCTCCGGGAAAAACGTATCGGCGGCAAACGTATGCCGGATTTCCGTCACGATCATCCGGTCCGCATGCGGCAGCAGCAGCCGGAACACCTCGGCGCCGCCGATGACAAACAGCTCCTCGTCCGCCTGCTCGCCGCCCCGTCCATATAGCTGCACCGCCTCCATCACGGAGCCGACGACACGACAGCCCTCCGGCGCAAACCGGGCGTCGCGGGTCAGCACCACATTGGTCCGGCCGGGCAGCGGCTTGCCGATCGAGTCATACGTCTTGCGCCCCATCAAAATCGTCTTGCCCATCGTCGTTTGCTTGAAAAATTGCAAATCAGCCGGCAACCGCCACGGCAGCTTGTTATTGACGCCGATCCCGCGCTGCTCGTCCATCGCAAAAATAAAGGTGATCAACAGGTCGCCCTCCTAGATCGCAATCGGCGCTTTGATGCCGGGGTGCGATTGATAATCGACAAATTCGAAATCCTCATACCGATAGTCAAATATCGACTCCGGCTTGCGTATGATGCGCAGCGTCGGCAGCGGATACGGCTCGCGCGTCAGCTGGAGCTGAACCTGCTCCTGGTGGTTCGCATAGATGTGGACATCTCCGCCCGTCCAGATCAGCTCGCCGACCTCCAGCCCGCATTGCTGCGCGATCATATGCGTCAGCAGCGCATACGAAGCCAGATTAAACGGCAGCCCCAGAAACGTATCGACCGATCGCATCTGGAACATACATGACAGCCGGCCTTCCGCTACATAAAATTGAAAGGCATAATGGCAGGGCGGAAGCGCCATCCCGTCCACCTCGGCCGGATTCCAGGCGCTGACGAGATGCCGGCGGGAATCCGGGTTCGCCTGCAACTGGTCGATCAGCTTCGCGATCTGATCTACAACTTGTCCGTTCGGACCAAGCCAGGTGCGCCACTGCGCGCCGTACACCCGTCCCAGATTGCCGTCCTCATCCGCCCACTCATCCCAGATCGTCACGCCGTTCTCCTGCAAAACTTTCACATTCGTGCTGCCGCTCAAAAACCACAGCAGCTCGTGGATGATGGAGCGCATATGCAGCTTTTTCGTCGTGAGCAGCGGAAATCCTTGCCGCAGGTCCACCCGAAGCTGCCGGCCGAATACCGACACCGTGCCCGTGCCTGTACGATCCGACTTCACGGCCCCGTTCTCTTGTATATCTCGAAGTAAATCCAGGTAAGCCTTCATCTAACCGTCACCCCGTTTTCCCTATACAAGGCCGCACGATTCAGCTGTTCAGCCTGCGCGCCTGTATGCGATTCATGTTCTGCCGAGCATTCCCTTCCTAGTATAGCAAACCGCTCTCCGTTGCAAAAGACGGCTCGCGCATTGATATCCCGCTTCCTGAGGCCTATAATGAAGGAAAACGGGATTGGCGGGAGAGGATTAGCCATGTATACGATGATTGCGATTGATATTGACGACACCTTGATTAATGATGAGAAGCAGGTAACGCCGGGCACGGAGCAGGCGCTGCGGGCGGCGATGGCCAAGGGCGTCGTCGTGACGCTCGCTACCGGACGCATGTATGCGTCGGCCAATCAATTGGCCGCTCAGCTCGATCTGAATGTGCCGCTCATTACCTACCAAGGCTCGCTGGTCAAAAAATCGCTCGACGGCGAGGTGCTGTACGAGCGTTATGTGCCGCTGACTGCGGCACGCGCAATTTATGAATATTGCAAAACAAATGAATTACATTTGCAAACCTATCTGGATGATTTGCTCTACGTGCAGGAGGATAATGCGAAAGCGCAGGCGTACGCGGCGCTGTCGAAAATTCCGTATATCGTCGAGCCGGATTTCGCCGCGCTGATCGAACGGCCGTCCTTCAAGCTGCTGATCATTGATGAGCCGGACAAGCTGGACCGGGTTGCCCAAGAGCTGCGCGGTCTGCTCGGCACCGAGGTGCACATTACGAAGTCCAAGCCGCACTTCCTGGAAATTATGCACGTGGAAGGCACCAAAGGCCACGCGCTGGCCCATCTCGCCGAGCACTTCGGCTTTGGATTGGAGCAGGTCATTGCGGTTGGCGACAGCTGGAATGACCATGAGCTGCTGGAAACTGCCGGACTCGGCGTCGCGATGGCCAACGCTGTGGATTCGTTGAAGGCGATCGCAGACTACATCACGTTAAGCAACAACGAGGACGGCGTGAAGCATGTCGTGGACAAGTTTATTTTTCAGACCGTCTAGCGGCCTGTCCACTGATGTTGTCATGAAGTCCGAACGCCGGACTGCACCGTTCCTTAGCCAGCCGTCATGAGCCTAAGCTCCCGACGGCTGGTTTTTCTTGTCAACCGTTGTCCATCACAACAGACATGTGTCCGTTCCAGGGAGCTTGCAGGTTCCGGAGCGGCTCAGCCGAGATTTTCCAGAGCTGTGGCTTGACGAGCCTCCGCTTTTTTCGGTTCACCTTTCCTCTTTCCTTACATATAGTTGGTAAGGGTGTCATAGGCGCCGGCCTATGTTCAGGAAATCATTTTACCCTGAAGAGGAGAGGATAACATGGATGAATTTGATCCGAATGCGGCTCCTTCGCAGCGCGGCCTATTTCCCGGCTTACCGGGTGGCGGCCTTGGGGGGCCGGGTATGCCCGGTGGGCCAGGTATGCCCGGCGGGCCAGGTATGCCCGGCGGGCCGGGTATGCCCGGCGGGCCAGGTATGCCCGGCGGGCCATTTATGCCCGGTGGGCCGGGTATGCCCGGCGGGCCAGGTATGCCCGGCGGGCCGGGTATGCCAGGCGGGCCATTTATGCCCGGTGGGCCGGGTATGCCCGGCGGGCCATTTATGCCCGGTGGACCGGGTATGCCCGGCGGGCCAGGTATGCCCGGCGGGCCTGGTATGCCCGGCGGCGGGCCTGGGGGGCCGGGCGGCGGACCGGGAGCGCCCCAGTCGGCTCCGCCTTCCTTTATCCCGCAAAAAACAGCTCAACTGTACGCAGTCGACCCAGGCAGCATCCGTAGATGTCTGTTTCGCTTTGTGTACATCTGGCAGCAAAATGGAGAGCAGTATTGGATTTATTTGACATTTGTCGGGCGTAATTCAATTTCCGGCTTTCGCTGGTACGGTGTCGGCCCCGTCGGGTATTGGATTTACTTCGGACTTGATTTGCGGAGAATTGAATCGTTCTTCTGCTGGCCGTAAGACAGTTGAAGAAAAAACCTGCGTCCTCTGTACGAGATGCGCAGGTTTTTTCGGCTGTAAGCCGCTTCTACCCGCAAACAGGAGCAAGAAAAAAACAGCCACCCGTGACAGCCGTCCACATCCATTTTCCCGGACGCACATACGCTACATAGATACCTGTGGAGAAGTGAGGGGACGTGTGATGCGTTACTTGGATATGCTGACTCGCCTCGGCATCGGCAGCGCCCATCCGGGCGGCTTCGCTGCCACGCTGGCACAGCTGGAGCGGTATCCGCTGCCTGCGGGCGGGCGAATTTTGGAGGTTGGCTGCGGCACTGGCCGTACCTCCTGTTATTTAGCGCGGCAGGGCTATCAGGTGACCGGGCTGGACCTGCGGCCCGAGATGCTTGCCAAAGCCGAGGCCCGCTCCCGCGCCGAGCAATTAAACGTAGAATGGGTGCAAGGCGATATAACGGCGCTGCCTTTTGAGGATGAAACATTTGAGGTTGTGTTGGCCGAATCGGTGACCAGCTTCGCCGTCATCCCGGATGCGCTGCGCGAGTATGGCCGGGTGCTCCGTTCCGGCGGGACGCTGTATGACCGGGAGGTCATCGCGTTTGCAACGATGGGCACAGCATCAAGCGAGCAATTGTGCGCGTTTTTCGGGTTCGACAAGCTGTACACGGAAACGAATTGGCTGGGCGCTCTCGCAGCAAGCCCGTTCACGAGCTACGAGCTGCTGGAGCGCTCTCTGTTCCAGGAGCATCTGGGCGAGGACCAGCTCAAGCATCCGGACGCCCAGCAAATTTCCGATGGCTCCGCCTTTTTCGATCTGGCGCTCTGGGAAATATCCATGCGTCACGATGAGCTGATTCACTCGCATAGAACCGAGCTTGGCTACACCTTAATCAGGGCGATCAAGGGCTGAACGCCCGGTTGGCCCACGCGCTGCGACGAAACAGCGGCCCTCCTTTACTACTGGAAGCCGGTTAATCGTTATATCGAACACTTATCAACAGAATATCCACAAAATTCACAAAGTTATGCACAAAAACTCACAATCCATCCACATATCCACCCTGTTTACACACAAATCTGAAGCTGAACACCAAGCTTTTTCCAGTTCCATATTTCAAAACAGGAGTATTTACAGCCAGTTATGCACAGACTTATTCACAATGTATGCACAATCTATGCACAACTTGAGTTTTGCTTCATCGAAGCTGCGGATAACTTACCGTTATGTCTGCTTTCCTATGTGGACGAAGCGGGTTGCGGGTTGCGGGCTGTGACCTGCCCCAACCGCTCCGCCTCCTTGGCCGAAGCACAAAAAACGCCAGCCGCTTCCTGAATGCTGCAGCAGCAGACATCAGAAAAGAGGCTGGCGTTTCGTTGGTTTAGGACAAATGGCGGCTTAGCGGCTCCTTGCCGTTCCACTCGTCGATCATATTCAGCACCAGCAGGTTCCAATTCAGAAACCCGCCGTTCATCACCGGTTCCCCGGTTTCCGGATTGTAATATTCATGCAGCGTGCCGGTTTGCTCAAGATCGCGGCCCAGCAGCTCGACAGTTGCCCGGCAAATTTCCCCGGCCTCCTCGCGGCGGCCATAGTTCATCAAGCCGCGGAAAACGACATAATTGGCGACAATCCAGATCGGACCCAGCCAGTTGGACGGGTTATTCGTCACTGACAAATCATACATTTTCTCATCGCGGGACAATGTCCGGACCCCATAATCGCTGGCGAACGTTTCCGGATCGCTGGCATGCCGTTCGGCGAGCAGCGCCGCCTGGGTATCGTCGGCCGCGCCGCACCAGAGCGGCAGAAATCCGGTCCAGGCCCGGATTTTGATCGGCAGCGTGTTCCAGAACACGCCAAGCCCCTGGTGAAACCAGTCGTACGCCCGCGTTCGGATATCGACATCGACGGAATAAAAAAACTTGTCCCGCCGGTCCCAGCATTCACGCTGGATCGCCGCCTGCAGCGCTTCCGCCTTGGCCGTATACTGCGCTGCACGTTTGCGGTCTTCGCCGTCCAGCTGCCCCGCCAGCAGCGCCATCGCTTTCAGCTCGCTGACCATAAAGCCGTTCAGAAACATATTCGCGGTTGAAAATCGCGGTCTGCCAAATGTCGCCGGATCATTGTCCATCCCGATCATCACATCGTCGACCCATACGTACAGCCCGGTCCGTTCATGATAATAATACCGGTCGTAGCACGCAAAATAAGCTTCCAGGCCGCCCATGTACGGATGCATCCACGTATAGTCGCCGCTAACTCCGCTAATAAGAGCCATCTGCTGGCACAAAAACGGCTTGTGCATATTCAGAATTTCGCCTTCCTTATGCTTGGTGATCAGATAAGGCTCCTGAACCCCCTCGGCCTCCTTCATGATCATCATCGGAATGTAACCGTCCTCCAGCTGATGATCCATGAAGTTGTGGACGTTGCCCTTGGCGTAAATCAAATACCGCTCCGTTTCCTCAGGGCTCTCGGCCAAATTGAGCAGCGCATACACAGCCCAGAAGGAATCCCAGTCCCATAGATTGCCGTCATAGACGGAGCCGGGATCAACAAACGGGTGACGCAGGAAATGCGTCGGCTCCTTCAACGTCAGATGCGCCTGGCTGCGAATGAAGTCCCGCAGCTTGCCCGCATAATCCGGATTATAGCCTGCCGTAGTCGTCGATGTCATACGTATTGTCCCCTCCCGCGCCTGAGCCTTACAGCTCAACAGGCCGCTTGCTGACGAACGTATACCGGCCAGAGCCGATCCGGTATTTCCGCTTGCCGCCTTCTACACCCAGCTCCTCCGCGTCGGCAGGCACGTCCAGCACATCGGCCGGCACGTACACCGTCGCCTTCGTGTTGGCAGGCACGACGACCTCCAGCACGAAACGGTCCGTCTCCAGCTGCCAGCCGCTGCGAATCGGTCCATAACCGCTGTCCACCTCAGCCTGCACATGCGTCAACCGGCCGCCAGGACGCGGATGAATGACAATATGCTTGAAGCCCGGCTGTGCGGCATCCGCGTCGATTCCGGCCATGTACCGGTACATCCATTCGCCGACAGAGCCGAGCGAATAGTGGTTGAAGGAATTCATGCCGGGATTTTGGAAGCCCGCCTCCTCTGTCCAGCCGTCCCAGCGCTCCCAGATTGTCGTCGCGCCATGCTTGACGGAATACAGCCAGGACGGGAACGTATCCTGATGCAGCAGCGTATATGCCAGCTCCGTCAACCCGTGCTCGGTTAAGGCGGGCAGCAGGTAGCCGACGCCAAGGAAGCCCGTGGACAGATGATTGCCGTTTTCGCGGATCAGCTGCTCCAGTCGGCTCGCGGCGAGCGGCAGCAGCTCCGGAGGCAGCAGATCGAAGTACAACGCCAGTACATAGACCGTTTGCGTATCCCCTTCGATCAAGCCTTGCTCGTTCACATAACGCTTGGTGAAGGCGGTACGGATTTGACGGGCCAGCTCTTCATAATGCGCGGCGTCGGCTTCCTGGCCGACAACCGCCGCAATACGGGCGAACAGCGAAGTGCTGTAAGCGAAATACGCGGTTGCCAGGACATCATTTGGCGTATCCGCCTTAATCGACAGCCAGTCCCCATAGTTCGCATGATCCGGGCGAATTAGATCAGTCGCCGTCGTTTTGCAATATTCGACCCATTTTTTCATCGGCTCGTAATGCTGCTCCAATAGGCGTACATCGTCATACATCAAATACAGCGTCCACGGAATGACAACACCCGCATCGCCCCAGCCTGCATTATCCGGAGCAAACCAGTTGACATGACGCTGCTTCCATTCGAACCAGCCCGCATCGGGGGCTACGTCCGGGAAGGCGCCTTCCGGCGTCTGGAAGTCAACCATGTCGGTCATATATTTGATGAAAAACCGCGATACGTCCATGTTATATGCAGCCGTCCGGATGAAAATCTGCGCATCGCCGGACCAGCCTAGCCGCTCATCGCGCTGCGGGCAATCCGTCGGCACACTCACATAGTTGCCGCGCTGTCCCCAGCGGATGTTGCTGATCAGCTTGTTCAGGCTTGCATCGGACGTTTCCAGCGTCCCGGTCGGCGGCGTATCCGAATGTGCAACCCGTCCCGTCACCGCATCAGCCGTCAGCTCGCCCGGATATCCTTCCACCTCGACATACCGAAAGCCATGGAACGTAAAGTGCGGCTCGTACACCTCCGTACCTTCGCCGCGCAGGATATAAATATCCTCTTGCACAGCACGGCGCAAGTTTTGGATGTACAGCGTGTCATCCTCCTGAATCATCTCGGCATGACCAAACTTCACACGGGTACCTGCCGGTCCGCTGACCTGCAGCCTGATCCAGCCGACCATATTTTGTCCCAGATCGACCATATACGTGCCGCGCGGCGTTGACCAAATCTTCACCGGACGCACTGATTCCGTTACCCGAACCGCACGGTCCGGCTGCGCCGTCAACAAGCCGCTGTATGGCTCCAACACCTCTGCGGACCTCCATGCGTCGGCGTTGAAGCCTGCTGTCGTCCAGCCGATCGGCTCCTGCCGCGCGTCATACGTCTCGCCCATCAGCATATCGGAATACGCAATTGCGCCATGACTCATCATCCAGCTGCCATCCGACACAACACGTGAGCGGCTGCCGTCCGTATATTCGATCTCCAGCTGCAGCAGCGCACTTGGACTTGTCCCATAAATACAGCGCCCCATCATGCCGACATGTCCCGCATACCAGCCTGTGCCGAGCACAATGCCCAGCGCATTGGCTCCGGACGCGAGCAGCGACGTCACATCATACGTCTGGTATTGCGTACGCACCTCGTAATCCGTCCAGCCGGGGGCGAAATAATCGCCGCTAACCCGCGCTCCGTTCACGTGCAGCTCATAGACGCCGCGGGCCGTCGCGTACACAAATGCCCGTTTAACCGGCTTGTCGGCTGCAAATTCCTTGCGGAGATATAACGCAGGCGGCAGCTCCGTCGCCGCATCGACCGTCTCGCCGATCCATTCGCCGTGCCAATCGGCTGACGCGAGCAGCCCCATCGACCAGCTTGCAGGCTCGCTCCAGCCGGACTCCGCTCCGCCTCGCTCCCATACCTTGACCTTCCAGTAATATACCTGCCCCGCCTGCAGCTGGCTGCCAGCAAAAGCAACTTGCACAGAACGGTCGGACACAACCTTACCGCTGTCCCACACATCGCCTTGATCTTGGTCAAGCAGCTCCGAATCAGTCGCTACAAGCACGTGATACGCTTCCTGCCACTGGGACGCTTGCTCGGATTCCAGTACCCAGCCAAATCGCGGCTGCAGCGTATCCAGGCCAAGCGGCTGCTCCATGGATTCCACCCGCAGGCGACGAACTTCGATAGACATTTCCTTTTCCTCCTCAGATTTCCGTTTCAAAATTGCCTGATTTATGCGGCGCTTGTTCCCGTGTCTGTAAAACCACTTTTACAGCAGCTTCCTGAGACTAGCGAGCCGCTTCAAATCCATCGCACAAGGTCTTCATGACAGCTGAACACTGAACGCCAGACGGCGTTCTCCCTTGACCACCCGCCACAAATCCGCCCCGCACCAAGCGCTCCTTGTCAACCATATGTCCGCCTCCAGTAGACATTTGTTTTTAAAAGGTGGACATTCCCCCACCATCTCTGCCACCGGCCTTATGTCCATATGTGGACTCTGGCGCGCCTGAACCTACTAAATCCGGGATTCAAGCTCACTTGCACACTCACAGCCGAGGTACATCCCTATCTATGTCCACCCTTCAAAAGACAAATATTCGATAAAAGTCCTCCCCCGGAGGACATTTCCTAGCCGGTGCTTATCCTGACGCTTTCATTGACATTTTCCCAGACACTTTCATGGACACTTTCCTTGACACTATCCCGGACGCTTCCCTTGACACTTTTCTCGATACTTTCATTGACGCCATCCCAGACGCTTCCCTTGACACTAGCACACTTCACCCGGCTATCCGACGTACGGCTCCAGCGCTGTCGCCCGCACCGCCATATACGACTGACGCGGCAGCGGGATTATGCAGCTTCCTTCTACGGCGCCCTCCAGCCGCTCAACCTGCATATGCCAGGTGTCGATCACCTCGATCCGGAACAACCGGCCCTCAGGCAGCTCCAGCTCCCAACTGGCCGGACGGCTGACGCCCAAATACCACCAGAAGCAGTCCCGTTGCTCCGGCTTGCGCCACAGATCCGCTTGTCCCTGCTCCATCAGCTCGCGCAGAAAGGCGATCCGCCGCGGGCTTTCCCCGTGCAGCTTGCCGCCCCGTGAAATCCAGGAATCGTCGCCGAATACTTCGCCGTGCGCCGCATAGCCACCGTGTACCATGCTGTCCCAAAAGCGGCTGACCAGCTCCTCTCCCGGCACATTGCCCCAGCGGCGGGGCGAGTTGCCTTCGTAGCAGCATTCATCCAGGACAACCGGCTTGCCATGCGTGCGAATCCATTCCGTCATCAAGCTGGAATCCCAATGCTGCACGCTTTGGTGAGTTATCCACGGTTTGGAATAATTATACGTAGAGGTCCGGGTGTAATCGTACATTTTGGTGCCATTATGAATGGAAAGCAGATGTCCGTACGGATCATAGCGACGCACGTATCGGCAGACGCGATCCCAATCATCCATCGTCTTGTGTACGTTAAAGTCAAACTCATTGGCCAGCGACCACCAAACGTTGCGGAAGGAGGACAGCCGGGCGATCACGTAACGAAGATACAGCTCCTCCGTTTCCGGCTCCAGCTGCTCGAAGCCCCAGACCCCCATATCATAAGGGTGGAACAGGATGATGTCCGCTTCGATGCCAAGCCGCTGCAAGTCCGTAATCCGCCGTTCCAGATGGGCGAAAAAAACCGGATTAAACCGGCTGACATCCGCCCCCGTTTCCCGGCTTCCGGCGAAAGCCAGCTGCCGCGAATGCATATCGCCGGTCGGCAGTATGCACATCCGCACCTTGTTAAACGGCGAAGCCGCCAGCTCGGACAACGTCAGCTCCTCTTCCGCCTCGTCCTCGTGGTGGACCCAATGGTATAACGTCGTGCCGAATGGCAAATAAGGCGTGCCGTCCGCAAACCTGAACCGGTACGCGTCGTGCGCCTGGACGAGCCCATGGCTGTCCGCCTCCGGTTGAACGGCCTCGAAGCTGCCCTCCAGCCCATCCAGCTGCCCGCTGCTGCTGCGGGTCCTATACGTCCACTTGCCCGGCGTATCCGGCATAAAGCGAAGCTTGTACACGCCATCGCCGTCATAAAAGCCCTCTGCCTCCACGGTCCGGTTGCCGCGGCTGAACTCGGCGTAAAAGATGACCTCTTGATAAGGATTACCGGTCCGGGGACCGTCGAAGCTGCGCTCATACCGCCCCCAGCACGGGATAGCGGCTCCTGCTCCATTTGCGTTAGCGCTTTGCTGATCCATACATTCCTCCGTTTCTGGCTCCATGCTCCGTATATTTCGACCTGTTCAGATCGTTCTGTACTACGGTTTCAGCTCATCTGTACTAAGGGAGCTATACGAGCACTTCTGTATCACTGAGCAGTACGGCCGCTTCTGTACTGCCCGCCTCGCCCGCTGGCCGACCACTCAGTAGCTCTTATCTGCTGTTGTCTGCTCTTATCTGCTCTTATCTGCTCTTATCTGCTCTCACTCAGCTCTCATCCGCTCCAGCCGTATCCGCCCGCAGCCGCTCATCGGCCCGGATGAAATTGTCGTCGGCTTCCAGACGATGCGCAACCGCCGGGCGCTGTCCGCTGCCGTTCGCTGCCCGCGACGCCCGTACGGCAAACACAGATGGCCGCCCGGACAGCTCGCCATGCCGGTCAGACGAGGCCGCTCCGGCATTCGGCACAGCGCGGCTGCAAATACGCAGCGCTTGGTACAGCTTCGACGGCAGCGGCACATGAATATGGCCGTCCGCGCCGAAGTCGCCTTCGACGTCCGTTACCGTCATCTCCCACACGTCGATCAGCTCGACGGCATAGCGGCCCGGCGGTACAGTCAGCTCCTTGTACGGAAAGCGGTGCAGGCCGTGATACTGCAAATAAAACAGCCCGTCCGCGCCAAGCGTCGCCGCATCATAATATTCCGGCATATACCGCAGACCGGCAGGCGCATTTTCCAGCACCCGGCGCAAGAAAGCTACGCGAGACGCCGATTCGCCGGCAAGCCGTCCGCCATGCGTTTGCCAAGTGCCGCCGCCAACCGAAGCGGATTGCCCGGTCAGCGCGCTCACAAACGCCTCGCCATGCCCGGCATAGCCGCCTCGGCAGACGCTGTTCCACAGTCTGCTGATCAGCTCCTCCGCAGGCAAGCTGTCCTGCAGTCTCGGCGCATCGCCCTCGCCCCCGCACACATCGAGCAGCACAGGCTTGCCGTGCAGCGCCGCATAACGTGATACCTGGCTCGGATCATAGCACTGCAGGCTGACATGGGTAACAGCAGTCGCGGCAAAATCGAGAAACGGGTCCGCCGTATGAATCGTCAGCAGATGCCCTTCCCCGCCATAAGCCAGCACCTGCCGCAGCCATGCCTCACTTGCTGCCGGCGTCAATCCGTCCGCTCCGGCCTGCAGCGCCCAACCGACATGCCGGTACGCGCCGTAGCGGCTGACCAGCTCACGCAAGCCCGCCGCCTCTTCCGCATCGCCGAGGCCTCCGTTCAGCAGCAGCTCGGCTTCGATTCCCAGCTCGCCGAGCTTGGCTACTGCCGCTTCCAGCCCGCGGTCCGCGGGTCGGCGCACATCAGCCTGCAGCCTTACCTTCGTGAAGGCTGCTTCACTCAGGGCAGCGAGTGTTGCATCCAGCGCTGACTCCTCATACCCGTGCAGGCACGTTGTACCTAACGGGTAATACGGCGTGCCATCCGCGTAAGCGAATTCCCGCGGGCCGATGACCCGGACCGGGCCGCGATTGCCCGGACCCGGCGCTGTGCAGGTAAACTGCCCGCCGCCGCTCCCCAGCGTATAGGCCCATTCGCCCTCTTCATCCGGCATAAATCGGATGACCATCCGCCCTTCCTCGTCGCGGAAAGCAAACCGCTCGCGGGTTAGACGCGGCTCTGCGAGCCGTATAAAAACCGCCCGCAGCGGACCCCCGCCCGGCTCCGATGCCTGAAGCGCCTGCCCCGAGCCGAGCCCCCCGCTCACTCTGCTCTCACCCTCGGCTGCGCTCCTGTCTCCAGCTACGCTCCCATCCTCGGCTTCTCCCCCGGCTCCTGCTCTGCTCCCATCTCCGGCTGCAACCCCGACTCCTGACGTGCTCCCATCTCCGGCTGCAACCCCGACTCCTGCCGTGCTCTCACCCTCGACTACGTCCCCGGCTCCCGCTATGCTCCCATCCTCTGCTACGATCAGCTCCAGCATCCCCCAACGCTCCACCTGCCGTATCAGGCTGCCTGCCGATCCTGCCGCTGTTCCCGTCATTACGCCAACACCTCCATCAAGCTTTATATCGCCCTGACCCGGACAGCCATATACGGGCGGCCCGGCATCGCAATGCCGGTTACACCAGAGTACGCGCCATCCAGCGGGGTAATGGTCATATTCCACGTATCAATCAGCTCAATCGCATACTGCCGGTCCTCCGGCAGCGGCAGCTCACGGTACGCCGGGCGGTGATTGTTGTAATATTGGAGAAAATACGTATCCTCGCTCCCCAGCGTCGGCACGTCGCGGAACCGCTCCTGCGGCCGCAGGCCGGCCGGAGCCTCATCGACGATCTGGCGCATAAACGCCAGCCGCCCCGGCGTATCTCCGTACAGCTGACCGCCGCGCGCCCACCAGATCACGTTGTCGGGATGCATGAACGTTTCACCGTGACCGCCATAGCCGCCCCGTGCGAAGCAATCCCAGAACTTGGCCGTCATCTCCTCGCCGGAAATATTGCCCCAGCGCTGCGGCAGGTTGCCTTCGTAGCAGCATTCATCGACAATAACCGGCTTGCGGTACAACGCGCTCCATGATTTCATCAACGTGACATCCCAATGCTGCATGCTGACATGCGAAATCCATGGCTTCGTATGGTCGTAATAAATGATTGCGCCGGGATTGTACATACTCGATCCGTTATGAATCGAACGCAGATGCTGATACGGATCACATTCCAGCACCGTGCGCAGCAAACGGTCCCAGTCGCTCATCACCTTTTCCTTCATAAAATCAAATTCATTCGCAAGCGACCACCAGACATGGCGGTACGCGCCCAGACGGGCAATCACATAACGCAGGTAAAAGTCGTCCGTCTCCGCCGACATCCGGTCGAAGCCCCAATGACCGACATCGTAAGGGTGGAACAAAATCAGATCAGCCTCAATTCCCAGCTCCTGAAGCTGGACAAGCCGCTTCTCCAGATTGGCGAAGTATACCGGATTAAACCGCTCCCAGTCGAAGCCAGCGGCCCTGGAGCCCTCGAACGGAAAGTACGCGGGTTCATTGGCATTAAAGCTGTACCGCTTCGGAAACAGGCACATGCGGATTTTGTTAAACGGGCTTTGCCGCAGCGTAGCCAGCGTCTCCTCCTGCAGCGCTTCATCCTGATGCGTCCAGGCGTAGGAGGTTGTCCCGAACGGCACGTAGGACGTCCCGTCCTCATAGTGGAAGTGCAGGTCGTCGCGAACACGGACCGGTCCATGATTGTCCGCCGCAGCCGACGTACATACAAATTCGCCGCTGGCGCCGGCCAGCTCGGCATGACTGCTGGAAACCTCATAGGTCCAGACGCCTTCCGTATCCGGCATAAATCGGATTTTGTAGCTGCCGTTCCCGTCGTAGAAGCCGTCTACCGCAACTGTGCGCTGCCGGTGCCGGAACACGGCGCCCAGTGTAACTTCTTTGTACGGATTGCCTGCGGAAGGACCGGCAAGCGTCAGCTCAATCATACCCCAGCGTTCGATCGTCTTGTTGGACAGTAATGGTCTCATCTCTATCACTCCTGAAACGTTTTAATAGTCATCGGCAGAACGATCAGGTTCAGCCTTTGATGCCGGTAGTTGAAATCCCTTCGACAAAATATTTCTGGCAGCTGAAAAAAATAACGAGACTTGGAATCAGCGCCAGCACGGACATCGCGAATAAAACGCCCCAGTTCGACTCGCCGGAGGAGTCCATAAACAGACGCAAGCCGAGCGGAACGGTGTACAGCTTGGCTGTATTCAAGTACAGCAGCTGGCTGAAGAAGTCATCCCATGTCCAGATGAAGGTGAAAATCCCTGTCGTAATGAGCGCCGGCAGCGCCAGCGGCATGACGATTCTCCAATAAATACGGATTTTGCCGCAGCCGTCGATCGTCGCCGACTCGTCCAGCTCCTTCGGCAGTCCGCGAACGAACTGAACCATCAGGAAAATAAAGAAGGCGTCGGTGGCCAGCCACTTCGGCACGGTCAACGGGTAATACGTGTCCACCCAGTTTAATTCCTTGAACAAAATATATTGCGGAATGATCGTGACATGATGCGGCAGCATAATCGTGACCAGCATAAGGGCAAACCAGATTTTTTTCCAATCAAAATCCAGGCGTCCGAACGCGTACGCGGCCATCGAACAGGACAGCAGGTTGCCGACCACGCAAAGTATGGAAATAATAAACGAATTAAGCATGAACGTCATAAACGGAACACGCGCGATCCCCTTCCAGCCCCGGATATAGTTGTCCAGCGTTACTTCCTTGGGCCATAGGCTGAGATCGGTAAAAATGAGATTGGCCGGCTTCAGCGAGCTGCTGATCAGCCACAAAATCGGATACAGCATCACCACGCCGAGGACGATGATGACACTATGGAGCAGCAGTTGCTGCATGCGATTGGATGCCGCCATATCAGTTTCCTCCATCTCCGTAATGAACCCATAGTCGCGATGTGGCGAACAGCACGGCCGTAAAGATGCCGATAATGATCATAAGCGTCCACGCCATCGCGGAAGCATAGCCCATCTCATAGAAAGCGAAGCCTTTCATATACAGGTACAACGTGTAGAACAACGTCGAATCCATCGGTCCGCCCTGACCGCCGCTAATAATAAACGACTGGGTGAACGCCTGGAACGAGCCGATCAGCTGAATGACCAGGTTGAAGAAAATGACCGGCGTCAGCAGCGGCAGCGTAATGTTCCAGAACTGCTTCATTTTGCTCGCGCCGTCCACCTGCGCCGCTTCATAGAAATCCTGCGGAATCTGCTTCAGCCCGGCCAGGAAAATAATCATCGAGGAGCCGAACTGCCAGACGGACAACGCCACAATCGAATACAGCGCATAGTCGGGGTTGGCGATCCAATCGGGAGCTTCGATGCCAAACAGCAGCAAAAACTGGTTGACGACGCCGGTGCCGCCGAAAATTTTGCGCCACAGCACGGCGATCGCTACGCTGCCGCCAAGCAGCGTCGGCAAATAATACATCGTCCGGTAAAAGCTCAGCCCGCGCAGTCCCTTGTTCATCAGCGCCGCCACCAGCAAAGCAAAAATCAGCTTGAACGGAACGGAGGCGAATACGTAAATAAACGTTACCTTCAAGGACGTTATAAACCTCGGGTCGGCGGTAAACATCGTCTTGTAGTTTTCCATTCCAATAAATTGCGGCGGTGCGATCACGTCAAATTTGGTCAGCGAATAATAGAAAGAACTGATCATCGGTCCGATGGTCAAAGCAAACAAGCCGATGAACCAAGGCAGCAAAAACAAGTAAGCGACGGCGTTCCGTTTCCATAAACGTCCGAGAAATCCCGCAGCTTTCACAGCAGAACGTTTTGGAGCCGCGTCGGTAACTGAGCTCATCAGGCACACTCCTTTACATAGTCGTACAAGCCCAAGACGGATGACAGCAGGCCCGAATCTGAGGCACTCCGGATTCGGGCTGCTGGCGATGCGATTATTTTTTGACGACCTTCTCCGCCGCGCTTAAAATTTCCTGGGCGCCGTTCGGAATCGTGTCTTTGCCGAAGCCGACCTTCTGCGTCACATTGACCAGTGTCGTTTCAAATTCCTTGCCGTTCGGAATTTCACGATCCGGTACCCGAGAGTTTTTGGCGGCCACATCAATGTAAGCGTATACTTTTTTATCAACCTCGCTTGCTTTTGCTTTCAAGGCTTCACGTGCCTTGGACGAGCCTGGAACACCGCGTTCGCTGCCCAAAATCATCGTCGCCTCCGGATCGTTGACCATAAAGCTGATGAACATCGCGGCTTCCTTCGGATTTTTGCTCTTGCTGTTGACCGACAGGAATTGGCTTGGCTGCAGCCACAGCCCTTGCGCCGATCCAGCTGGACCCTTAGGCGGCAGTACGACCTGAATTTCATCCTTCATCGCCTTCTGGTAAGCATTGAGCTGGTTGGACCAGACCAGATGCATCGCGCTTTTGCCTTCAACAAAGGAGGAGTTTTCCGGATTCTCGGTATACGCCGCCGTGACAGCAGCCGGAGCCACGCTGCCTGCTTTACGGAAGTTGTCCCACAACGTCAACCAGCTTTCCGCTAAAGCCTTATCGAAGCCGACCTTGCCGTCCTTGTATAAGGTCTGGTTGCTTTGACGAGCGAAATAGTTCATATACAGCGGCAGCTTGGACTCATCGACCGCTCCGTAGTAGCCTTTGCCCAGCGCCTTCGTCAGGTCGGCGGCATATTTTCCGAATTCCTCCCACGTCCAGTCGCCAGTAGGCGGCTGCATGCCCGCTTTCTTGATCAGCTCCGTATTGTAAGCGATTCCGTAAGCATTTGAGCCAAGAATGATCCCGTATTGCTTCCCGTCCATCGCCCCGGAATCAATGCTTGACTTCTCGAAGTCCGCGATATTAATTTCTTTGCCCATAAACGGAGTCAGGTCGTAAAAGGCGCCCTTGGCGACATAATCGGGGTAATTGTTGCCGATCTGGATCAGGTCCGGCGCGTTGCCGCCCGCGATCTGCGTGTTCAGCTTATCGAAGTAGCCGTCGCTGCCCATATATTCGCCGTTGATTTTAATATTCGGATATTTCTTCTCGAACAGCTCAATCACCTTGAGCGTAGCATCATGCCGGGCTTGAGCGCCCCACCATACCATCCGCAGCTCAACCTTCGCATCGCTTGCAGCAGCTTTGCCCGGATCGGCGGCCGCGCCCTTCTCCGGTTCGGAAGCGCCGCCTCCCGGGGAACAAGCGGACAGCATCGCGGCTGTCAGTACCGTTGAGAGCAACAAAGACATGTTTCTTTTCATTTTCATGTGACAAGCCTCCCTTTTTTGTGTACAGTTGATTCACTTCGGACTTGCTTGATGGCTGAATCTCAGGCTGCCCCTTTGTAAACGCTATCATAATGAAATGTGCGGCATCAGCTGCGACCCTGCCTCCTTCATCGGCCCCCCCCAATAGGTAGGGTTAATGAAGGCGTTGTCTGTTCATGAACTAAGCTTGCAGTGATTCTCCTCAATCATAACACTAGAATAAAAAAAAGGTCAATCAGAATTTACTAAACTTAATAATTAAATTATCAGATTTGACAACTAAAATTATTAAGTTTTCTTGTAAATTTTATTTAACAGCGATTTCATCCTGACTAAAAACAAAAAAACCAGTCTTTAAGCCCACGATTTCCCATCCAAATCGCCCCTTGTCAAGGAAATCCAGGTCGGCTTACATTTCTTACGCAACTAATTATTTTAGTTAAGTTTAGTTGATTCTTGGTGAATTGTTCACGTGAAGCGGCTGAAGGCCATAAAAAAACTGCAGAAACCGAACAATCGTCCGTTTCCTGCAGCTTAATGATCGTGCCTGACAATTACAGCGAAACAATGCGGCCGGTCGCTTGCGATTCGAACGCCGCCAAAATAACATTCAGGGAGCGCTTGCCCTCTTCGCCGGAAATACGCGGAGGCGTACCGCTAAGAATACCTTCGACGAATTCACGAATCACGCCGCTCGTCAGCTGCTGCTCGTTCGTTGAGATGCCGCCCACGTTGTGCTTTTCCACGGAGCCGTCACGCAATTCGACGATAACCTGATCCTGCGGGTCCGTGCCGATTTTCATCACGCCGTTCTCGCACCACAGCACCGTGCTGTTGTCTTCGCCCTTGTAATACGTCCAGCTCGCAACAAGCGTGCCGATCGCTCCGCTTTTCATCCGAAGAATACAAGTGGCGTTGTCGTCAACATCCGTACCTTCCTTATGGCGCGTATCGACAAATGCCGCTACCTCGGACACCTCGTCGGACAGCAGCCAGCGGATCAGGTCGGACTTGTGTACGCCGAGATCGCCCATCGCGCCCATAACAGCCTCAGGCTTGCGGAAAAACCAGCTCTCCCGTCCGTCTACACTCCAGCGCTCCGGACCCGGATGTCCGAACGAGGTGCGGAAGGTCAGCACCTTACCCAGCTTGCCGCTTTGGAGCAGCTCCTTCGCTTTCACATGCGGAGGCATCAGACGCTGGTTGTGGCCAACCATCAGCTGTACGCCATTCGCTTCGGCAGCCGCGATCATCGCATCGGCTTCAGCGGTCGTCGCAGCCATCGGCTTCTCGACCAGCACATGCGCGCCCGCATTCGCAGCCGCAATCGACACCTCGGCATGAAGGGCGTTCGGCGTGCAGACGCTCACGGCATCCGCCTTTACTTCAGCCAGCATCTTGCGATAATCCGTAAACGCCTTCGCGCCGTACTCGTCCGCGTACTTGCGCGCGCGCTCTTCGTTAATATCGCAAAATGCAACCAGCTCGACCTGCGGCAGCAGGGCATACTCCAAAATATGGCGGTACTTGGCAATCGAGCCGCAACCGACAACAGCTACTTTCAGCTTGCTCATGAATGTTTCGCTCCTTTGATTATGAGTTGCAGCCAGCTCTGCTCCACTTCTCCAATACGCTTCGCGCACGCCTCGTGACCGATCGTTCCTTCATGGAACTTTTCCTGGCTATACGCGCTGCAGGTAATGCTCCTTCAACCAATTCAAGCTGTTTGAAACACTTTCCAGCGGCGGCTTCTGGCAGTTATCCTGCTCGACGATCAGCCACTCCACCCCGGCGTCCGAGGCAGCCGCGATGACATCATTCAAAGCCACGATGCCTTCGCCCAGCTCCAGCGTCACGGTATTGCCGTCCTCCACCTTGTAATCCTTGGCATGAACCAGCGGCAGACGTCCGGCATACTTCGCGATATAAGCGACCGGGTCCTGACCGCCCCGATGCACCCAGCAAGCATCCAGCTCCACGAGCAGCTCCGGCTGCGCTTCGAAAATCGCATCGAAGATCAAGGCGTCGCCCACCTTGCCTTCAAATTCGAAGGCATGGTTGTGATAGCCGAAGCCGAGTCCCTGACGGCGAATTTCGCTGCCGAAGGTTTGCAGCTCGGCGATAATCGCCTTCCAGCCTTCCTCGCTTTCATCCGGCGCCCACGGCACAATAATCGTCTGGCCGCCGATTGCTTTCATATAGTCAATTTCGCCTTGCAAATCATTGCGCAAACGTTCGAGGCTGACGTGGCTGCCCGGAACCTTCAGGTTCAGCTCCTGCAGAAGCGCATTCATCCGGTCGGCAGGCAGTCCGCCATAGCCGGCGAATTCCACGCCCTCATAGCCGAGCGCGGCCACCTGGCGCAGCGTGCCTTCGAAGTCGGCCGCCGTTTCATTGCGAAGCGTATACAATTGAACGCCGATTCCCATTTTTCTCATAGCATCCACAGCTCCTTAATCTATCATTCCATGTTATGCGCTTGTTGTTCTTTTACTATACAAACAATCGTTTTTTTTGCATATCGACGATATAATTAAAACATCAACAATTTGGCTATCATTTTTTGGAGGAGGGGTTGCCTTGCGCGCCACTGTATTGACCTGCGGTTATTCATTCCATACCGAGCGTTTTACCATGCAATATAAAAACGGCTCACCCCACTACTTGTTCCGGCTGCAGACGGAGGGCACATGCCAGGTGTACATGAACAACCAGTGGCTTGCCATTGAACCGGGCCACCTGATTATGATCAAGCCCGGCGATACGTACATGCTGCTGATGGATGAGCAGTCCGGTCCGGACGGCGAGCTGACGCGGGTAGCCAGCGGCGATTATTACTTGTGCTGTGAAGGCGACTGGATGGACGAATGGTGGGAGCGGGGAGCAAGACCGCCGCTTAGCCGGATCGACCCCGACGAGAAGCTGATCTCGCTCTGGCAGCAGTTGCTGCTGGAGCATCTGCGGACGGCAGCCAGCGAGCCTTCTGAGCTGACCGACTACTTGCTGCGTGCGCTTTGCCTCTGTCTGGAGCGCGCCATTACCGATACGGCGCCGAGACCGGGCCGTCCCTTCGCCGCCGTCAGGTTGAAGCGGTTTATCGAGGAAAACGCCACCCGCACCTTCAAGGTCGGAGAAGCGGCCAGCCATGCCGGACTAAGCGTCTCCCGCGCCGTCCACCTGTTCAAGGAATGCTTCGGCTGCTCCATGATGGAGTATGCGCTTGGCCTGCGGCTAGCGGCGGCGGTGGAGCGGATGACGTATACGTCGATGTCGCTGGAGCAAATAGCCCAGACATGCGGCTTCGGCGGGTATTCGTATTTCCACCGGGTGTTCAAGGACGCTTACGGGGTCGCCCCCGGCCACTATCGCGGTCTACAAAAAAAGTCCCTCTAGTAGAGGGACAATGCGAGTGAATCCTTTTCATTAAAAGAGTGCAAAATGGCTTCACAGCCGATGACTTCAATGCTTATGAGCGATTTCAAACATTTCTGCAAGGTCGTTCTTCCGGTTGCCACCTTTTTGTCGAGTGCAGCCTTCAGCAGCTTCAGTGTCTTTTTATTCAGGCTGTCGGCGAAAACCGGGACCTCTTTGTTTTGAAACGTAACAAAAACTTTCATCCCTGACACCGTCCTATTCGATTTCTTGTTTAATTCGGAACTTATACTATTAGCATAATCTACTATTATTAAAATAAGCTTAAAAACATATTACAAAATAAAGACAAGTTGCGCAATCAAACACTGGAAATCAGGTTGCATTCCATAATCCCGGTTCGTATAATCGAATTAGTAGCACTTGCAACTAACCTATACGGAACGAGGAACTATAGTGGCTGAGCATAAATACACGATTCCCCGGTTAATTTCACTGCTTCACCGCTCCGGCCACATGTATGTCGCCAGCCGGCTGAAGGAGCATGAGATTGGCCGCGGCCAATACATTTTTCTCAATGCGTTGTACAAGAAAGACGGACTTAGCCAGGAAGAGCTGGCGGAATATTTATGGATCGACAAGGGCACAACCGCCAAGGCGCTGAAGAAGCTGGAGGAGCAGGGCTACATCCTGCGGCAGGTACGGGATGACGACAAGCGGTTTTACCGCGTCTTCCTGACCGCCAAAGCGCTGGATATCCGCGATGAGGTACGGCGCGTGCTGACGGACTGGCGCAGCCTGCTGACCGAGGGCTTGTCCGAGGACGAGAAGGAGCTGGTCTGGACGCTGCTCGAACGGATGGGGGAAAATGCGGCCCGTGTGGCGAGGGACAGCACAGCTCCGCGCGAGGAATCCGATCCTCGGCCCAAGCCGCCGGCCGAAGAAAACACGGGCGGTGAGCCGTCATGAATGTCAGACCGGCAGGCGAACGGCTGGTTCACAACCATTTCCATGCGTTGACACACCGGAATTACCGCTACTTCTGGTTCGGCCAGTGCATCTCGCTGATCGGCACCTGGATGCAAAATATCGGGCAGGCGTGGCTGGTGCTGACCTTAACCGGCTCGCCGCTGCTGCTCGGGCTGCTGGGTACTGCGCAATTTCTGCCCTTCACCCTGCTGTCGCTGTTTGCAGGCGTCGTCATCGACAAGTTTCCGAAGAAGCGCATCTTGATCGTCACGCAGTCCGTCTCCATGTGCCTCGCCCTGACGATGGCGGCGCTGGTGTTTACGGACACGGTGCGCTACAGCTATGTCGTCGTACTGGCGCTGCTGCTCGGCATTACGAATACGTTCGATATGCCGACCCGGCAAGCCTTTAACATCGAGATCGTCGGCAAGGATGATCTGATGAACGCGATTGCCCTGAATTCGGCGACGTTTAACCTCGCCCGGATTCTCGGTCCGGCGTTCGGCGCGCTGATGATGGCGCTGCTCGGCGCGGGCTGGTGCTTCCTGCTGAACGCTCTCAGCTTTATTGCGGTGCTGTACGGCCTGACGCGCATCGAAGCGCCAGCCTACGTTCGCGAGAAGCGGAAGGACACGGGCCTGCTCAAGGAAATCAGGGACGGCCTGGCGTACATCGCACGCGATCGGCTGCTGGCGCAGACGATGCTGCTCGTCACGATCGTCGGCACGCTGGCCTACAACTTCAGCGTACTCATCCCGGTTTTTACGAAGGACGTGCTGCACCTGCAGGAGCAAACGTACGGGCTGCTGATGTCTTGTCTCGGCATCGGCTCCTTCTGCGGCGCGCTTGCGATGTCCTTCCTGAGCAAGCAAGGCCCGCGGCGGCGGCTCATTTTGATCTGCTCCATGCTGCTGTCAGTGTGCCTGGTTTTCATCGGATTGACCCGTTCGCCGGTAACCGCCGGTATTTGTCTGGCTGTAGCGGGCGTGTTCAATATTTTGTTTGCAACCAACTGTAACTCCACGCTGCAAATGCATGCGAAAGACGAATACCGCGCCCGTGTTATGAGCGTGTATTCGCTGCTGTTTGTCGGCTCCGCCCCGCTCGGCAATTTCCTGACCGGACTGGCGGCAGACCGGCTTGGGGCGAGCGGCGCATTTATCGTATGCGGCGCGACTTGCCTGCTTCTCTGCTCGGCGGTCATTCTGATCTTCCGCAAGCGGTCTGCTCCGGCCGTTCCCGGCGAGCCTGTGAAGGCAGCCTGAGCCTGAGCGGCTTTAGAGACTTTCGTGCAGGATGCGGCGGAACATAAAGGCCAGCTTCAGCCGCAGCAGGTCGTCGATCCGCTTGAAATCGACATCCAGCAGCTCGCTGATTTTCTCCAGACGGTAAGCGACGGTATTGCGGTGGACGAACAACTGCTTGGCCGCTTCATGAATCTGGCCGTCGCATAACAGGAACGCTTCCAGCGTACGCATCATCTCATGAGCGTAATCGGGGTCTTTGGCGAGCAGCGCCTCCAGCACCTCTTCGCCATAGCCGCGCATTTCCTGCACCGGCACATGGCGGAAAATATAAGCCAGATCAACGGAATCGAAGCGGACGACCTGCTCCTTCATGCCAAGCTGCTGCGCCAGCCGGAACGCATCGACACATTCCTCATAAGCCTGGCGCAAAAACGCGCTCCGCGTCTTCCGCCCGCTGACCGACATGCGAAGTTGCCGCCGCAGTCCGGCTTCGGGCAAATGCCCGAGCGCCTCGGAGGCCAGCTGAACAAGCTTCCCGGAATCGGCAAGCATCCGCGCACAGCAGATGGAAAGCACCGCCGCTCCGACAGGCACATGGACAAACTCCAAGGGGCCAAGCGTCGGATTGCTCTCCAGCACCCGGATCAGCTCGGCTGCGGACACCTCCTTGCGAAGACCCGCGGCTTTGTCCGGAACCATTTGCGTCAGCATACATTGAAAGGTGCCGCGCAGCACGCGGACTCCCGCCAGCTCCAGTTGAGCGTTCAGCGCCCCTTCGGCCAGCTCGTCCCGCAAATACCGGGCAAACAGCTCGCCCAGCTCAACCTGCTTCGCACGACCCGGCTTCGATAAGCGATTCTGCTTCAAGTGGTAGGCGGCCGCCTCCGCAATCTGGATCAGCAGCCCCTCCTCCTCTGGCAGCAGCCCGCCTCCCTGACGATAAAACACAGCGAAGCCAAAGCTTGTATCCCGCCATTCAAACGGAACGCGCAGCCATTCACCGCTCTGCGTGCGGAGCCGGCGCACCCCTGTTGACCACGGCCAGCCGCGCAGCAGCTCCTCCTCGCGTTCTGTAATGGACGTAAACAGCAGCTCCCGTTCAGGGCTCAGCAAGGCGAAGGGCGTCTCCGCAATTTCCAGCAGCCGGTCAAAGAAATCCGTTGACTCCTGCCCGTTCAAAACAAGCTGCATCAGCTTGCGCTGCTTCAACAACAGTCCGCCCATTTTCAGCCGGTTTTCAGCACCCTCCTCCTCCTCAGCTCCCGTCCTCACCTTCGTTGCACCGCTTCTATTTGTCAGTAATCGTCTTTCGACAGACGGGTAATTGACCATGGTTTGTCCGACAGCCACCTTCATCATCCTGTGACTCCCCCTTCAAAATCTAACATATATGTAACAAAAATAACCTCAAAACTGAATGCTTAGCGTAAAATATACCATCACATTTAGATTTTTGTAAACAATCTTACGTATTTATCCACAAAAACGCCTATTATTGTTATGTTTATTGACACACAATTAACGTAATGTTATGATGTGAAAAAAAGCTTCTGAATTGAAGCACTTTCGAACTTGGCCCGTCACCCAAAGCTCTCCCCCCGCTTGAGCTGACGCCGACCAGGACGATCACCCCCCTGTACCCACTCATGTCGGCCATCCCTAGTGCCCGTAGACATTCGAATCGAATGTCTATTTCTTTTATCTTCATCACCATCCCCAAGGAGGCTGCCGCTTATGTTGAATCCCGTTACCGATTGGAAGCTGTTGTCGGAGCTGCCCAAGGTCGATCTGCACCTGCACCTGGACGGCTGCGTGAAGCCGGAAACCGCGATCGCGCTGGCGAAAGAGCAAAAGATCCGGCTGCCGGCTAACGGCACGGAAGCGCTCGCCCATTACATGCAGGTGACAGCCGCCTGCAGCAGCCTGAAGGAGTATTTGCGGAAGTTTGATTTCACCGGACAATTTCTGCAAACCGGAGCCGCCTTGACGAGGGTTGCGTACGAGGTTGTGGAGCAGGCGGCCGCCGAACGCTGCCGATACATCGAGGTCCGGTTCGCCCCGCAGCTGCACCGGAAAAACGGCCTTTCTCTGGACGAAGTGCTGCGCGTCGTCACCGACGGACTGCGGCAAGGCGAGGCGCAATTCAAGCTCAAGGCGCGCGCCATCGTCATTTGCATGCGAAATCACCCCGCGGAGATAAACCGCGAGGTGATTGAAGCAGCCGCCCGTTATATGGGCAAGGGCGTCGTTGCCGTCGATCTGGCCGGAGACGAAGCCGCCTACCCGGCAGAGCTGTTCCGTTCCACCTTTGCGCTCGCCCGCCAGCACCGCCTGCCGATCACGATCCATGCCGGAGAAGCTGCCGGTCCGGAAAATATTTACGAGGCCATCACCGAGCTAGGAGCGGTTCGGATCGGCCACGGGGTACGGCTGGAGGAAAATCCGGAGGTGCTTCACCTGATCCGGGAACGCCAGATTCCGCTGGAACTTTGCCCGATCAGCAACATTCAGACCAAAGCCGTGACCGGCTGGGACGCCTATCCGATCAAACGGTATTTCAGGCAAGGACTCGTATTGACGATCAACACCGACAATCCGGTCGTTTCCTCCACTTCGATCACGCAAGAGTACCGCACCATTGCCGAGAAATTTCAATTCACGCTTCGCGAGCTGGCCGCCCTGATCATGAATGGGGTCGAAGCCGCATTTTTGCCGCCAGCCGAGAAGCACCAGCTCCGGATCGACTTTATTCGCCGGTTCCGTGAATTGAATGTGCCGCTTGTCTAACCAGCCATCAGCCTGCCGTATGGAAGCGGACGTTGAAGGTCGTCCCTTCTCCCGGCATGGATTCTACGCGAATCGTTCCCTCGTGACGCTCGGCAATGCTCAGGCATACTGCCAGCCCCAGCCCCGTCCCTCCATGCTTGGTAGTGAAAAACGGCTTGAACAGCTGCTCCTGCACCTCGCGCGTCATGCCTGAGCCGGTATCGCGGATCAACAGCTCCACGGCATCCGACGCCCGGCGTGTTTCTATCGTAAGTATTCCGCTCCGTTCCATCGCTTCCATTCCGTTGCGCACCAGATTGATGACCAGCTGCTTGATTTCCTTCTCGTTCAGCAGCAGCCGCGGCGCGGTCTCAGCCAGCTCATAACGCAGCGTATGCCCGCGCATATTGGCGTTGGCCATCAGCAACGGATGAAGCTGCCGGAGCAACTCATGCAGATCCGTCTCGGCGCGCTCCACAATCCGGTTTTGTGCCAGCGACAGAAAATCATTAATAATGACATTAGCCCGGTCCAGCTCCTCCTGAATCACGGCCAGATAAGGCTCGGAGGGGATGGACTCGCGCTCCCGCATCAGCTGAACGAAGCCGCGAATGACCGCCATCGGGTTACGGATCTCATGTGTAATGCTGGCGGCCATCTGGCCGACCAGACTCAACCCCTCCATATGACCGATTTCCCGCCGCAGCCTGGTGACCTCAGTCATATCCATCATAATCGTAACCGCGCCATCATACACCCCCTCTGCCGTAAACAACGGATAAGCGCTGACTGCATACGTTTCGCCCCTCACATCAAGCTCCAAACGGATCTCACGCCCTTGAGTTGCGCCGTATAGCGGAGAATCCTCCACCGAATAGCCGTACAACTCGGCCAGCTCCCGGTAGGGCATCCCGAGCAGCTGCCATTTCGTATGATTGGGAAAAAAACGCTGAGAAGCTTCATTAGCAATAGCGACGTTCCCGTCGCGGTCCAGGCCGAAGACCGTAATCGGGGCGCCATCCACCAGCTGCTGCAGCTTATGCGCCTGATCGGCGTACCGCTCAGACATGACACGCAGCTGACGCTGCAGCCGCCGTTTCTCCATAATACTTTCGACCAGGTAAATCATCATTCCGATCGCGGCCATCTTAAGCAAGCTAAACAGGATCGTGTTCCAAATCATGTGGCCTAAGCCAAGCTCCGCCTCAGCTCCCAGTCCGAGCAGAATTGCTCCGACCAAAAATTGCATCAGGCAGCTAAAGCCGGTAATGATGACCGCCACTCTCATCCTCCCGATCACGGTCGAGATGTCAAACCAGCGCTTGCCCGCAAACAAAGCCGCCACCGTCAGCAAACAGCCGGCCATCACCATGGCCAGTCCCATCCCGGAGCCAGCCATAATCAGCCGCGATCCGACGTACAGCAGCGTCACCAGCAGGGCGCTCCGCCTGCCGCCGTACAGCACCGCTACGATATAAGGGAGGACGCGCATATCCCATTGGATATACGTCCCCGATCGCATCCCAAACAGCACACATAACAGCAACGCGACAGCTGAATACAACACCAGCCGGTTTTTCAGCTTTCGCTCATCATTTTCCCGGCATGCCATCTGGCGGCCCGTCCATAACTCAACGAGAAACAAGGGCATCACAGCCAGAAACACCTGTAACAGCATTTCCTTGAAAACCAGCATAGCGACCCACTCCTGGTTCATGTCAGATAACTGGACAATCGTCCACTGCTTCATCATATTGGAAAAATTGATAGGATTCAACAAAATCCTCGCTAAACCGCCATTTCCCTTGGCTATAGCTCCGCTTGCTCTGCAAGCGATTACGCGCAACCGGACATTCAAGCGCCTCAGACTGCCCCGCAGAGCCAGGCCCAAGGAGCAGACGGCGTATACAAATGCAAACAAGCCCCGGAGCCAAGCGCTCCGGAGCCTCCCTACTTCCTTCCTGATAAAGCTTCCTTACCGATACGACTACCCCTGAAACACAAGCCGGATATCCAGCACCTCCGAGCGGCTTCCCAGCCGGATTGGCGGCCCCCAGAAGCCGAAGCCGGAGGACACAACAGCATGCATGGCCCCCTTGCGCAAATAACCCCAATCCAGCTCGAACAGCCGACGCGTAATCAAGTGATTGGGCAGCATTTGTCCCCGGTGCGTGTGACCCGACAGCATCAGATCGACGCCGGCCTCCATCGCAAC
This sequence comes from Paenibacillus sp. sg306046, assembly GCF_059821225.1. Classification (NCBI taxonomy): domain Bacteria; kingdom Bacillati; phylum Bacillota; class Bacilli; order Caryophanales; family Paenibacillaceae; genus Paenibacillus; species Paenibacillus sp. sg306046. The sequence continues at coordinate 92,323 of NZ_JCAMRT010000005.1, forward strand.
GCCCAGCTTGCGCGGCTGGTGGTCGAGCAAAACAATCAGCTTGCTGCGGTCCGCATCGTGGAGCAGCTCCGCTACCGGCAGCCTGCCGCCCGCGGAGCCTTCCGCCGTATAATCCTTGCGTCCGGCGACATAGACGCCGCCGTCCAGCAGCTTCACGCGATCCAGCAGCACCTCGATGCCAAGCCCGCGCATATGCTCCACGTAGTCCGCAATATGCCCGCCGATGTACTCGTGATTGCCCAGCACCGCGTATACGCCCAGCGGAGCGCGCAGCCGGGCCAGCTCCTCCCCCATGCCTTCGCGGACGAACGGCTCAAAGCTGTCATCCAGCACATCGCCGGGCAGCAGGATCAGATCAGGCGACAGCTCCGCCACCTTCCGGGTCAGCCTTGCGATATGCCGCTTCCCAATCATCGTGCCGAGGTGCAAATCCGACGCCACTGCGATCCGCAGCTCCTTCCGTTCCCCTGCCTGCTTCGCAACCTGCAGATCGTACCTGCGGACAACCGGGGTCCATGCATTCCACGACCCGCGAATGAACAGAAACGCCAGCACGGCCAGCTCCGCCAAGCCCGCAACCGCCGTCGCCCGGCCCGGCGTCAGACCGCCCCGCACCAGCAGCCAGCCTCCCAGCTGCGCGAACGGCGTCAGCAGCAGCCCGTAGAAAAACAGACCCAGCCCAAACGCCCCAACCACGCGCAGCAGCTTGTAAAGCCCATACGGCAGCACACGGCGCAGCAGCATAGCCGCTATATAGCCGAAAGCCAGCACACCGTACCCGGCCGCATACAACCAGCCCGGCGCATTCGGCAGCAAAGTTTCCCAAAAGCGGTAGCCGCTCCAGCCGACATAAATCTGCAACGCAGCAAAGACAACCAACATAATCCCAATGATGACGAAACGATTCCTCACACCTATCTGACTCCTTGCCGCGTACCGCCTTATATTTTCGACAGCTTTCGCTTTATTTTCTCACAGCCGCCCCCTCAGCGGCAACCGACACACCACACGCCTCTTGCCGTCGAATCCAGTCCCCGACACGTATGACCGATCGCAATTTCATCAATCATTACCCCGAGCTACGCCCGTGCCGCATAAATATGCATCCGGCCAATATATTCGCTCACCATCGTATGGATGGCATCCACAGCCTGTTCAACAGACAACTGCTGCGACAACTCCATGCGAATCGCTTCGATCCAGCGCTTGCATTCCTCTGCGCCAGCCTCATGGACCCGTCCATAGTCATCCAAATATCCCGGCACGAGGAAGCAATCGACCGAATTCATCACATATCCGAATACGCCGCCCGGCATTCCGGCTTCCTTCCACGCCTTCAGCCGGTCATACAGATCACTTAGCGCAATCAACCCGAGCCGATGCGACCGCCGCGCCCATTCATAGCGATCCTCGTCCAGCAAACCGCGCTCCAGCCGCTTCTTGTTCGTTTCATCCAGCAAATACAACGCGCCGCCCCACTCCGACGTAAATTTCAGCCAGAACTCGGCCGCCTCTCCGTCCAGCTCCAGCCGAAGCCGCTCCTCAAATACGATATCCGGATTTTGCTCCAGCAGCTCGCGCGCCTCTTCTCTGCGCTCAGCCCCTTCGCCCTCCCGCTGCTGACGGTTTACCTCTGCATCCATTCCCTTGCCCATCTCATCCTCGCTCCTCATTCACTTGGTTATTGCTCTATCATACACGAAAAGCCGCCCATCCGCAGATGAGCAGCCTCTTCGCTAACCAGTGACCGAAAATACAAGCGCCTTGCCATCCGCCTGCAGCCGAAGCTCGACCGAAAAACGGCCGATCTGCATCGTTTGCGGGGCTACAGTCTCCCCCTTGACCGCCTGCTCGTACACAGCCGCAAACAAGCGGTTAAACGTCTCGGCGTCGTAGCCGAAAATAAAATCCGTAAATTTGCGGATGCTTTCCAGATTACGCGCCAGCACCCCATCCTCCAGCCGCACCGTAACACCGTACGCCCGGAATTGCGGGTCCAGCCACAACGACGCTTCATTATTGTTGCGCCCGCTCTCCGTGGCGCTGTTTAAGGCGGCCGACTTCGCTTCCGCATCCTTAAACAGCCTCAGCACCGTTTCCTCCAGATCATAATTCGAACCGCGCAGCTTGCCCGCAGCTTCCATCACCCCATAGCTTTGCAGCATCCTGTCGTCCGGAAAGACGAGCCGTTTGTAGCTCCCGTCCTTTGTAGGCACAACCTTGACAAACGATTGCTGCGCCGCCGTCACCGCAATACGCGCCGATTTATTTTGCAGCCGGGCGACAATTTGCAGCGCCTCCGCTCTCGTCACCTCGCGACCAACGCCGAAGTAGCCATTCGGGTAACCTTCCATGATCCCCTTGGTCATCACTTCGCCGATAAACTTCTGCTTGCGAGCCTGAACACTCTGGAAGTCGCCGAATTGCCGGGCCGTCGCCAAGCTGTTGACCTCATCCTCCAAATATTCCGTGCCCTTCAATGCGTAATAGATCAGCTCCGCTACATCCTCGCGCTTCAGGTTCGCCTTGTAATCGGAAAACTGCTGCTTATCCATAAAGTGCAGATCGCCTGCCAAATCAATGTAAGGCTTGGCCCAATAACCGACCGGGCTTGGCCGGAAGGAAAAATCCCGGTAATCCTGACGAATCAAGCTTTGATTCGCCGGACTCAGCGCCTCCAGAAACGCGTTCGACCAGCTCCGCTCCCCGTTCGGATGAAGCTGCGAGAAGGATAGCAGCAAAATTTTGACGAATTGGTCCACCGTAACCGGATCATCAGGACGGAACGCGCCGTCAGGAAAGCCGTCCAGCAGCCCCTGCTGCACCATCCCGTACACCGTTCGCTCAGCCCAGTGTCCGGCCACATCCTTGAATATTGTCGCCTGCGCCCCGGCAGGCTGTCCACCGAAGCCGAGCAGCCCGGCTATGCAAATCGCGATAATACTTAGTTGCTTCATCAGTCTGATCATCAGGTGTCGCTCCACTTCTTCTTAGAGGTTCAAAGGACGCCTCGCGCGCCTCTCCTAGAATAAGTGTTGTTTGCAAATTTGAACACCTGCCGGAAGCCCAGATTCCAAGTTTCGCTATAACGAATCATTTTCAGGACCAAAGCCTCAGTTCAAGCCGCCAGCTTGCAGCCCGCAGCCTGGACTTTGGGCGCACACTCCGACCGTTCCCCTCCCCATACAGCCGCCGGCAGCCCTGCCCGCCAGCGGCGCTGAGAAGTCAGACCTAGGCCGCCATTCGACCCTTTATCCGCTGATGCCGGCCGCAGCAGCCCGCCCTAGCTTCTCTACCTGCACCTTCCCCGAGAAAAAAGTCGCGCCGCCGCCCATATCGGCCACCCGATCCGGCGTCAACGCATTAACAAGCGCCGCAGCTCCAGCCTTGCCCGCCCATAACCCTTGACTGACGACGACGCCAGGCAGCACATCATAGCCGGCCGCCACGGTCAGCTCGCATTCGCCGCGGCCATTCCACACCCGCACTCGTTCGCCGCTGACGACGCCGAGCCGTTCCGCATCGGCTGCATGCATGTGCAGCTTGGGGGTGCGCTCCATTCGCACATGCTTCTCATTGTGAGCAAACGTCGAATTAAGGAAGTTATGATTCGGCGCAGGAATAAACCAGAACGGCAAGTCCGTTTCATCCGGCAGCGGCGTATAGGTCGGCAGCGGCGGATAACCCTTGCGCTCCATTGCCTTGGAGTACAGCTCGATTTTCCCGCTCGGGGTGAACAGCTTGCCTGGAAAAAGCGGCTGCACCGCCGCCTTGATGAACCGTCGCTCGCGCAACGCCTCCAGCGTGATCGACTCCAAGCGCGGATTGGCCGGGTGATTCAGCGCCTGCCGGATCAGCTCGTCGTCCGAATCGCGCAGCGCCTGATCCTCGAAGCCCATCGCCTGCGCCAGCAGCCGAAACACGTCCACATTGGACTTGCTTTCGCCGTAAGGCGCGATGACCGGCTCCTGCAAATGAACGAAGTGATGCCAGTACGATTTCATAAAATCCGTGTTTTCCAGCGACGAGGTGGCCGGCAGCACGATATCCGCGTACATGGCGGTTTCCGTCAGAAACAAATCATGCACAACCGTAAATAAATCGTCCCGCTCCAGCCCCCGCTTCACCTTGCCGGCGTGCGGCGCGACCACCGCAGGATTCGAGTTGTACACGTAAAGCGAGCGAATCGGCGGGTCCAGCTCCAGCAGCGCGCTGCCAAGCAGATTCATATTGATGCGGCGGGTCGGGGAAGCAAGCAAGTCCGGCCGCTGCAGCCCCGACGTATTATGCTGCAAATATCCGCTGTTGCTTTTGATCGCGCCGCCGCCCTTGGCGAGCCAGGCGCCGGTCAGCGCCGGAAGACAGGAAATCGTGCGCACGCACATCCCGCCGTTGTCATGATGCTGAATCCCGTTGCCGATGCGCAAAAACGAAGGCGACGTTTGTCCATACAGCCGCGCAAGCTTGTAAATATGCTCCACAGGAACTCCCGTAATCGCGGACACCCGCACCGGATCGTACGCTTTCACATGCTCGCGCAGTTCGTCGTGACCGACCGTGTAGGTTTTCAGGAAGCTTTCATCCACCAGCTGCTCGGCAAATAACACATGCATCAAGCCAAGCGCCAGCGCCGCATCCGTCCCCGGCATAATCGGAATAAACCAGTCCGCCCAGCGGCCCGTCTGATTGCGATGCACATCAATGACAACAATTTGAGCGCCTTGCTTGCGCGCCTGCTCAGCCAGCATCACCTGATGCATATTAGTGCTAACCGCATTGATGCCCCACATCACAATCAGCTTGGCATGAACCGTATCCTCCGGATCGCAGCCGACACTGCCGCCCATCGTATAGTGATAACCCTCCTCGCCTGCCGCCTGGCAGATCGAATATTGCAGCCGACTTGCCCCCAGCCGGTAAAAAAAGCGCCGATCCAGCCCCTCTGTTCCAATCCGCCCCATATTGCCATAAAAGCTGTAGGGCAGTATAGATTCCGCGCCATGCTCGGCAATCAGCCGCTTCCAGCGGGTCGTAATCGTCTCGATCGCTTCCTCCCAGGAAATGGGCTCAAACCGATTTTCACCCTTTCGCCCTACACGCCTGAGCGGAACCCGCAGCCGTTCAGGATCATAAATACGCGACGCCAAATGCCGAACCTTGTTGCAAATCGCCCCCTTCGTGACCGGATGATCAGGGTCCCCTTCGACTTTGATGATTTTCCCTTCCTCTTTATGAATCAACAGCCCGCATTGATCCGGGCAATCCAGTGAGCACACAGCAGGCACAATACCTGTCGATTGTTGGAGATAAGCTGACATGAACAACCTCTTCCTTCCCTTGCATCGGACAGCCTGCGGCGGACCTTGCTGTTATCTTGCTGATATCGTAACGACCGCCAGCCGCCGCTGTCAAGATGTCAACCGCAAGCAGGACCCCCCGGTTCCCTGGAAGGGAATCGAGAGGTCCTGCCCTATGCCTTATTTTTGTATAGAAGCGATCATTTAATCCATCAACTAAGCGTTAACCGTGCCGCGTTTTTCAACTTGCGCAACCTTCAGGTGCTCCGGGTAACCGTAGCTGCCGTGCTCGCTCAAGTCGAGGCCGATCGTTTCTTCTTCTTCCGTTACACGCAGACCCATGACGGCCTTCATAATCGCCAGAATAATGAAGGAAGCAATGAAAGCGAAGGCTCCGCATGCGATAACCCCCATAGCTTGAACTCCCAATTGCTCGAAGCCGCCGCCATACAGCAAGCCTGCTTTACCCACGCCAACCTTTTCAACCAGCTCAGGCGTTGCGAAAATACCTGTGGACAACGTCCCCCATACACCAGCTGTACCGTGAGCGGACAAAGCGTAGATCGGATCGTCGATCCGCAGCTTTTCAAACATCCGCATGCTGGCGAATACCACAATACCCGCTACCAAACCGATTACAATCGCCGACCAGGATTCAACAAAAGCGCAAGATGCCGTAATGGCAACGAGGCCAGCCAACGCACCGTTCAGCATAACGCCGATATCAGCCTTGCCATTTACCGCCCAAGCCACCAGGAAAGCTGCAACCGCACCCGCAGCTGCGCCGAGCTGGGTGTTAATCGCTACGAAACCGAAGAAGCTGCCGTCGCCTACTGTAATTGTACTGCCTGCGTTAAATCCGAACCAGCCTACCCACAGCAGCATAACGCCAAGCGTCGTGAATACTTGGTTATGGCCCGGCATATCATTCGGCGTACCGTTTTTGTTATATTTGCCAAGACGCGGCTTCAGCAAAATGGTTGCAGCGAGAGCCGCCATTGCGCCCGTCAAGTGAACAACCGTCGAACCGGCAAAGTCTTGCTTGCCATGCTCCGCGAGCCAGCCGCCGCCCCAGATCCAGTGCGCAACGACCGGATACACAATAACCGAGAACAACACGGCAAACACCAGATAAGCGGACAGCTTCGCTCTTTCGGCAAATCCGCCGAAGGCAACCGCCATGGAAATGGCAGCGAAGGCTAGCTGGAAAATAAACATGACCGTCGGAGCCACTGTAGCGCCATCCGGCACTGTCTTCACATCAAAACCGAAGTAGTCTCCCCAGCCGATCAGTGAATTGCCTTGCGATCCGAAAATCAGCGCGTAGCCAACCGCCCAAAAAACCAACGAGACGATGCCGAGTGCAACAATCGTTTTACCGGCGATATGACCGGCATTTTTCATTCTGGTAGACCCGGCCTCCAACATGACAAACCCCGCTTGCATGAATACAACGAGAATTGCGGCAAGCATGACCCAAATCGCATTCATTCCTAATTCCATAGCTTTCACCCTCCACTTGATCTGAAGTAATGATTCGAGGAGCCTGCTTGACTGTTGCTTCAGCTCGTCAGCATCGTTTCGCAATCGCCATCCTCTCAACTCATGTACATATTCTATGACACAAGTTCTTGTTATGTCAATAATCCTTACACAAATAAATTTTGGATGTGCTAAATACGGTTTAACCTAACATCTGCAATCCATCTTTCCTTTAGAAATCCGAAATTGACACATAGCTAACACATCGTCGGTGCAGCTATCGGTTTGCTTGCCTGCTCGTAAAGCCCCTAGCGGCTCCAGCCTGCGATTCTCCCGGCTCAAGTCTCGTTTTGAGCAAGGCCATAAGTGCTGACAGCCACCCGGAACACGACCGTCCCACCCTGCCTTTTGCCTTCCTTAGGCGCATGGCAAACAGGCCAAACCGCTCTATCGGCTTGACCTGTTAACACGCCTTTTGCTTTCATTCCCTTGGTTTACAAAGCGATACTCCCGTTCGCTAACTTCCCGGATGTAAGGTTTCGATTAACCGGTGCACAGGCAATGTCAGCTCTGCTCGCACCGTACAGCGCTGCGGGTCCGTCAGCGAGTCAAGCACATGCCGGACGATCCCGGCAAAACCGCGCCGCTCCAAAATCGTGTCCCAGCTGCCGAAAACCAGCTCCTGCGGAGCGGCTCCACGTTCCATCCAGACTGCCCGCTCCAAATTCACGACCTCGATCGAGCCGCCGCCGCCGTGAAGCTCCAGCTTCTCCAGATCAGCTCCTGCACGGCGGGCCATCGCAAATTGACCGACCGCCCCCGGCAGGCAAGCGCCTGCGCCCGGCCCAGCATCGGTCCTGCTGCCGGAAAAACGCAGCGTACCGGAGCCAAGCGTCAGCTTGCCTGCCTGATCCGTCAGCTCGGTATAAGCGGCTGGCTCCGCTTCATCTCCGCCCAGCCAAAGCAGCAGATCGAGCATATGGATCAGATCGTCGTACAATGTTTGCTTGGCCGGATAAGACTGCAGCCGCATACGGTGCTTGACCACCGAAGCTAGCTCGAAGCCGCCCAAAGCGGCCATTCGCTGCTTCGCCTCGACATAAAGCGGCGCAAACCGGCGGTTGAAGCCAACCGCCAGCAGCAGCTGCCGTTCGGCCGCGTAAGCAGCCATTCGCTCGGACGCTTCGATATCGTAAGAAAGTGGCTTGTCCACGTACACATGAACGCCGGCCCGCAAGCATTCCATGACAATCTCCTCGTGCGTAGGCGTCGGACTATGCACTAACACAAGCTCAGGCCGCTCCGAGCGCAGCAGCTCGCTGACCGATCCATAGGTTCCGCTGATCCGGTACTGCTTGCCGATTTGCTCGACGGTGGCCGGCGTGCGGCTGTACAGCCCGACAATATCCACCTGCTCGTCGCCGGCCAGCAGCGGTACATACACTTTACGGGCGATATCGCCCAGCCCGATGATTGCAACCTTCGTCTGCATCCGCTTGCTCCTTAATGAAAATTTGATGATCCCAACTTCTGCCGACTGCTTTCATGACAAGAACCGATGTGATACTATTTAAGCATATGTGATGCTGACGACGGACGTGCCCGGCCGCGATCAGCTTGTAAGGAATGCGGGCAGACACGCCTGTCAACGCACCACAACAGTATGTCTGGAGGATTGCACGTACATGTCCAAAATGAAAATCTGGTTGCTGGCCCTGTGGATTACCTTGTTCGCCGTGTTTCTCGGATGCTCAATCGTGTTCGAGTCGCCGGTGTGCCTGTATGTAGCCAGCGCCCTGCCGATTCTGATTGTCTTATGGCTGCCCAATTCCGAGCAGCACCAATATATCCGCAAGCGGCATCTGCGGCGGGTCCGGCTGGTCACCCGCGACAGCGGCGAAAACGGCAGGCTTATCATCAGCTTTAAGCCGGGATTTGTCCGCTGGAAGCCCGGCAGCAGGCTCTACTTTCATCTCGACACGCTGAAGCGCGAAAATGCGGAGGAAGCCTCCGGCCGCGCCGGCCAGGAGCAGGCAGCCGGACTTTCCGTGCTTGGCTACGACTTGATCGCCCATCCGAGCAAATCCGGCTGGGTCGGCATTGAACTGGATCAGGTGGCGGCGCGGGCGTCCAGTCTGTCCATTGCAATCGGCCAGGTTTCCCGCTTCATCATCCCACTTGAGGACGTCGAGCAGGCAGCCGTTCGCCGGATGGCCGGTCTTCTTCCGATGACAGGCGGCGGCAATCAGGTCCACGCCTGACTAATATGCAGCCCCTCTGATCGTCCCCGGCTTGCACAGCCGGCAGCCGCAGACTCGGTTCGGCTTTCGCCGACCGGGTCTGTTTTTGATTCAGGGGCTGCCGCTGCCGTTTGTTGTTCCCCCCCGCATCAAGCCGTTTTTTCACCTTGCAGCTCCAAAAGCGGCCGCGACACGAACGAAGCTTTCGCCCACTGCCCGCTGTTTCCGGGTTCCCGATCCGACTTGAGGCAGACTTTCATGCACGTCGCCAGTTCCATCGCCCGGCAGCTTCCTCGGCTCCGGCCTGCAAGTCTGTCCATCAGCTCCCGGCTTGCAGCCTGTCCATCAGCTTGGCCAGCGTGCGAACCAAGGCGCCGGTGCCGCCCAGCGGCTCCGTTCCGCGCTCGCTCCACAGCCAGGCTGTGCCGCCCGTATCCAGATGCACCCACGGCGTCTCGCCGGCAAAATGCCCGACAAACAGTCCGCCGGTAATGCAGCCCGCCCAGCGGTCGCGGCTGGCCGCGTTTTTAATGTCGGCAATCCCGCTTTTCAGCATCTCGCGATATTCCGGGTAGTTTGGCAGCGGCCACACCTTTTCATTCGCCGCACGGGCGCTCGCCAGCACCTCCTGCAGCAAAGCCTCGTCCCCGCCAACCGCGCCTGTTGCCACATCGGCAAAGCTGATCAGCACAGCTCCCGTCAGCGTAGCGACATCAATGAGCCGCGTTGCCCCAAGGTGTTTGGCATATAACACGCCGTCCGCCAGCACAATTCGACCCTCGGCGTCGGTATTCAACACTTCCACGGTCTGACCGTCCATCATCGTGACGATATCTCCCGGCTTGAAGGCCGCGCCTGACGGCATATTTTCCGCAGCCGGGATGACAATGACCACATTCACCGCAGGCTTCTGCAAGCCGAGCACATGAATCAAGCCGAGCAGGACGGCCGCGCCGCCCATATCGCTGATCATTTCCTCCATGCCGCCCGGCTCTTTTAGGGAAATCCCGCCTGTATCAAATGTAATGCCTTTGCCCACCAGCCCGAGGATCTCGTCCGGCCGGTCCGGAGCTCCGTCGTAACGCACCGCAATCATGCGCGGCGGCAGCACGCTGCCCTGGCCGACAGCCGTCAGCCCGCCCATCCCGTGCTCGCGGATGCCCTGCTCGTCCAGCACCGTGCAGGCCAGCCCGTAACGGGCGGCCAACCCTTGCGCGGCGCGCGCAAGGTCATCCGGCCCGAGATAATTGCCGGGCAGGTTGGTCAGATCACGCGCCGTATACACGCCAAGCGCCGTAGCCCGCGCCGCATCCAGCGCGGCTTCCAGCGCCGCGCGCTCCGCTGCGGCTGCGCCCAGCAGCGCGACGCGCTGCAGCGTCCGCGTCTGCGGCGTGCCCCCGCCGCCAGCCGCAGACGCGCGCGTATAGCTCGGCATCCGGTAGCTGCCGAGCCAAAGCCCTTCCGCGAGCGCCTGCACGCGCTCGCTCAGCCCTTGCGCGCGCGCCTCGTCCGCGCGCGGCAGCGGCGCCGCCAGGCGCTCCAGCCGCAGGCTGAGCGCAGCGCGGGCCGCGTAGACGCCTGCGTCCCGCCAGGCGTCGGCGCTCGTGCGGGCGGCTGTGCCGAGCCCGCATACGAGCACGGCCTGATAGCCGGGCATCAGGCCCAGCGCAGGCACGGCCTCGGTCTCCCCGAGGCCGCCCGTGAACCGTCCGCGCGCGGCTGACGCGCGGACCGCCTCCACCAGCGCCGCAGGCAATGGCGCGCCTGCGGCCTCCACCCACGGATCGCCTGCCGCTTGCAGCTCCGCCGCCGTTACAAACACGATCAGCGCATCCGCCGGCTGATCGCTCGTCGAAGCTTGCCCATCACAGCCGTGCGCCTGCTCTCCGCCTGACCCTTCATCTCCCGCCTGATCAGCGTACGCTCCGCTTTGTTCCACGTTAGCGACGCCTGCCTGACCAGCCAGCTTTCCACTCAGCTCCGCGCCAGCCTGATCAGCCTGCTCGCCGCTCGACCCGACAGCTTCACCGCCGACCTGCGCCTGCTCCGCTTTCGCTTCCTTCTCCAGCTCGACGCGCAATTGCAGCTTCTGTGTCACATACTGCTCCAACGGGTCCATCGTATCCGCTCCTTCGTCTTAACGTCTCTGATCTGCCCTTATGCGCCGGTGTAATAGCTCGCCGCTTCCATGACCGTCCGCCGCATAGGCAGCTGATATGGACACATCGGCTCGCATACCGGCTTCTCCTTACAGGGGTCATGGTCTGCACAGGACAAAATTTTCGCTTTATTTTTTTGATAAAATCCATCGCCCTTGGGCAGCAAACCAAACGTCGAGCGCACCTGGCTGGAAATCATCACATCCGGAATCGCTATCTCCACCGGACAGGAGCAGTAGTTGCAGCGTCTGCAATCATGAGCGCCTAGTTGTACAGCCAGCTCCGCCAGCTCCTTCCGTTCGTCGTCCCCAACCTCCTCGCGTATAGCCGCGATATTTTCCTTCACCTCGTCCACGCTAACCATACCGGAAATAATGACATGGACGTCCTGGCTGAACGGGTAACGGATCGCCTTGTCCACCGGCTGAATAAATCCGCCTGACAACGGCTTCATCGCTACCTTGCCCATATCGCGGCGCGTCATCTCGGGAATCAGCTCATCCAGCGCAAACGGCTGGGCCAAATTCAAATGAAACAGCACCTGATCAAACTGGTCCTTCCCGATCCAGCGGGTCAGCAGATCAGGCCGGTGTCCGGAAATGCCGATATGCCGGACATATCCCTTCTCCTTCATCTCCAGCGCGGCCCGGTAAGCACCGTCCTCGGCCATCGCCGCCTGAAAATCCTGTACCTTGTTCACATAATGAATGTGCAGCAGGTCGATGACATCCGTCTTCATCCGGGTCAGGCTGCGCTCGATCTCTTCCTTCGCCGAGGCATAGTCACGTTTCGCCGTCTTTGTTGCGAGAAAATAGTCCGATCTTCTGTGCGAGATGCATTCCCCGATAATTTCCTCGCTGTTCCGGTAGCCTGCTGCCGTATCTATGTAATTAATGCCTTCATCCAGCGCATAGTTCAAGGCGGCGCGCGCCTGCTCCAGCGGCACCCCCGGAAGATTCATCGCGCCGAAGCCAAGCGAAGATACGCGGTACTCAAGCTTGCCAAATCTGGTGTAACGCATCATGTCATGCTCCTCTCCTGAGCTCGCCGGACACGCCGGCTCTCTAATTCATTATAGTTCAAGCGCATGCAAAAAACACCCGCAACGGACTCGCCGGGCGGGCATTCGGATGGGGCAAGCCTGGATGAAAAACAGGTAGAGCAGACGTTTCATAAACGCATACGCCTTGCGATCCTGGCCTTGACCGACCGCATGCCCTGGGAACGGGTATACCTCGATCGCTTTGTCCTGCACGGACAGCCGGTTGTACGCCGCGAAGATCGTCCCCGGCATGCAAATTACTGGTCAGCAGCAACCACCTCGATCACTAACGCAGACACCTGGCCGGGGTAAGAGCTCAGCGTCAGACCCGTCGTCCAGACGTTGACCTGCTGGCCTGCCTTGAGCTGCTCGAAGGAAAGCGACGCCTTGCTGTGAGCCAGCCTGATTTTACCGTCAGCCTCCAATGATACGTAATTAGCCACGGGATCATTCGTGTTTCCATTTTTTTTCGCCTCATTTACAACCAGCACTCGGTTGCCTTCCACATGCTTAATGGTCCCCGTCACATGCGCTGGCTGCTTGCAGCATGTGTATCCATCCAGCTTGAGCGGCAGCTCCTGGCCGACCAGCCCGTAGACCGTCTCACGAATCTTCTGCAGCTCTTCCTCGGTAAACGACCGCTCGATGTCGTCCGTATGCCGAACCGTCATCCAGACATGATCCTCAGCCGTTCCCAGCATCATCACCTTAATCGACAGTACCTCCTGCAGCTCCGCCCGTTTTCCGTCTATCTTCTGCTTGAAGCCGTTCACTTCGGTCGCTTCGGGCTGTGATTTCGTAATCTGCACATAACGGACCCGGTCCGTGTCGGGCGTTGAAGGCGGCACAGTCGTCGGTACAGACGCTGACGGAGCAGGACGCGCGGCAGCTCCCGCGCCGACGGCCCCGATTGAGGAAGACCCTGCCGATGCCACCATCACAAACCCCGCAAGCAAAACAGCGAATCCCTTCACTCCAATTCCTCCACCCCTGGTTTGTTAACCCTTTAACGCGGTGGCTGGACGAAAGGTTGCATTTGTAATTCACCCATTAAATATCGTTGGTTAGACTATACAGGGAAAATTAAGAAACTACCGCTCAACTCTTTGATTTTATGTAACCAACCGCATGCCGAAAATTCGAGAAAAATTTACAACGAAACGTTTTTAGTTCTTCTACAAGTTCTTCCTGACCAAAATCTTTCCAGTTTCGACTAACGATAATTTTCTCCGTATCAGGAGGTAGTTTTTCCAAACTATTGGTGATAGATGCATAAATGATCGCGTCCTGCGGAGAAATTCCAAGCTCTTTCTGGTAGTTTATAGATTTTTCATAAATGGCTGAAGATATATCAATAGGCTTGCCAGACCTTAACAATCGACTCAACACTTTCTCTAACAAGTCCATCTCCTTGTTTTCCACATCAATGATGGTTTAGTGACGGGCCGCAGCATCGAGACCAATTCGTGGCTATCGTCCAAAATGGTTCCATAGTGGTCACCGTTCTTGAGTCGTATCCATAATTAACGTATACAAAAAATGATCTACAGGGTCACCCCTGCATCCAAGCATATAAATGCCAATATTTAAAAGCCGAACCTGTCAGCAGGTCCGGCTTTTCCGCTCAAAGCTTCACCCCTCGCGGCAATACGCCGTCAGGAACGCTCATCGTCCTTGTCGTCTTTCGATTTCCGTGCTTCCTCTTGCTTTTTCCGCTCCGCTTCCTGCTTCTTTTTCCGTTCTTCTTCCTGCTTTTTACGCTCAGCCTCCTGCTTTTCGCGAGCCTCCTCCTGCTTTTTCCGCTGTTCTTCCTCTAGCTTGCGCTTCTGCTCTTCGTTTTTCTGACGCTCAGCTTCCTGTTTTTCCCGCTGCTGCTCCTGCTTTTTCCGCTGCTCCTCCGCCTTTTTCCGGTCAGCCTCCGAAAGCTTTTTGTCGTCCTTTTTTCCATCGTTTTTGTCATCGTCGTCATCGTTGTCACGAGAGCCGCTCGACTGGCCCTGCTTGGCCGATCCCGACTGCGCGCCTGAGGTACCCGGCTTGGCGGCGCTGCCGGCCGTCGTCCGCGTAGTATCCTTGCCTGTCTGATTGTTGCGGTTATTGCCGCTGCTTCGATCATCGTCCTCGTCATCGTCGCGGCTGCTGTTTTTACCGGTTGTCGTCCCTGCTTTCTTCGAATCGTCCTTCGCGGTAGAGGTGCTGCTTGGCTTGGCGCTGCTCGCCTGGCCGTTTTTGGTGTTCAGGTTCGTGCGGCTCTGATCCTGCTTCGTACCGTTATTTCCGTTCTCTTTTTCCTTGTCCCGGTCTTTATCCTTGTCCTTATCGTTGTCTTTGTCCTGCTTGCCCGCATTTTTCCGCTCGCTCAGCTTCTTGTCCAGCTGCCCGCTCTTTTCCTCCTGCACCAGCTGCTTCAAATCCGACTTGGAGGGCACCCGATCCGGTTGGATCGAATCGGCCACCTCCGGCTTCGTCTTTGACAGCTGAAGCACGGATTTCTTTTTGAGGTCATCGAGCGTGACGTCGGCGCCGCTGTTTTTGGCGTTCAGGTACACGGAATATTTGCCCGTTGACACGCCGTTCTGGCTGGCCGCCTCGCGTACCTCCTGAGGAGCTGCAAAGGCCGCCACCTGGTATTGCTTGACCTGCTGCGGATGAGTCTGCTCGATATGCTTGGTGACCTGCTCCTTCATTTTCCGGGCGATCGTCTCGTCATTGACCTTGCTGTCCGGCTGGACGACGGTGCTGGCAATCACAATTTCCCCTTCGCCCTTGGCCAGCGCCTCGCGTTCCGCATTATCCAGCAGCCGCTCCGTCACCTGCTCCAAATTTTTCCCTTTGAAATCCAGCTCGCCGATCAATAAGCTGCCGTCTTCATTCAGCCCGCGCAGCTCCAGCACGTTTTCCTGAACGTCGATGCCGATTTCAACGCTTGGATTGATGTCCATCGTGATATAAGCGACAACCTCCGGGCTGCCTAGCTTGCCGCTGAAGCTGGCGAACAACACAACGGCGAACACGACAGCGGCCGCTACGGCTGACCGTCCCGCTACGGATGGACTGCGCCAGCTGAAGCCGGGCGTCTCGTATTCGACCTCTTCGCCGATCTGGCAGGTACGCTTCCGTCGGGAGACACGGTCGAACCTGCCGTCGGGTCTTAACACGATAAGATGTCTGTTCGTTATTTGCATGACAATACCTTTATTCATTGCGTGTCCCCCCCTCCTCTTTTTCGCTGTCCGGCTCTTTCTCTGTGTACGCTTTGATATGTAAATAATCCTGCAAGTACGGGTACGCCCCGCTGTAAATCAGCGCCACCGCAATGATGAACTTCCGGTTGCGCTCCAGCGTCTTGCGGGATACGCTTACCTGATCGAGCAGCTCCTTGATCGGCAGCATCTTTTTGTGCAGCATCAGATCCATCAACGCCGGATTGCCCGACAGCTTGAACGCAATGGCAAACAACGCCTGCCTGGAATCGTCATGCTTGGGCGAGGCGTCTACCAGCTGCTCGAAACGGATGCCGAATTCCCCCAGCACCCCGCTCAGCTCCATAATCTCATGGCGTCGTTCTTCGGCCCCCTTCTGTTTCTCATACGCCTCGATCGCCTGGTGGGCCTCCACCGGATTAACCGTATGATCCTCCTCATCCTCCACGTCAAATGTGCTGTACGGAAGCTGCCCCGCGAACCGCTGCTCCTTGCGGACATAGTCAATCAGCCGGCGGCGCATCACCTGCTCGGCGAAGCCGAGAAACGACCGCCCCGCCTCCGGTGAAAACTGATTGATCGCTTCGTTGAAAGCGCCCAGCGCGATGCTGAACTCATCGTCGCGCGCAGGGTCCACGTACCGCTTGCAGAAACGGCTCGTCACTTTGGCTACATAAGGCTGGTAATCAATAATAAATTGATTGCGCAGGCGCAGATCGCCTGCCTGGATGCGGATCACAATTTCTTCCGGGGCAGCTGCCTCTCCGGAAGCCGGGTGGTGCGTCTGACGTTTTCCTAGAAATTTCTTGAATAACACTAGCAGCAACCGTTCCACCTCACACTAAATTTTTCGCTACGCTCTATAGGATTGCGGGGGTACAACACAGGTCCTCCGCACGATTCATTTCGGATGCCTGGCAAGAAAAAAAACGTCCCCGGCCAAGTCGGCGGCGGCCCGTTCCGGAAGCTCCGGAGCGGGCACGTCCGCCGACTGCTGCATGCCGAAGCTTTCCCGCTGCGCGAACCCGGCAGAGGGGAGAGGCATGCGGCCCAAGGGACGTTCGGAATCGGCAGTCCTCAGGACATGCCGCTGATCTTTTTCTTGTTTTTAAGCTTTGCTCTGCGCTGGCTCAGCACATGCAGCCGCTTCTTCAGCTGCTGCTCCCACTCCGTATCGCCAATCTCCTTGGCGACCGTCAGCAGGTCCAGCGCCATATCCACCTGACTGCGCACAACGTCCAGCGGCTCTTCATTTTCATGATTCACGCAGTTTTCAAACAGCTCCCGCTGGTCGCGATGCTCGACATATTCGCCAAAATCAACCTCAGGAGCGCCGTCCCCGTGCGCATATTCAGCCAAAATCTCATATTCACTCTCCACCAGATGGTGGACCTCCACACGATGGCACACCGGGCAGAACAACAGCGGCACATTGTGAATCTGCGTTCGGATATGCTTCAGCGTCCCTTTCGTTCCCAACATACTGGCTCCGCAACAAAAGCTCATTCACTTTCGCCCCCGTCTCCTATTCTTCTGTCCCTGCATACTGCTATTCGACGAAAACCGTCAAAAATCCTGCTTGTGCGGTCCGAACAGCCGTGTTAAATGTTGCCTGCCGTTGAAAAACGGCCGCTTGCATGCCGCTTCCGGCTGCTCTTCATCACCTATAACGGCCCAATACTCCCCGATGTTGCAGCACGCGGCGGCGCAGCCGCATCACTTTCGGAGAAGCTTCTTCTATAACCCGAATGGAGCACATATACATGTAATAACGCGGTGGTCTGAGAGGAGAGAGGATGGGTATGATGCTGATTCCAATCGGTTCCAAGCAAATCCCGTATGTGCGTTACGACGACGAGGCGTCGCAGATGCATATTCAATATTATACGGGGCAAACGCTCACATGCAGCGGCGTGGCGCCAGCTCAATGCCTGCTGCTGCTTCAGTCTCCGAACCGGTATGATATGATTATGAAAATGACGGCGGTGCAGCCAGGATGCGCCGATCAGGACTGAAGCAGCTTCCAGCGAGCGAGCCCCTCTAATCTCCCCTTTCGGCGGAGATTATTTTTTTGCCCAAATCTGTCCAGACTGCAAATAGAGTTCCGGCCCGGCCGAAAGCTGTCCAGCAACCGATTCCTGCAAATAAAGTGCGCCGGTATACGTTTTCATTCTTTTTCATGGATTGACCGGCTTGGCAGAAAACGGTACTCTTAGAAAAGAGAAAGCATTCTGAACAAGAAGGAAGTGGATGCATGCCAAGACATCTCGTTATCGGGAACGGCAAGTTCTTGATCAATCTGGATCGTAACACCTATATGCGCGACTTGTATTATCCCTACGTAGGGCAATTGAATCACGTCGGCGGCTATCAATGCCGCGTCGGCTTATGGGTCGACGGTACATTTACCTGGCTATCCGATCCTGAATGGAACTTCGAGCTCTCTTACGTTGAGGACTCGCTAGTCACAGAGGTGCGGGCATCGCATTACCACTTGGGCATTACGCTGCTGATTAATGATGGCGTACATCAGCGCGAGGATATTTATCTCAAGCGTATTACGGTGCACAACCATTGGGACCGCGTACGTGAAGTTCGGATGTTTTTCAACCAGGATCTTGTCATCAACGAAACGGAGGTTGGCGATACCGCGGCCTACTATCCGCTCAACAACACCGTGTTTCATTATAAGAAGGACCGCTACTTTATGTTCAACGGCCTGGCCGGAACCGAAGGTCTCTACCAGTACACCACCGGGGTCAAACGCTTCTATAACGCCGAGGGCACCTGGCGCGACGCCGAGGACGGCCAGCTATCCGGCAATGCGATTGCCCAAGGCTCGGTGGACAGCACCATTTCCGTGCGTACCGAGGTACCGGCCAACAAGGACGGCGTGCTGTATTACTGGATGACGGCAGGCCGCGACCTGGAGGAAGTCAAGAAGCTCGACGCTTATGTCAAGGACAGCCACCCTGACAATCTGCTGGAGCGGGCCAAAATTTACTGGCAGCGCTGGGTTAACAAATCGGAGCGCGATTACGGCAATCTGAGCGATGCCTGCGTCCGCTTGTACAAGCAAAGCCTGCTGCTGGTGCGCACCCAAACCGATGTGAACGGCGCCATTATTGCCGCCAATGACTCGGACATTATGCATTCCAACCGCGACCACTACAGCTACATGTGGCCGCGCGACGGCGCGCTGATCGCTTATGCGATGACGATGGCCGGCTACCAGGGGATGATCACGCCGTTTTTCCATTTCTGCGCGAACGCGTTGTCGCCGGAAGGCTACCTGCATCATAAGTACAACCCGGACGGAACCGTCGGGTCAAGCTGGCATCCGTACCTCAACGGCGGCAACGTGCAGCTGCCGATTCAGGAGGATGAGACGGCGCTGGTGCTGTTTGCGCTCTGGCAGGATTATGTCCGGCATGAGGACATCGAGCTGCCGCAGTCGCTGTACCGGACGCTGATCCGCCGAGCAGCGCGGTTTATGTCCAGCTATGTCGAGCATGAGCTGTCGCTGCCCAAGCCGAGCTACGACTTGTGGGAGGAGCGGTACGGTATTTTCACCTTCACGTCCTCGGCCGTGTACGGCGGTCTGATTGCCGCAGCCAACTTCTGCAGCCTGTTCGGCGACGAGGAGCGCGCAGGACGTTACCGTCTGAACGCGGAGAAAATCAAGGAAGGCATCCTGAAGCATCTGTGGGATGAAGAAGAAGGCCGTTTCGTTCGCGGATTGTATCAGGAAAACGGAGAATGGGTCAAGGACCGCACGTATGAGAGCAGCGTCTACGGCATCTTCGAATTCGGCGTATTGCCGGCCGACGACCCACGTGTCGTCAGTACGATGCAGGCGAACCGTGAGAAGCTGACGATCAAAACCGAAATCGGCGGCGTAGCGCGCTACTATCATGATTACTATTTCCAGCGCTCGTCGGATATCGACAAGGTGCCGGGCAACCCATGGATCATCTGTACGTTATGGATCGCCGAGTGGGAAATCGAATACGCCAAAACGCTGGAGCAGCTCGAAGCGCCGCGCCGCACACTGGAATGGGTAGTCAAGCACGCGATGGAGAGCGGCGTCCTGTCCGAGCAGCTTGATCCGTTTAACGGCGATCCGGTTTCGGTCGCTCCGCTGACCTGGTCCCATGCCACCTACGTCCTGACTGTCGTGAAATATACGGAGAAATACAAGAAGCTGCTCGCTGAGAGCGAGAAAGCCTAAGGCGCTGGCTGTCAAGCCATAAGCCTGCACACCCAAGAAGCCGTGCTTCCCATTCGGAGGCACGGCTTTTGTGTCCACCTGTTTGCTTTGCCGCCTACTGCTCCTGAATCTGGATCGACAGCATCTTGACCGGCTCCAGCGGCGCGCTTGGTTCGCCGGAAGCATTGGGTTGAACGGGCACAGCCGCAATCGCCTGCACCGTCTCCATCCCCGCGCTCACTTTGCCGAAGATCGTATAGTTCGGGCTCTGATTCAGGCTCACGCTGTCTGTGCCCGTACAGATGAAAAACTGGCTGCCGTTTGTATCCGGCCCGGCGTTAGCCATCGCCACGATCCCCGGCTCATAGGTGTGTCCGTTGTCCAGCTCATCCGCGAATCTGTAGCCTGGGCCGCCGCGCCCGGTCCCGGTCGGATCGCCGGTTTGAACCATAAAGCTCTGAATAATGCGATGGAACACCACATCGTCATAGAAGCCGTCCTGAGACAGCCGGACGAAGTTGTTGACCGTTTGCGGCGCATCCTTGGCGAACAAGTCGATGACTATCGGCCCCTTCGACGTTTCGATCGTAGCTGTATACGTCTTGGCCGGGTCAATCGTCAGCTCCGGAGGCTTCGTATACCGGCTGCCGACCCAGATGGTATCGCGTTTTCCGTCATATTGCACAGCCTTGCCCAGCGCTTCGCTCATAAACCGCAGCGGCACATAGGTCGTTCCTTCATAAATAAACGGCGTGCCTTCGGCCGGCTTCTTCTCCTTGCCGTCGAACATAAACCGCAGCTGCTTCGCATATACCTCGATCTGCTGTCCTCCGGCTGCGCTAACGCCTGCAGCAG
The DNA here is from genome assembly GCF_059821225.1 of Paenibacillus sp. sg306046. Classification (NCBI taxonomy): domain Bacteria; kingdom Bacillati; phylum Bacillota; class Bacilli; order Caryophanales; family Paenibacillaceae; genus Paenibacillus; species Paenibacillus sp. sg306046. The sequence continues at coordinate 112,811 of NZ_JCAMRT010000005.1, forward strand.
CTGTCAGCACAGTGCCGATCACCAGCCCGATCGCCGTATATTTAAGCTTTTCTTTCATCCGGATTACCTCCCATGAGTGGCCTTTTCAGAGAAATGCAGGTACACAAGCTTGATGAAAAAAAACCTCGCCGCAGCAAGGTTGTCCATTATTCATGCGCGTACGTTTGTTCGTAACGGGCCGCGTCCCATAAGCCGTCCAGCTCGGCGGGCTCAGCCATTTCAAGCGTCAGCACCCAGCCCTGATTGTAGGGGGACATGTTGATCAGGCCCGGATTGGAGCCCAGCTCACGGTTGATCTCAAGCACTTGGCCGGTCAGCGGCGCATACAGCTCCGTGACGGTTTTCACCGACTCCATGCTGCCGAGCGGCTCGCCTGCTACCAGCTTTTGCCCGATTTCAGGCAGCTCCATAAACACAATGACGCCAAATTCCGCCTGGGCAAAATCCGTCAAACCGATTGTTGCCCGGCTGCCTTCGCGCCGTACCCAAACATGATTTTCACTGTACAAATACGTTGGAACGATGTCCATCCAAAGTTAGCCCCTTCCTGGTTCAGCGCCGATCAGGCGCTTTGCGTGCAAAAACCCCCCAGTCTGCCGGGAAGCAGACCGCGGGGTCCTATGTTAGGCAAATGCCGGCTTATTTCGCCACCAGATGCTTGTCGCCTTTTTTCCAACCGATTGGGCACAAACCGCCGGATTGCAGCGCTTCGAGCACGCGGTACGTTTCTTCAACGCTGCGGCCTACGTTGTTGTGGTGAACAACCTGGTATTGCAGCTCGCCTTCAGGGTTGATGATGAACAAGCCGCGCAGCGCGATGCCTTCATCCTCGATCAGTACGCCGTAGTCGCGAGCGACGGATTTCGTCAAGTCGGAAGCAAGCGGGAAGCTCAGCTGACCCAGGCCGTTTTGATCAACAGGCGTGTTGATCCAAGCGCGATGGGAATGCTTGCTGTCTACCGATACGCCAAGAATTTCAGCGTTAACCGCTTTGAACTGCTCTGCTGCATCGCTGATTGCCGTAATTTCAGTCGGGCAAACAAACGTGAAGTCCAGCGGATAGAAAAACAATACGAGCCATTTTCCTTTGTAATCGGACAGGGAAACTTTGCTGAAATCCGAGCCGTCACCCAGTGCTGTTTCCATTGTAAAATCCGGAGCCGGTTTACCTACCAAACGTTCTGCCATATCGTTTAATTCCTCCCAATTGATAATTATTATCACAAGACAAATCGTAACACCAGACGATAATAATGTCAAGATTAAAATTATTATTTATTTATAATAATTCTAATCTAGTTTATTTTCAGTCTGCTGGCACACGAGTTGACTTCATTACTGCTTGTCCAAATTATACCATGACTCCCGGTGTCTGAACATAGGACCGTTTCGCTCAGTCCGAGGGCTCGCCGAAGACAACCAACATGCGCCTGAGAAACGGAGGCTCCGCAGCCAAGCTGAGAGCCGGAACACGATGCAATCGACCCAAGCTACTGTAACCATTCGGACTGCCTTCATGCGCCGGCTACGGCGCTCTGCGCTCGGTCGCAGCGTTTGAACCGGACACTCATTCGCCGTACAATAACAGCATAGCCATATAAGTTGAGCTTGATTCGATTCAATTCGAGGAGGCCGGATTTCCGATGATTCCACTACCCCAGGACCAGCTGCAGCACATGCAGCAGGAGCATAAAGCTTTTTTCCACGCGGGCCATACCCGCGATCTCAGCTTCCGTCTTGCGCATCTGCGCAAGCTGCAGGACGTGATCAAGCGCGAGGAAGCAAGTCTGACCGCCGCCCTCCGTCAAGACCTGCGCAAGAGCGAATTTGAGTCATTTACGACCGAGATCAGCTTTGTTCTGCAAAGCATCCGTGAGACGTGCAAGCAGCTCCGACGTTGGGCCAAGCCAAAACGGGTCAGGACACCGCTTCATTTACTGCCGTCCACCAGCCGGATTTTGAGCGAGCCTTACGGCACTGTGCTGATCATCGGCCCGTTTAACTACCCGTTTCAGCTGGTCATCGAGCCGCTGATCGGAGCGATCGCCGCGGGAAACTGCGCCGTGCTCAAGCCTTCGGAAAGCACCCCCGCCGTAACCGCAGCGATCAGGCGCATCATCGCCGAAACCTTCGACGAGGCGTATGTGCGGGTCGTCGAAGGCGAGAAGGAAACAACGTCCCTGCTGATCAACGCCCCCTTCGATTACATCTTTTTTACGGGCAGCGTGCCGGTCGGCAAAATCGTCATGGCCGCCGCAGCCAAAAACCTCGTCCCGGTCACCCTGGAGCTTGGTGGCAAAAGTCCGGTTATCGTCGATGAAACCGCCAATCTGGAGCTGGCCGCCAAGCGGATCATCTGGGGCAAGCTGACCAACTCCGGTCAAACGTGCATCGCTCCCGACTATTTGCTCGTTCAGGAATCCGTCCGCGACGCGCTGATCGCCCTGATGAAGGCAGCCATCGTCAGCTTCTATGGTCAGAACGCCTCCGCCAGCCCGGATTACGGCCGCATCATTAACGAGCGGCAATTCGACCGGCTGGCCGCGATCCTCGCGGCGGATCAGTCGCGGATCATCTACGGCGGACATACCGTACGCGAAGATTTGTATATCCAGCCTACGCTGCTGCTCGCTGAGTCGTGGGAGGATGCGGCTATGGCTGACGAACTGTTCGGACCGATTTTGCCGATTCTGACCTTCAGGCGGCTGGAGGAAGCGATTCAGATCGTCCGGGAGCGGCCCAAGCCCTTGGCGTTGTATTTGTTCACGAAAAGCAAGCCGACCGAAGATCAGGTCATGGAGCAGCTGTCGTTCGGCGGCGGGTGCATCAACGATACGATTATGCATGTCGCCAATCCGCATCTGCCCTTCGGCGGCGTCGGGCCGTCCGGTCTCGGGGCGTATCACGGCAAGCACAGCTTCGACGTGTTCTCCCATCAGAAAAGCGTCGTGAAAAAAAGCACCCGGCTGGAGCTTGGCGTTGTGTTCCCCCCTTACGGAGAAAAGCTGAAATGGGTGCGCAAGCTGCTGAAATAGCGACCGCTTGATCGTCCCGCTTTCGTTTGAGCAGGGGCAAGCCGTTAGTAAAGGAAAGACCTTAACTTCCACATTCGCGTGGAAATTAAGGTCTTTGCGATTTATTTGCGAACAGCGTTTACGATCAGATCGCCCATCGCGACCGTGCCGATCGCTTGGCTCTTGTCGACCGCGATATCGCCTGTACGGTGGCCTGCGTCCAGCACTTCCTTCACAGCGCGCTCAATCGCGTCAGCTGCCTCGTGGTAGCCAAACGTCAGACGATACATCAGGGCTACGGACAAAATGGTCGCGATCGGGTTCGAGATGCCTTGTCCGGCAATATCAGGAGCGGAGCCGTGCACCGGCTCGTACAAGCCAAATGCTCCTTCGCCAAGCGAAGCGGAGGACAGCATGCCGATGGAACCGGTCAGCATCGCAGCTTCATCGCTCAAAATGTCGCCGAACATATTTTCAGTCACGATGACATCGAAGCTGGACGGACGGCGCAGCAATTGCATCGCGCAGTTGTCAACCAATACATGCTCCAGCTCAACATCCGGATACTCCGGCGCGATCCGGTTCACAACCTCACGCCACAGGCGGGACGTTTCCAGCACGTTTGCTTTATCGACGGACGCCAGCTTCTTGCGGCGGGTGCGGGCGATATCAAACGCCTGGCGTACGATGCGCTCCACTTCCGTTACGTTGTATACACATGTATCGACAGCTTCTTCGCCTTGCGCGCCTTCGCGACGGAGCTTTTCACCGAAGTAAATGCCGCCTGTCAGCTCGCGCACCACGATCAGGTCCGTGCCTTCCAGCACTTCAGGCTTCAGTGTCGATGCGTCCTTGAGGCAGTCGAACACATTCGCAGGACGAATGTTGGAGAACAAGCCCAGCGCCTTGCGGATGCCAAGCAAGCCTGTTTCCGGACGCAGCTCCTTCGGATTGTTGTCCCATTTCGGTCCGCCAACGGCTCCGAGCAGCACAGCGTCTGCGCCTTGGCACAGCTCCAGCGTTTCTTGCGGCAGCGGCGTGCCCTTCTCGTCAATCGCGATTCCGCCAAACAAGCCGTGTTCGAACTCAAACCGGTAGCCAAACAGCTCCTCGGTTTTTTTCATCACTTTGATGGCTTCAGCCACAACCTCAGGGCCGATTCCGTCGCCGCCGACGACGGCGATTTTTTTCACGTCTGTCATTTCCTGTTCACTCCCACTCATTGTCGATTCCCATCTTTCATTAATACCACATTTGCTGACCGTTTACAAAGATATAAAAGCTATGGTCTTCATAGACGATACCTATAGGTCTATTGGATTCGATTTGCACCAACGGAAACCTTCCTTCCTCCCGTCTCGTCTAGTGTAGCAAGAGCTTGCCTGACCTAAAAAATCGACTTGGACTCAGGAGGTACACAAGATGCATAACTTATGGAAGCTATTCACCCAGGAGGAGGAAGCAGCGGCTATGCCCGCCGCAGAAATGGAGCGCAGATTGCAGCTGCGAGCCAGACTCAAGGCACAGGCTCTCGCCACCTTTCCCGTGCCTGCATCGTACAAGCTTGTCATCGACACCTATGAAGAAGCACGCCCCGGATGGGAGCCGCATGTTTCCTTCGTCTGGATGAAGCCAGGGACGGAAGACGGAATCACGATGGAATTTTCCGAAGCGGGCTTGCTGCTGGCTTACTCGCGCGATTGGACCGACCTGGACCCTCGCAACGGCGGCAGCCCGCTGGCGGAGCTGGACGGCAGCTTGGACGCCGACGCCGCTTCTCAGGTCAGCCGCTGCCGTCTGCTTGCCGAAGCGTTCGTCAGCCGGCATTGGCCGGACGCTCTGGAGCGTTTCTCCCCGCTTGGCTGCGAGCAAACGGAAGAAGGCCTATTGTTCCTGTACGGGCAGCAGGCGGCGGGGCTGCCATTGCCCCGGTCCGGCTTCCGGGTGCGCGTTCATCCCAGCGGCGAGATCAGCGACTTCCGCATGCTTGGCGAGAAGCCGAAGCCGGAGCCTCCCGCCCGGCTGGCGCAGCCTGACGATGTTCGCCGCTGCATGGCGGAAGCGCTGGAGCTTGAGCTGGGACTTTGCACCGTAAGCAGCTATTATTTCGCGGAAGACTATGGGCTGCGTCTCGTGTATGAATCGACCAAGCTGCCTCACCGGCTGCCGGCGGATGAAGACGAATTTCGCGCAGCAGCAGCTAGATGGCAATCCCCGCAGGAGACAGCGCCCGCTCACGATTCCGACGCTTCCGACGCTTCCGAGCATCCTCCTGATGGACAATCATCGGACGAGGAGCTTGCTTCGCCCTGGACTCCCGTTCCCCCGCGTACAACGAGCCTGGAGCCGCTGGTCTATCCCGATGAACGGCTGCTCGCTTTGCTCGGTCTGAAGCTGGCGGACTATGAGAAGCTGCGCGAGATTAAATCTGAAGACAAGCTGTCCGTCGTTTGGCGGCGGCGGGACTGGGCCGCAAGGACGGAGCACGCTGTCCACCCGCGGCTGACGACCAGTCAAACGAACCCGTCTGCTCAACAAGAGCTGACGATCGGCGCTTTTATGCGGGAACGCTCAGAGGACACGATCAAGCTGCAGGTAGATCCGAACACAGGGCAGCTTTTGTCGCTGATGCAGTTTCAGGCGCTTGCCGGGCCGCTGCGCCTCTCCCGCGCCGACTGCTTGGGCCGTGCGCTGGACTTTCTGGCCGTCATCAATCCCGGGCTGGAGCCTTACCTGTGGCTGCAGCAGCAAGCGGAAAATCCGGACTCAGACCTGGATTCAGAGTCTCCTACGGCCTCTGACTTACACGCAGACTCGGACTCCGCGACCAGTTCGGACCTGGGCACAGAAGCCTTCCATTTCCAGCTCCGCAAAACCGAGCAGCTGCAAACGATGGAGATGATTCATATCGGGGTGAGCCGTTCCACCGGATGGATTACCCATCTGATGTGTCCGCCTCTGCGCGCGGAGGCGCTGGACGCCGTACCTGCCGCACCGCTGGTCTCTGCCGAGGAAGCGCGCCGGATTTTCCTGGATAACCTCGACCTGCAGCTGGAATGGGCGCCGGAGCGCTCCGACAAAGCGGACTCTCCAGGCTACAAACTGATGTATAAAATTGTTCAGCGCGGCACCGGGCATGAAATCCGCTGGCTGGATGCGGCAAATGGCCGGATCATCGGCGCCAAGCCGCTGTAGCTCCGATTCGATGCCCTTACGGCCGTCTGACTAGTTTGTCTGGGCCGTCTCTCTCCGCATGGAACAAAAGTATGCAGGCGGACGGAGCGGACCGTTACTTTCCCGGTTGTCATTGGCGCGGTAAAGGATTAAAATAATGTTAAACCCTTTCAACCGTTGAAACCGGTGTAATTTCTATCCGCCAAAGGAGTCCTCACAGATGAAATATCGCTTCTCCGAAACGATTGACAGCTTCAAATCGTCCGCTGTTCGTGAGATTCTCAAGCTCACCCAAGGACGTTCCATTATTTCGCTCGCGGGCGGCTTGCCTAATGAGCAGTATTTCCCGGTCGAAGCGGTCCGCGATGCGTTCGCCCGTGTATTCGATCGCGGCAACGGCGTGCTGCAATACGGGTTGACCGAAGGCTATACGCCGCTGCGAGAAAGCATCTCCAAACATTTGGCCCGCAAAGGCATTCAGGCCGGCATCGACAATATGCTGCTGACGACAGGCTCCCAGCAAGCGATCGACCTGCTGACGAAAATTTATGTCGATCCGGGCGACGTCATTCTTGTCGAAAAGCCGACCTATCTGGCTGCTATTCAAGTATTCCAGTCGCATAAAGCGAAGCTGGTCTCTGTCGAAGGCGATGCGGACGGCATGGACCCGGCAGATTTGGAACGAAAAATCAAGCTGCACCAGCCGAAATTCGTTTATGTGATCCCGACGTTCGCCAACCCGACAGGTAAAGCGTGGAGTCTGGAGCGCCGCCAAAGCACGCTTGATATTTGCAAACGCAGCAACGTGCTTATCCTGGAGGATGACCCGTACGGCGAGCTGCGCTTCGGCGAAGGCGAGCCGCTGCCGTCCATCTTCTCGCTTGGCGGCGAAGCAAACGGCAACCCGGTCGTCTACACAAGCACCTTCTCGAAAATTGTCGCGCCCGCGCTGCGCACAGGCTGGGTCGTTGGCGACCAGGAAGTCATTCGCCACATCGCCCGCGCCAAGCAAGCGGCTGACCTGCATTCCAGTACGATGGACCAGCAGGCCATCCACGAAATTTTCGAGGGCTTCGATATTTACGGCCATATCGACTTGATCCGCACCCAATATGAGCTGCGGATGCGGCAGATGATCGACCTGCTGGAAGCTCAGCAATGGGAGGGCGTGCGCTGGCTGGAGCCCAAAGGCGGCATGTTTGTATGGGTGGAAATGCCTGCCCATATTGACACTACCGAGCTGATGAAGTTTGCCGTCGAAGAAGGCGTTGCCTTCGTGCCTGGCGCCAGCTTCTACGCGGATGAACCGCAAACCAACACGATGCGTCTGAACTTCACGCATACCAATAGCGAAGAAATGAAAATCGCTTTCGAACGCCTCGATCGCGCCATTCAACGGTTCCAGGCGGCAAGCGTTCGCTCCTAGCTTCAGTTTCGCAGTCGTTAATACCTTGCAGTCCCGCTTAAAAAAGCTTCCAGCACCATGTCACCATGGGCTGGAAGCTTTTTTTGCGTCGACATTAAGCTATTCAATTGAACTTCCCTTACCCGCCAGAGCCGAACACAACAGGTCATTGTCCCGTCGATGCTCGAAAAGCCGGACCTCCCTCCTATGGGAGCATCCGGCTTCCGGGGTGCTGCGATTAGCCGGTCAAGCCCTTCCGTCAGGAATTAGCTGCTGCCAGCTTCTCTGCGTCCGCTAAACCGACGACACGTTGTCGCGGCTGCGAGCCGGCGACTTGCGCTTATCGATCAAACGATTGACCGCGTCCACGTAAGCGCGCGCGCTTGCTTCGAGAATGTCCGTGCTGACGCCGCGGCCCTGAACCGCATAGTCGCCTTGCTTCAGCACGACATGCACCTCGCCCAGCGCATCCTTGCCGTGGGTGACGGACTGGATCGAGTAATCGTCCAGCTCGACCTCTTCCTTGGTTGCTTTGTCGATCGCGTTGTAGATCGCATCAACCGAGCCGTTGCCGACGGCCGCTTCATCCAGCGTCTCGCCTTCCAGCGTCCGAATCCGGACGCTGGCCGTTGGCGTGGACTGGTTGCCGTACGACACATGAATCGTCTCCAGCGCGAATACCTCCGGCGTCTCGATCAGCTTCTCCTCGATCAGCGCGAGAATATCCTCGTCCGAAACCTGCTTCTTTTTGTCTGCCAGATCCTTGAATTTGGCAAACGCGACATTGATCTGCTCATCCGGCAGCGTATAGCCAAGCTCGACCAGCTTTTCGCGGAACGCGTGGCGGCCGGACAGCTTGCCCAGCGGCAGTTTGCCGCCCTTGAGACCGATCGTTTCCGGCGACATAATTTCGTAGGTCGTCTTTTCCTTCAAGACGCCGTCCTGATGAATACCGGACTCATGCGCGAAGGCGTTGGCCCCGACAATCGCTTTGTTCCCCGGCACAGGCATCGCAGTCAGCTTGCTGACCAGACGGCTCGTACGGGCAATTTCGGACAAGTTCAGCGAGGTTTTCGCCTGATAATAATCGAAGCGCGTTTCCAGCGCCATCGCGACTTCTTCAATAGCGGTGTTGCCTGCACGCTCGCCGATCCCGTTGATCGTGCCTTCGATCTGGTCTGCTCCGTTCAAAATCGCCGCCAGCGCATTCACCGTCGCCATACCGAGATCGTTATGGCAGTGCGTGCTGAGCTGAATTTTCTCGATGCCCGGCACCGTTTCCTTCAGCGTCTTGAAAATATTGCCGTACTCATACGGCGTCATAAAACCGACCGTATCCGGAATGTTCACAACCGTCGCCCCGGAACGAATCGCCAGCTCGGTCACCTCACAGAGGAAATCAAGCTCGGTACGAGCCGCATCCTCCGCCGAAAACTCAATTTTGCTGAAATATTTCTTCGCATACGTGATTGCGGCGGCTGCCGCCTCCAGTACCTGGTGCTTCTCCATCCGCAGCTTGTACTTGCGGTGAATCGGGCTGGTGGCCAGAAACAGATGGATGCACGGGTCCTCAGCGCCCTTGAGCGCCTCGCGAACCGCATCAATATCCTGCTCGCGGGAACGCGACAGTCCGATGACCGACGCCTGCTTCACCGCGCGAGCTACCGCGTTGACGGCGGCCAGGTCACCGGGAGATGCAGCCGGGAATCCCGCCTCGATCCGGTCTACGCCCAGCTTCTCCAGCTGCAGCCCAATCTCTACCTTTTCCTGAATGTTCAGGTTGACGCCCGGAGACTGCTCGCCGTCCCGCAGCGACGTATCGAATACATAAATTTTTCTCATGTCGGCTCACCCTCGCTTTACCCTAGATTTGTTGTCGCAGCGATCGACGGATTACGCACTGAAAGCACAAAAAGGTACGGCTCGAAAACGGACCGGCACAGCCGGGACTTCTCCCGTTCCGTTCCTGGCGCGCGTCGTCAAGCCGACCTTCCTGCCCTGCTAGCTAATCTGGGTTGCGGCGTTCTTATTTCTTGATCCAGTGCATCATTTCACGCAGCTGGGAACCAACTTGCTCCAGCGGATGCTCGGACTCCAGTCGGCGAGTTGCCGTCATGAAGGCATTGCCGGATTGGTTTTCCAGGATGAAGTCGCGTGCAAATTTGCCTTGCTGAATATCGGACAGCACACGTTTCATTTCTTTCTTCGTTTCTTCGGTGATGATGCGAGGACCTGTTACATAGTCGCCATACTCCGCTGTGTTGGAGATGGAATGTCTCATCGTAGCCAAGCCGCCTTCATACATCAGGTCAACGATCAGCTTCAGCTCATGCAAACACTCGAAGTAAGCCATTTCTGGCGCATAGCCAGCTTCAACCAACGTTTCGAAACCAGCTTTAACGAGCGCGGATGCGCCGCCGCACAATACAGCTTGCTCACCGAACAGGTCGGTTTCGGTTTCTTCACGGAAGGACGTTTCGATAACGCCTGCGCGCGTGCAGCCGATGCCTTTGGCATAAGCCAAGCCGAGCTCTTTCGCTTGACCGGTTGCATCCTGGTGGATTGCGATCAAACCAGGCACGCCGAAGCCTTCTACGTACACACGGCGAACCATGTGGCCCGGTGATTTCGGAGCAACCAGGAATACGTCTTTGTCTGCGGACGGATTGATTTGGCCGAAGTGAACGTTGAAGCCATGGGAGAACATGATCGCTGCGCCGTGCTTCAGGTTTGGTTCGATTTCGCTTTTATAAACGCGGGCTTGCGTCTCATCCGGCATCAAAATTTGCACGATGTCAGCCAGCTTAGTCGCTTCAGCCACGGAATACACATCAAAGCCATCGTTTTTTGCTTGTTGGAACGACTTGCCTTCGCGAAGACCGATAACAACCTTCAGACCGCTGTCACGCAGGTTTTGCGCTTGCGCGTGGCCTTGGCTGCCGTAACCGATAATTGCGATTGTTTTGCCCTTCAGAACGCTTTGATCTGCATCTTTTTCATAATAAGTGGTAACTGCCATGGGATAATAGCTCCTCCTTTAATTTGAAAACCCCGTGAGCGGGTGCGCAAGCGCACCACCCGCCTGACGCTTCCCGATTTGCATGCGGACTGCAAGGTCATCCGCTTGGGCACCCGCTCACCTGGCTTTAAAAGTCTTTGCTCAGTTCCTGCTTCGCTTCTGCACTGCCATAAAGCACCCTGCCGCAGCCCTTGCGCCGATCAGCGCCTGCGGCCGATTATACAACCGGCCTTTGCCGGGCCAAGCCGACTTTACAGCCGACCGGGCCCGTTCGGCCTGAGCCGCTTACTTGCCGCGAATCATAGCCGTCACGCCGGTACGGGACAATTCCTTGATCCCATACGGCTTGAGCAGCTCGGTCATGGCATCAATTTTATCAGAATCGCCGACAACCTGCACGATCAGCGAGGTAGGTCCGATATCAACGACCGCTGCGCGGAACGTCTCGACGACGCCGAGAATTTCCGGACGCATGCTTGGCTCGGCACTGACCTTAATGAGCGCCAGCTCGCGGGCAACCATCGGATTCGAGCTGAGGTCTACGACCTTGATCACATCAATCAGCTTGTACAGCTGCTTGGATACTTGCTCCAGCGTCTTATCGTCCCCGCTCGTGACGATAACCATGCGCGACAGCCCTTTTTCCTCGGACTCGCCAACCGTAATGCTCTCGATGTTGAAGCCGCGGCGGCCGAACAGGCCGGCTACACGCTGCAGCACACCGGGCTGGTTGTTAACTAAAACGGAGATGGTATGTTTGTCGTTCATTCCGATTCCCCCAGTAACATTTGGTCTATCGTCGAGCCTTGCGTAACCATCGGGAACACGTTCTCGTGCTTCCGAACGACGAATTCGACGAGAACCGGACCCGGTGTGTCAAGCGCCTCCTGCCAAGCGCGGCCAGCCTCTTCCTTGTTGGTAGCGCGAAGCCCCTTCACGCCGTAAGCCTCAGCCAGCTTCACGAAATCCGGGCTGCCTGCCAGATCGATATGGCTGTAGCGGTTATCGTAAATGATCTCCTGCCATTGACGAACCATACCAAGCACCTGGTTGTTGATGACGACGATTTTGACCGGAATTTTGTTAATCGCACAAATCGCCAGCTCCTGGGAGCACATCTGCATCCCGCCGTCGCCGTTGATCGAAACGACCAGCCGATCCGGATTGGCAACCTGCGCGCCGATCGCGGACGGGAAGCCGAAGCCCATCGTGCCGAGACCGCCGGACGTAATCCACGAGCGCGGCTTGTTGAACTTGTAGAACTGGGCCGCCCACATCTGATGCTGGCCGACATCCGTTGTCACAATCGCATCGCCGCGAGTCGTCTCATGGATCATCTCGATCACATATTGCGGCTTCAGCTCCGTGTCGGAATCGACGTAGCGCAGCGGATTATTCCGCTTCAGCTCCTGCACCTCGGCAATCCAGCTCTCGGACTTCGCAGGGCGCGCCTTCTGGTTCGCCAGCTCCAGCACCGTTTTGATGTCGCCGACAACCGGAATGGAGGTCGTTACAATTTTCCCGATTTCCGCCGGATCGACGTCGATATGAACGATTTTTTTCGCCTTCGGCGCAAAGCCGTTCACCTTCATCGTCACCCGGTCGTCAAACCGCGCGCCGATTCCGATCAGCAGGTCGCAATTTTGCAGCGCTATATTAGCCGCGTAGGTTCCGTGCATGCCCGGCATTCCAAGCCACAGATCGTTTGCGCTCGGGAACCCGCCAAGACCAAGCAGCGTCGTCGTGACCGGAATCTTCGTTTTCTCAACGAATTGAAGCAGCTCTTCGGACGCTCCGGCGTAGACAACGCCGCCGCCTGCGATAATCATCGGCCGCTCGCTTTCGGCGATAGCCTCCAGCATCCGTTCTACCTGCAGCTTGTTCGGCGTGACCGTCGGGTTGTAGCCGCGAATTTCGACCTTGTCCGGATAGTGGAACTCGACGAGCGCATTCGATACGTCCTTCGGAATATCAATCAGCACCGGACCTTTGCGGCCGGTCGATGCAATGTGGAATGCCTCCTTGATCGTACGGGAGAGATCCTTCACATCGCGCACCAGGTAGCTGTGCTTCGTAATCGGCATCGTGATCCCGGTAATGTCCGCTTCCTGGAACGCATCCGTACCGATCACCGACGTTGCTACGTTGCCCGTAATGACAACCAGCGGCACCGAATCCATATAAGCGGTCGCAATCCCGGTCACCAGGTTCGTCGCCCCCGGTCCGCTTGTTGCAATACAGACGCCTGTTTTGCCTGTAGACCGCGCATAGCCGTCGGCTGCATGGATCGCACCTTGCTCATGCCGGGTCAACAAATGGTTGAAATTCGGATTGCCATGCATCGCATCGTAAATATATAAAACCGCCCCGCCCGGATAGCCAAAGACGCAATCCACATCCTCCAGCAGCAAGCTGCGAAGCAAAACTTCCGAACCGGTAATGACATCTGGCTTCAACAGCTCATCATGAAGCTGCTCTCTGGATTTTTGTTTGGTTTGAACGATCATGTTCATGTCCTCCTCTCATATTTTCGAACGCAAAATCTATGCAAAAAACCCCTCTCATCCCAGACGCAATACATGCGTCCGCGGGACGAAAGGGGTTGATCTTCCGTGGTACCACCCAGAATTTGTTAGATGCCTCACGGCAAATAACCTTAACAGGTAAAGAACGTCGCTAGCAAACGTTGCATTTACCTTCGGCACCTTAACGTGTGCCAATCCGATTTTCCCTACTAGCTGCGGCTGACGCAATCGCCGTACTTTTCAGGAAAACAGCTCCGAGGTGAGCTCGTAAACAAGGGATTATGGCATTGGTTTCAGCAAATCCAAATGCTCTCTGAACACAAGGGCCCTTGAAACTTCGTCCTCTTCATAGCCGTTAACTGGTGTTGTGCTTTTTTGTATTATATGATGAATCGGGCTGCACGTCAAGGGAAATCGACGGACCTTCTGTGTCAGTTCACGTCGAATAGGGTAAAGCCTACATACATCTGGAAGGACGAGGAATACGATGCAGCAATGTTAGGAATGCTTCCGTTAACGGGCTGCCGCCGTCAGTTCCCGCTGCTCCCTCCCCCAGGATATGCAGGAAAGAAAGGAGTGCAGCCGATGCACAATCTAGCTTTGTTTTTACTTGCCGTTCCGCTTCTGCTGGCAGGGCAGCAAACCGCCGCCCTCCCCCTGCCCGCAGGCGCTGTACCGGCTTCTCTAAGCGCAGCTAACGCCATAGCGCCCGGTACGGTTTCCATTGCCGGAATTGGCTCTGCGGCCGGACAGGCCGACTCTCCGAACGCCCCGGCGAACGCAGCTTCCGAACCTGCTGCAGCCTCACGCGAGCCGCTGCTCGCGTTCTCGGTGATTAGCGACCTGCATGTGGAGGCAGCGGACGACAGCGCCGGACGCAAGCTGTCCGCTGCGCTGGCTGATCTGCATCGTCTAAATCCGGACGCCGATGCACTCATTATGAACGGCGACCTGTCCAACGGCACCGCCGCCGATTACAAGCGGCTGCAGGCGCTGCTGCAGCAAGCTCCGCTGCCGGAGCATGTGCTCGCCACAATCGGCAATCATGAATTTTATAAAGCGTGGCTGGACAGCCGCAGCCGGTTCCGCAAGGAGCAATTCCCCAACGGAGAGACGGACGCCGCTTCCATCGGGCGATTTCTTGAATTTACCGACAGGGACCAGGTGTATACGGCCCGGACGATTCGCGACCACCGGTTTATTTTCCTTGGCTCGGAGCAGTACAGGCAATCCGACCCGGATAATGGCGAGGATGCCTTCCTGTCTGCGGCACAGCTAAGCTGGCTGCGCCAGGAGCTGCGGCAGGCTGCCGCGGCGGGCGGGACGCGGCCGAAGCCGATCTTTGTGTTTCTGCATCAGCCGCTGCCCTACACGGTTCCCGGAAGCGGCTATTATTTGAACACCCGCGCCATCGTGCAGCACAAGGAGCTGAAAGCGATCTTGTCCGCTTATCCGCAAGTGATTTTTTTCAGCGGGCATACGCACTGGGAGCTGAAGCTGCCGGACACGCTCGTCCGCGACGGGTTCACGATGGTTAACTCCTCGTCAGTGGGAGAACCGCTCACTGATCACGGACCGGACGGCGAGAAGCCGGTCGGCCCGGATGCGAGCGAAGGACTGTATGTCGAGGTATACGACGACAAGGTGTACATCCGCGGCCGCGATTTCCACGGCGAGCAGTGGATTCCGGAAGCTCAATTTACAGTGCCGAACACAAGCGCAAGCAGCAAGCCTTAGCTGCAAACAGCGGTAACGAGCAGCAGCGCTAACGGCGACACGTGTCAAGGTCTTTTGGGCAGGTGATCTGAAGGAAGTGCCGGACGCCACCTAACAACAGCCAACAACAGCCAAGCACGCAAAAAAGCCCGGTCTGACCGCATGCGATGCGGAACAGACCGGGCTTTTATCCAAACGCCAACTAGGCGTTTACTTTTTGTTTGGCAGCAGCAGCCAGGGAGTTGAACGCGTTGATGTCGTTGACTGCGAGGTCAGCGAGCATTTTGCGGTTCACTTCTACGCCAGCCAGCTTCAGGCCGTGCATCAGCTTGCTGTAGGACAAGCCGTTTTGACGAGCAGCCGCATTGATCCGAACGATCCACAATTTGCGGAAGTCGCGTTTCTTTTGACGGCGGTCACGGTATGCATAGAGCAGGGATTTCATAACCTGTTCTTTTGCTGTTTTAAATAATCTATGCTTCGAGCCAAAGTAGCCTTTAGCGAGCTTCAAAATTTTCTTGCGACGACGAGTGCGGATAAAGCCGCCCTTTACTCTTGCCATGACAATCTACCTCCAAGAATGTGTTGGGTAAAACAGATAACGATTCGAGCCGATCTTAGCCCTTGATGTTAGCCAGCTGTTGCTTCAGGCGGTTGACATCGCCAGCAGCCATAACCGGGTTTGTAGCAAGCACGCGCTTCTGACGGCCGGACTTGCCGGACAGCAGGTGGTTTTTGTATGCTTTGTACCGTTTTACTTTACCAGTACCTGTAATTTTGAAACGGTCTTTCAAGCTGCTGTGTGTTTTCATTTTTGGCATGGTGTGTTCCTCCTTAAAGAATAAAAGTTACTGTGGCTTCGGCGCCAGAATCATAATCATGCTCCGGCCTTCCAGCTTCGGTCTGCGCTCGATTACGCACAGCTCCTCTACTTCAGCTGCCATACGCTCCAACTGACGTTGTCCGATTGAGGCATGGGCAATTTCACGGCCACGGAAACGGACCGACAATTTTACTTTATCGCCTTCGTTCAGAAATTTTGTCACATTGCGCAGCTTCGTCTGGAAGTCATGCTCGTCGATCGTGGCGCTCAAACGAATTTCTTTCAGCTCCACAATCTTTTGGTTCTTGCGTGCTTCTTTTTCTTTCTTTTGCGATTCGTAGCGGAACTTTCCGTAATCCATGACGCGGCATACCGGCGGCTTGGCCGTAGGCGCAACGTTAACCAAGTCCATATTCAGATCCTGCGCGAGCTGCAGCGCTTCACGAATCGGCTTGATGCCCAGTTGTTCCCCGTCTGCCCCAATCAAACGAACTTCCTTGACCCGAATCTCGTCATTAATCATGTGCTCTGTACTGATAACCTGCCACCTCCAAAGGTAATGGCGCCCCTGTCCGGGGACGTGCCGTTATTATTATGGTGGACCGGCAGCAAACGTTGTAGTCCGAAGCTCCCCGATCCACAAAAAAGACGCAGGCGCTAGCGCCCACGTCGGTTTAGGTTCAAGTGATCGAATGTCCGCATCCCGTCCTCAGCCAAGCTGATCCGATGATCCTTGCGGTTTGTTCACTCTCATTCATAACCAGCCAACCAAAGTCGGGCAGGTGAGAAGCGGGCGCTTCTTCTTTCGCACCAAATCAATTTACCACATCTGTAGCTGCGAAGTCAAGCTCTAAATTTCGCGACCAGCAGCACAAGCTCATCTCCAACGTACGCGGGAGCGGCAAGGCGCCTGTAAGTCCGAAGCGTCGATTGCCGACAGGCTCGCTTCATGCACGGCCTGACGCGGCTAACCGGCTTGCTTGCTTTGCACTTCCTCCAGCCGGATGACACGGGTATGCTCCGTGTGGCTCCACTGCTTGTTGTTCTGGGTGAAAAAGGCATAAAACGTAATCGGCCACCACGACAGCATGTAGATCGGGAACGTGATCAAATATTTGTACGTTTTCAGCGGCGCCTTCTCCAGCACAAGCGCTACGACAAATTGGCCGTAGGACAGGATCGAATAAGCGGCAAAGGCAGCCGGAGCCAACTGGAACAACGATGTAAAGTTCTCGACATTCGGCATGATCAGGTTAATCCACAGCGCAATGGTCAGGATCGACGATACAAAGACAATGTATACATTAAGCGCATAAATCGCAGTGTCGATTTTCGTCCAGCTGCGGTCGCGAATCCCCGCCCACAGCAGCGGAAAAAAATAGCGGCGGCAGACGTCGAAGTGCCCCTGCATCCAGCGCAGACGCTGGCGGGCCGATGCCTTGAACGTCAGCGGCTTCTCGTCATACACCTTCGCGTTGTAGTTAAACGTCGGGCTGATGCCGCGCGCCACGCAGCGCATCGTAAACTCCAGGTCCTCGACAAGGCTTGTCGCGCCCCAGCCCATCTCCTTGAGCAGCTTCGTATCGAAGCACATGCCGGTACCGCCAAGATAATTGGCCAGTCCCAAATTCGTACGCGGCAGCTGCCACAACCGGTTGCAATACCAGTAGGTAACCGCATAAGCCGATGTAATCCAGGAATCATGAGGATTTTTCGTATCCAGATAAGCCTGAATCACCTGGGAGCCGTTGCACAGATCATTGTTCATATGCGTCAAGTAATCGGGATTCACCAGATTATCGGCGTCCAGCATCACAATCGCGTCGTATTGACGCGGCATTTTCCAAAGCTCCTTCAGCATCCACTCGATTGCATGGCCTTTCCCGCGAAGCTTGGGATTGTTGCGCTCGCAAGCGGTAGCGCCCAGCTCGCGGACGATCCGGGCCGTGCGGTCGGTGCAATTATCGCAAATAACGAATACGTCGTATAATTCTTTCGGATAATCCAGCGTTTTGAGATTTTCAATGAGCGCCCCGACAACCTGCTCTTCATTGTGAGCTGCGATCAGTACGGCAAACGACTTTTGCGGCGCATGGGTTACTTTTGTCTTGCGCCGATACCATCCGAAAAACGTCAGGATCAACTGATAGCCCCCGGTGATAGCCAGAAAAATCTGGAAACCAAGCAGGATACTGTCCAACATGAAACATCCCCCTTTTTTTGTATGTACCCCTTTTGTCTGTTTTGTTGCTTTGCATGGTTCCAAACGGATTCGATGGTGTCATCAAGATTGCGTGGGTCGCCGAATATGATTTTCCTCTCTTTGCCGCGATTTGTCAAAACCTCCATATCGCTTGTTTGAGTCAGTTCTTGATCATTTCCGGTTAAAAGACCGATAATTCCCCGCAGGTTCTTCGCCATCCATCTTTTTACGTCTTATTTTCATCGTTTTTCATTTTTTTTATAAGCCCGATCTGGAAATTTTTTTCTTCCAGGGCTTTGCTGAACAAACGATTGTCAGTTCAAGGCAATAGCTTCTTCCTGTCCGGCCCCGCCAGCCTCGGTCGCCGCCTCCAGGTAGCTTGCGTACAAGCGCGAGAAAATGGCGTCCCAGGATTACGCAAGGCTGTAGCTGCGGGCTTGCTCCGCCAATTGCGCGGCGTAGGCCCGGTCCCTGTACATTCGACAGGCCGCTTCGACAAAGGCGGCGGTGTCGCCCGGCGCACAAAGCCATCCTGTCCGTCCGTGTTCAATCGTGTCGGCGGCGCCTCCGGCATCCGCTCCGATCACCGGCGTGCCCGAAGCCATCGCTTCGAGAACGACATTGCCGAACGTCTCCGTCGCTGACGGAACAGGAACACATCGGCCGCCGCATACAAGGCGCTCAGCGCTTCTCCCTGCAGAAAGCCGGTAAACGTAATGTCCGCTTCACCTCCATGCCGCTCCAGCAGCGGCTTCAATAATCGGCCGTCGCCGACCACAATCAGATGGGCGCGGGTCCGCACTTCGTCCGGCAGCGATGCGAGGACGCGCAGCAGCACATCCATGCTTTTTTCCGGCGCAAGACGACCCACATCTAACAAGACGAATTCACCAGGGGAAATGTTGCGAGCTGCGAGTACGCTGTTGCGATCCGCCCGCGGCCGAAACCGGTCCGGCTGCACGCCGCGAGGCCAAATCTCCAGCTGCCGCAGCCCCTGCTCGTGCAAGTGCCGGCGGCAGGAAGCCGAGGGCACATAAACTTTCCGGCAGTCTTGGTGAAGCCATTGCATATATTTCCACAGCAGGGGCTCCATCCATTGAAGCCTGTAATAGCCCAGATAAGCGTCGAACTGGGTGTGATACGATGCAACCACCGGCACTTGATGCCGTTTCGCGTAGCTCAGACCTATAAGACCCAGGTTAAACGGCGTCGCCAGATGAATGAGATCCGGCTTGAACACACGCAGCGTTTTGCGCAGCTGGACAGGGTTCGGAATCGCCATGCGGCACTCCGGATACAGCAGGAACGGGACGCTGTAGAAGCGCTCCACTCTCCGCTGCTCCGCCTCCGGCTCGCCGGAGCTGCCGGGCGCAAACACCTTGCATGCTGCGCCTCTCGATTCGAGGTACTGCACCCAGCGGCCAAGCGTTTTGGCCACGCCGTTCACATCCGGCACATACGTGTCTGTAAACAGGGCTACTCTCATGAATAACCTCCTCCAAGCTTTGGTGAAACACCTCTTTGGTGATAAACAGGTGACAAATGGCTGACCAAGCGGCATTGGAAGCGTATTTATGGCGAAAACGAAACAGCTGAACAAACGCGATGGGTGAACGTACATGGATTTGGAGGAAAGATGCAAAAAGATGCAAACAAGCATCCAGCAAATTGAAGGGTTTGAGCGGGGCAGCAGCGTCTAATTCAAGAAAACCTTAAAAAATGGGTCTTTCCGCAGAGAAACTTCTAAACAGCTGACCTCGTACCATAGAGTGTATGCCAGCAGCAAGGCGGGAGCCTTACCTGCTTATCATAACGGACCACTGTTATCCCAGCATCAATTCAGCATTAAATATGCCGGCTGCTTTCGTTGATACTCCATTAACAATTGCCAGCTACAATAACTACAGAAACAATTTCCGTCAAGCACGTACCCGAGGAGGAGGGCTGAACGTGAGCCGTGTCGTCACCTGGTTGCAGCAGCATGAAACCCGGATGTTTTGCTTTGTCAATCAACGTATTCAACATAACGCCCTGAATCAGTTTTTTGGTCTGATTACCCACCTTGGCGGAGCCACCGCTTCGATCGTAACCGCCTTGGCTTTGGCGCTGCTCGGTGGAGGCGAATGGAGATGGGCCGGCATCCACTCTTGCGTGGCGCTGGCCGTCAGCCATTTGCCTGTCGCTATTATTAAGAAGAAATACCCGCGTCTGCGCCCTTATCTCGTCTTGCCGGACACCTTGACCTATAAAAACAAGCTGACCGACCATTCCTTTCCGTCCGGACATACGACGGCGATCTTCTCTACGCTTGTGCCGCTCATGTATGTATCGGTCTGGGCATTCGCCCTGCTCCTGCCGCTGGCTATGCTGGTCGGGGTATCGCGTATTTATTTGGGCCTGCACTACCCGTCAGATTGCTTGGCGGGCTGCCTGATCGGAACAGTAGCCGCCGCAGCCGCTGTCACCTTTATCGGCTAACGCCCCGCCCCCGCCGCGGCTGGCCGAGGCTCACCCTGCATGAATTTCATTTTCAATAGTCAGATGGAGGGAATTCGCTTATGCGCAAGAAAAGGATTTTGCTTTTATCCGAGGGCTTTGGCGCCGGACATACGCAAGCCGCGCACGCGTTATCCGACAGCCTGCGCAGGCTGTCCCCCCACATCCAGACGCGCGCGCTTGAGCTCGGCCGGTTTTTGCACCCGACGCTCGCCCCGCTCGTATTTAACGCTTACCGCAAAACCGTCTCCTCCCAGCCTCGCCTGTACGGACTGGTGTACCGGTCGCAGTATAAAAAAACGCTGAGCCGCGTCTCCCAGCTCGCGCTGCACCGCATCTTCTACGCGCAGACGGCGCTTGTGATCCGGCAGTTGCGGCCTGATCTGATCGTTTGCACGCACCCGTTCCCCAGCGCCGTCGTCTCCCGCTTGAAGCGCATCGGCCTGCAAGTGCCGTTATGTACGGTCATTACCGATTACGACGCACATGGGACGTGGGTCAGCCGCGAGGTCAATACGTACCTGGTGTCAACGCCGGATGTGCGGGAAAAGCTGCTCAGTCGCGGGGTAGCCGCCGACGCAGTCCGGGTTACGGGAATTCCGGTCCACCCGAACTTCTGGGAGCCGCATAACCGGGATGAGCTGCGCGCCCGCTTCGGGCTGCAGCCTTTGCCAACCGTGCTTGTGATGGGCGGCGGCTGGGGACTATTGAAGGACAGCTCCTTTCTGGAGCGGCTCGTACAGTGGAGAGAAAAGCTGCAGCTGATCATCTGTCTGGGCAATAATGAGAAGGCCAAAGCCGCGCTGCTGGAGGACGCCCGCTTCCGCCATCCGAATGTGCGCCTGCTTGGCTTTACAAAGGAAATTGACAAGTGGATGGATGTATCCGACCTGCTCATTACGAAGCCCGGCGGGATGACGTGTACGGAAGCGCTGGCCAAAGGTATCCCCATGCTGTTTTATGCGGCGATCCCCGGTCAGGAGGAGGAAAACCTGCACTACTTCCAGCAGCAGGGCTGGGGCGAAGCCATTCGCTCGCCGGAAACGGTCGAGCGCGCCTTCGGTCAACTGGTTGACGGCTATCCTCAGATGCAGGGTCGGCGGAAGCTGCTGAGCGAAGCGGGCGGCGGATACGATCCGCTCGACTGCTCCAGAGTTATTCTGGATATGCTGCGTGATCCGCAGCCCCGCTCGCAGGAAGCAGCCGGTACGAAGCCGGAGCAGCTGGCCTGACAGCTTGACGGGCGGCTGACGAGAGACAGCCTTCAATGCAACGAAGGCGCCGGATAGCAAGTGCAGGTTTGCAGGTTGTGCCGCACCAGCGCAGCCGTCTTGCCGGCAGATGCGGCGGGAGAACGAACAAACAAAAAGCACCGCATGCCGGTCCGGTCGAACCGGTTCAGCAGGCGGTGCTTTTTGTGCTCACGATGGTGCGTTATTCGTCTGCCAGTGCAGCAGCGCGGGTGTCCTCCTCCGCTGCCTGGGCAAGCCGCGTCAGATGCGTTTCCAGCGCTTTCGGCCCGATCACGGCTTCCAGCCGGTGGATCGGCATGCCTTGCTGGGAAAACTTTGTCTCGTATTCCGTCATAACCAGATCGGTTCGCAGTTCGTCCGCGTGCAGATCAAGCGAAATGTTGCGCAGCCGAATGCCGAGATCGGCAAATGAGTTCAGTGAAAATTCGAACAAGCTGCGCGAGTCGGTTTTAAAATGAATTTCGCCTTGCGCGTTCAGCACACGCTCATATTTACGAATAAAGGCCGGATGGGTGAGACGGCGGCGGGCATGCTTTTTTTTCGGCCACGGATCACTGAAGTTCAAATAAATACGCTCCAGCTCGCCTGCCTCAAAAATGTCCTCCAGACTCTCAATATTAAACCGCACGAGACGAAGATTCGACAGATCGCCGCCGTGAAGCTCGCGCGAGTCTCTGGCCTTCTCGCTACCCCGCCGGATCAGCTCGTCATACATATCAATCCCTATGTAGTTCGTCTGCGGATTTAACGCGCTCAGCTCGCTGATAAATTTCCCCTTGCCCATTCCAAGCTCGACATGAATCGGCTGGTCATTGCCGAACAGCTCGCTCCAGCGTCCCTTGCCGGCCTGCGGCTCCAGCACGACCAGCTCCGGCTGAGCCTCCAGCGCTTCCTTGATTCCCTTACGTCCTCTTAAACGCATGCTTGACTTCCTCCAACGACTTGATGGCCCTCGCAACTCGCCCGAAGTGATGAGCGAACGGGCATTTTTCTTGTGTCGATTATACTCCGAAACGCAGTCAAAAGAAAAGGCCGGTCCATAAGACCGGCCAATAACCGCTTCGAGGCTGTCCGTGTTATTTCTGATGCAAGTCTCCGTCATCACGGCCGCGGCTGCGCATCCCTGCGAGGCCAATCAGACCAAGCAGACCAAGCCAGCCCCAGTCAAAGCTGCGTTTGGCCACGGCCTCGTTGGTACGGTAGGAATAAGTGCTGTAATTGCCCCCGTAGCCGTAGCCGGTCCGGTCGCCCGTGTTCGTGCGCGTGTTCATCCGGTCCAGCATGTTATCATTATGGCCGGTTCCTTTCGTCGCAGGCGTTCCGGTTCCAAGCACGGCGTTTGTGCCTGTCGAATCAGCCGTCGTTCCCGGGGCGGTTGCTGTGCCCGGCGTTGTGGTTGCGCCCGGTGTAGTGATCGTATGCGGCGCTGCCGTCCCCGGCATCAGCCCGTTGATCAACGCGCTGCCATCCGTCGCCACCGAACCGGTCGCGCCGGTTCCGGTACCCGTCGTATCCGTACCGACCACGCCTGTTCCCGTCATTCCAGCTCCTGTCGTCCCGGTGCCGGTCGCCGCTGTTTCTGTCGACCCCATCGCGCCAGCCGCCGTCTGGCTGCCCAAACCGATCGTTGCCGTCAGTGCCAGTGCAAGCACCGTTTTA
Source organism: Paenibacillus sp. sg306046 (assembly GCF_059821225.1). Taxonomy (NCBI): domain Bacteria; kingdom Bacillati; phylum Bacillota; class Bacilli; order Caryophanales; family Paenibacillaceae; genus Paenibacillus; species Paenibacillus sp. sg306046. The sequence goes on from NZ_JCAMRT010000005.1 coordinate 136,098, forward strand.
CCAAACTTGTTCATGATGTGAGAATGCTCCCTTCGCTAATCAAGTTGGGTTTGCCGCCTTGCACTTCTAGCATGGGCACCTGACGGCATCCTTATGCCAACCGGGACGGAGGTGCTTTTTTCTATGGAAATGGTTCGCTTTTCCCCCTGCTTTTCTGTAAAATAAACAAGATAAGATGAGCCGCCGATTTTGTCGGCCCGGCACTTTGAACTGTTGAAGGGGTATAACACTTATGCTGGTTAGTGAACAAACCGAACCTCGGCTATGGGGAGACAAGCGGTTTCATACATGGAATTACGAGATGCGCCAACAATTCGGCTGCAAGGTGTTTAAGGTCATGCTGGATGCGGGCTTCACTTGTCCGAACCGCGACGGCAGCATTGCCGCCGGAGGCTGCACGTTCTGCAGCGCGCGCGGTTCAGGCGACTTCGCGGGCAGCCGTCGCGACGATCTGGTCACGCAATTCAACAACATCCGCGACCGGCAGCATCTGAAATGGCCCGAAGCCCAATATATCGGGTATTTCCAGGCGTACACCAATACGTATGCCCCGGTAGAGGAGCTGCGCGAATATTATGAAGCGATTCTTCAGCAGCCCGGCGTGGTCGGGCTGTCGATTGCGACTCGGCCGGACTGCTTGCCGGATGATGTCATTGATTATTTGGCGGAGCTGAACGAACGCACCTACCTGTGGATTGAAATGGGTTTGCAAACCGTGCATGAATCGACCTCGGAGCTGATTAACCGCGCCCATGATACGAAATGCTACACCGACGCCGTCGCCAGGCTTCGTGCCCGCGGCATCCGCGTTTGCGCCCATATTATTTACGGGCTGCCGCAGGAAACCCATGAGATGATGCTGGAGACGGGACGGGCGGTTGCACGCATGGACGTGCAGGGTATTAAGATTCATCTGCTGCATCTGATGCGCAAGACGCCGATGGTGAAGCAGTATGAAGCGGGCCTGCTGCAATTTCTGGAGAAAGACGACTATGTGAAGCTGATTGTTGACACGCTGGAGCTGCTGCCGCCGGATATGATCGTCCATCGCCTGACCGGCGATGCGCCGCGCGATTTGCTGATCGGGCCGATGTGGAGCTTGAAAAAATGGGAAGTGCTGAATGCGTTCGACCAGCAGCTTCAGCTCCGCAACACCTGGCAAGGAAAGCTGTGGCAAGGCTGAGAGGCTGAGCCGGAACCAAATGCGCGCGATGTGAAGGCGGCCGTCCGCTGCTTCCGGCGGGCTGCGGCAGCCGGCGCTTCCGGTGACTTTGGATGGAGGGCGTCAACCTGCCGCCTTCCCCGCTGCTCTGCTTCCCTGACTCGTAAAGGAGGACGTTACGATGAACGTTTATCTTACGCGGCGCACAGCCGCGGTGTCTGGTCTGCTGCTCGCCGCGCTGCTCGGCGCGACAGCCTGTGCAGCCAAGCCGCCAGCGCAGCCGGCGGCTCCCGAAGCTCCGGCCGGCGCTGTCCCGCCTGCGGGAGGGACAGCGCCGGCCGCGCCTGCTGCGCCTGACGCGGCGGGCGGCAGCGCCGCCGCGAACAGCCAAGCGCCCGCGACGCCGTCGGGCGCAGCGAGCACGCCGCAGACGCCTGCTGCGGCGGGAACGGCTTCGCCGATTTTGCCCGGCTCGGCGAAGCTGCAAACGCCGTCGGCCGCGAAGCCGACCGCGCCGCCAGCCTTGACAACGCCGAATACCGGCGCTGCGGAGGCGGAGCCGCCGTCCGTGCCTGCGGCGACGGCGGGCAAGCTGATGGAGCCGCCCAAAGCGACGGCGGACCCGGAGCCGCCCCAGAGCGCGACGCCAACAGCACCGACTGCGCCGACAGCTCCGCCGCAGGCGAAGTCAGGCTCAGCGCTGACTTCCCCGGTTCAGGCAGTAAATTAAAGGAAGAAACGCCGGATAACTCCAGACCATTTTTGCTCAAGCGGCCAGCTTAGGCTTGTCCTAACTGGCCTTGCTGCTGCGGCTGTTGCTGTTACTGCTGCGGCTGCTTGTGCGGCTGCGGGCTCCGCTCCGTCCGCCGCGCAAGCAATCCCTTTGTACGCGTAGCTCGCTCTGCCCCGTTGCGCTCACAGCAAGCGGGGCCGCTAGTCCCGGTTCGGGCCTGACCGCTTCGGCCCGAACCGGGACTGTTGGACGTTCAAGCAGAAAGGATCGGTTTAGGTGGGATTTGTCTCTATATTAGGATTTGCACATCAATTGATCGAAGCCCGGCTCAAGCCGGGAGAAGCCGCCATCGACGCTACCGCGGGCAATGGCAACGATACCGTATTTCTCGCCAGGCTCGTCGGACCGGGCGGCAGCGTGTATGCCTTCGACATTCAGGAAAGCGCGTTGGCCAGCACGGCCGCGCGTTGCGCCCGTGAGGCGGCGGCGCTGCCGGTTGAGCTGCTGCTTCGCAGCCACGCCGAGATGGCGGAAGCGATCCCGGCTCAGCTGCACGGGCAAATAGGCGCTGTGACCTTCAACCTGGGCTACTTGCCGGGACATGACCATGCGACGATTACACTGCCCGCCTCCACGCTTGCTGCACTCGATGCCGCATGCCGTCTGCTGCGGACGGGCGGTATTTTGACCATCGTCATTTACTCCGGGCACCCGGGCGGCGAGCAGGAGGCGGCGGATGTTGAAGCCTGGGCTGGACGACTGCCGCAGCAGACGTATCAGGCCATGACGTACCGGTTTATGAACCAGCGAAACCATCCTCCGTATGTGATTGCCGTCGAGAAACGCGGAAGCTGAAGCGCTGCGGCAGCACGGAGGCTGTAGCGGAACCTGCTGTGCTTTTGATATAATTTGCGGGGGAACCGGAGCAGGAGATATAGCCATATTGAGGAAGGTAGGGACGCAATGATGATGAAGCCATACCCGTTAAAATGCAAGCCGGAGTTTAAAGAGCGTGTTTGGGGCGGACGTGCGCTGGAGCAGTTCGGACTGGAGCTGCCCGAGGGCCACATCGGCGAAGGCTGGATGATCGGCGATCATCCGAACGGTACGACCCGCGTTGAAAACGGAGAGCTGGCCGGTCTCGGCCTGGACCAGATTCGCGAGCAATACGGCAGCGAGCTGTTCGGCAGCAAAGGCTTTTCGAAAAAAACCGGACGCTTCCCGCTGCTGATCAAGCTGCTGGACTGCCAGGACGATCTGTCCGTACAGGTGCATCCGAACGATCATTACGACCGTCTTCCGGCAGGCGAGCTGGGCAAAACGGAAATGTGGTACATTTTGGACGCCAAACCGGGGGCAAAAATTATATACGGACTGCAGGACGGCGTTACCCGCGAACAGCTCGCGACCGCCATTGCCGAAAACCGGATTATGGATTGCCTGAATGAAATTACGGTCCAGGCTGGCGACAGCTTCTATATTCCTGCCGGTACGGTGCATGCGCTGGGCTCCGGAGTTCTGGTCGCTGAAATTCAGCAAAACTCCGACAGCACGTACCGACTGTACGATTATGACCGGCTCGGACTCGACGGCCAGCCGCGCGAGCTGCACATCGAGGATTCGTTGAACGTCATTGCTTATGAAGGCTCCGGCTCGACGTATATGAAAACCGATCTGGACGGGCCCGGCACTTGGCTGACGCTGGCCAATTCCGAATTTTTCATCACGGAAAAAGGCCGCGTCGAAGGCGATTGGAAGCTGGAAACCGTACCGGACAGCTTTGTGATTCATATTATTTGCGACGGTGAAGGCACGCTGCGCTGGGCTGACGGCGAGCTGCAGGTCCGCAGCGGCGAATGCTTCCTGCTGCCTGCCAGCCTGGGGAGCTATGAGCTGGGCGGCAGAATGACCGTGCTGCGCAGCTACTTGCCGTAAGCTTGGTCAAGCGTGACAAGAGACAAAACCGAAGACCTGATTGTGCGGTTGAAGCCGCCTGTCAGGTCTTTTTCTTCATCGCCTGCTCCCTCCATTCGACTCAATTTATTCCCACAATCTACAGTATTTTCCATACACGAATGTAAAATCACTTAATTTTTACTTCATTTTTTCCAATAAAATCCGATAATTAAACTAGGGAAGTAAACCAGCACTGAATCGTATAGGGCTAAAATAACCAAGAGGAGCAAGCATGCAAATGAATAGCATTCGGGTTCGAATTATGGCCGCGCTCATCGTTTTCACCGTGTTGGCCGGAACGATTATCGGATTTACAGGCTTGTATACGAGCAATACGATTCTGCAGCAGTACTCCAAGGAAAATGCACAGCTCACCGCGAATCATGCGGCTGAACAGCTGAATCTGAGAATGAGCGTGATTCAAAGCTCCGTGGACAGCCTGGCTCTGACCGCCGAAACACTGCTTGGCGATGCCGAACGGTTTAAACAGGATCGTGCTTACGTCAAAAGCTATGAAGAGCTGCTGCGGCCGATTGCGACGCAATTTGCGGAGTCTACCGAAGGGGCGATGTCGGTTTATATCCGCTTTAATCCGCTGATCTCTGAGCCCACCTCCGGTATATTCCATGCCGACCCGGACGGCAGCGGCAAGCTGCAGAAGCTGGTGCCGACCGATTTCAGCCAGTACGCGGCAGACGATCTCGCGCATGTCGGCTGGTACTATTTGCCGGTAAAGGCGGGTAAAGCGATGTGGCTTGACCCTTACCGGAACGAAAATATTAAGGTCGATATGATCAGCTATGTCGTGCCTTTGCTCAAAAACGGAGAAGCGCTCGGGGTCGTCGGCATGGATATTCGCTTTGATATTTTTCAAAAGCTTCTGGCTGACATCCGGACTTTCGACGATACATACGCGATGCTGGCGAATGCCGAGCACAAGCTGCTGATCAATCCTTTTCATACCGGAATCGGCACGCTGGAGGAGCTGGACGCGAGCTTTTCCCGCCAAATGAATACGGCGCCTGAAGGGCTGGCGCTAACCAGCTGGTGGAAGGGCGAGGAAACGCTGGTCGCTTACTCCAGGCTGTCTAACGGGCAGACGCTGCTCGTTGCCTCCCCGACGCACGACATTTACAAGACGGTTCACGAGCAAACCTTACATATGGTGACGCTGCTCGTCACCGTTATGGCTGTGGCGGTTGTCACCGCATGGCTCGTGGGAACCCGGATGATCCGGCCGCTCAAGCGGGTGGTCGCCGATATGGAGGCCGTCAGCTCCGGGCGGCTGGATGTGCAGTCGCCGTTTGTCGGCGCCGATGAAATCGGGCGCATCGGGCAAGGGTTCAATCAGATGGTGCGGCAGCTGCGCCAGTTGGCGGGCAGCATCCAGGACACGACGACAGACATCGGACAGTCCTCGCAATCGCTGCTGGCGGTATCCCAGCAAAGCGTGGCGGCTGCACAGGAAATTACGGCCGCCGTCGCGGAAATGGCGCAGGGCAACGAGTCGCAATCCGTCACGATTGCCCGTTGCGCAGACACGGCGACAGAGCTGGCTGACCGGGCCGCGAAGCTGCGCACCCGTACGGAGGCGGCATGGCAGAGCATTGTCCAGATGAATGCCGGACATGAGCAAGGGCTTGATTTGATGCGGGAGCTGGCGCTGCGTAACGAAAACAGCACGGGGGCAACCGAGCAAATCGGCGGACTGATCGCAGAGCTGCGGAGCAAAGCGGACGCTGTAAACGAGGTGCTGTCGGCGATTGGCGGCATTGCCGGACAAACGGCCATTCTCGCGTTAAATGCATCCATTGAGGCAGCCAGAGCGGGGGAAGCAGGGCGCGGCTTTGCCATAGTCGCGGAGGAGGTTCGCAAGCTGGCTCAGCAATCGCGCGAGGCGACGGACCACACGATCGCCCTGATCACCGGCGTACGGGAGGATATCGAGAAAACGGTGCTGTCCATGTCCGATGTGCGGCAGCATAGCGGCAGACAGTCCGAGGTTGTTCAGGAAATCGGCACAGCGCTGCGGCAAATTTCCCTGTTGGCTGCTGACAGCACAAGCCAAATCAAGGAAAGCTCCGCCTACATTGCCGAGCTGAGCGACGGGGTCGGTCACATGCATGAACAGCTTGCCCGCATCTCCGCCATTGCTGCACAGGGCAGCGAGCTGTCCGGACAAGTTGCGGCAGCCGTCGAGGAGCATGCCGACAGCTTCGAGCAGGTGGCCGGAGCGGCGGAGCGTCTCGGCGATCTCGTGCACCGGCTGGACGGAGCCGTCGGGGTGTTTCAGCTCAATGAACATTAAAGCCCGCGATGCGATTCAGCCAGGAAAGGCGCATTTCTTCGCGGAAGCGCCCTTCTTCCAGCCCTGATCCTAAACGTCTGGCAACAAAAATGACCTCTTCCTCCACTGCTGTGGAGGTCGAGGTCATTTTATTAGTTGTTCTTTGGCCTTCTCTGACCCTTCCTGGCCTTCTCTGGCCGCTGTCCAGCTCTACGCGCCTGCTCCAGCCAGCGCCAGCGTATACGCCTGCGGCTTGACCGACAAATCCGGCGGAAAATACACGATCAGCAGCTGCTCCAGCGAGGTGTCGATGTCGCCCGTCTCCAAATACCGGTCCAGCAAAAACGGCAGCCGTTCGATCATCACATGCTTGTGAATGTCCTTCTCGGCAATGCCAAGCGCGGCGAAACGTTCGGACACCGCCTCCGGCCGTTCGGCCAGCTTGCGCAGGAAATCATGCTGCTCCCCCCGGCTGAGCGAAAAATCCCACCAGATTTTACGGGGCTTGTACTTATGGTTCAGGAAGTAATCGAGCTTCATCAGGCCCAAAATAATCGGCAGGTCAGGCGTCCCGCGCTGCTCCAGAAACGCATACAGCCGGGTAAACAAGTCCTCCAGCTGGTGACCGATTTTTTGCCAGCCCTGCTCCTCCCAGTAATCGCCGAACTCCTGGAAAAAATCAAAGGCGGACGTAAATTCACGCTGGATCAAATACGTCACCGTATGATCGGTCCGGTGGGCGTTCCAGTATTTCTCCAGCACATCCTCTACCCGCTTGATCCGCACGAGGTCCGAAAACGGCAGAATGTTATTGCCGAGTATTTCATAAGGCGCATGGTCCATATACTTGTAGCCGTACTTCTCGGCATCCAGCCGCATGCCTGTGCCGCGCAGCATTTTGAGGAAGCCGAGCTGCAGCTCCTCCGGCCCCAGCTCAAACACGTCGTTAAACGTCTTGCGGAACGAGTCGTAATCCTCCTCAGGCAATCCGGCGATCAGATCGAGATGCTGGTCGATTTTGCCGCTTTCCTTCACCTTCGTAACGGTGCGGGTCAGCTTGCTGAAATTTTGGCGGCGCTTGACCAGATTATTCGTCAAATCGTTGGTGGACTGAACGCCAATCTCGAAGCGGAAAATGCCCGGCGGCGCATTGTCCGCCAAATAATCGAGCACCTCCGGCCGCATTATATCGGCGGTAATTTCGAATTGGAACACGCAGCCCTGATGGTTGCGGATCAGAAACTCGAACATGTCCAGCGCATATTCACGTTTGATGTTAAAGGTCCGGTCAACGAATTTGATCAGCTTGGCCCCGGATGCGATTAAATACAGCAGGTCGCTTTTCGTCCGCTCGATATCGAAGTACCGTACCCCGACCTCGATGGACGACAGACAGAACTGGCAGCTGAACGGACAGCCTCGGCTTGTCTCGAAATAAACGACGCGGTTGGCCAGGCTCGGCACATCCTCGGCAAAACGATGCGGTGTCGGAATCGCATCCAGCGCCAGCTTGGGCCGCGGCGGATTCACGATCACCCGCTCCTCCTTGCGGTAGGCTACGCCAAACACGCTGTACATCGCCTTGTCCCCGCCAAGCTCGGTCAACAAATGATGGAACGTCTCCTCGCCTTCGCCGACGACGATGTAATCGACCTCGGGAATACGCTTCATCCAATATTCCGTATCGTAGGACACTTCCGGGCCGCCCAGCACGATGACGACATCCGGCATAATTTTTTTCAGCATCCCGATGACGACAATCGTCTCCTCGATATTCCAGATGTAACAGGAGAAGCCGATCACATCCGGCTTGCGCCGATACAGGTCGGAGACGATATTCATCGCCGGGTCCTTGATCGTATATTCCGCAATCTGGATATCGGGGAAATCCTGCTCGCTGAACGACTTCAAATAGCGAAGCGCCAGCGAAGTATGAATATATTTTGCATTTAACGTCGATAGCACAATAGTAGGCATGTGAACGAAATCCTCGGTTTCTGGCTTTTTTCGTACCCTTATTTTACACGTAAACCTCCATGAACACAAAAAGAACATGGAACCGGTGCGGTCCATGTTCTTCTGCTATACGTAAGCGTCGGTCGGCTGCATCCACGTCGTATCCGGCGCGACAGCCTCCAGCAAAAATTCATCCTGCTGCTCGGCGCTCCACACGTTCGCCTGCGTCAGCAGCTGCTCCTCCACCTGCTCCTTCTGCATCGTCAATGCGTTTACATCACCGCTGCTTGCGGCAATAGTCCGCTGAAGCCGTTTGCGCTCATCGAGCCGTTTCGCCAGTTGATACAAGATCATCGTCTACCCATCCTTTTTTTACATAGTGCCCGCTTGCCTCTTGTCCTGTCCTTTAGTGTAAGGGCCGAACGTTAAGACAAGATTAGGGGAAAATCAAGCACAAACTAAAATCTTTGTCGTTTAGTATATGCAGCGAAGTTTAGTTTAGTCGTTCCCAACTGTCCGCAAGCTTATGCGGATTTTTATCGCGGTTTCGCAACATGTCCGGCTCATGCTATACTCGACCTATCAGAACGAGCAGGAGGCTACAATCGTATGTCCAAAAGCAATGACCGCAAATTACGCGCAGGCGGCTCTCCCGCACGCCGTCCGGGAAAGGCGGCCCCAGAAGTCGCAGGCAAGGCGAACGTTTTCACCGTCCGCGAGCCGGCGGAGCTGCTGGCCTTCCTGATCAGCCGCCTGTCCAAAACCGGGCGGAATTCGCTGAAGGCGATGCTGGCGCGCGGCCAGATCGCGGTGAACGGCAGCCCCGTGACCGCGTACAACTTTGCCCTGCAGCCGGGGCAGACGGTAACCGTCAGCAAGGAACGGATTGTAGCGGAGCAGCCGCTAATCGGGCTGGGCATCGTTTACGAGGACGAGCATCTGATCGTCGTCCGCAAGGAGGCGGGGCTGCTGTCCATCGCCTCTGCCCAGGAAACAGAGCTGACCGCTTACCGGCAGCTGACGGCTCATGTTCGGAAGCTCAATCCGGCCGCACGTATATTTGTCGTTCATCGGCTCGACCGCGACACGTCCGGCGTCATGATGTTCGCCAAAAGCGAGCACGTGCAGCAGACGCTGCAAAACGGCTGGCAGGTGCTGGTGAAGGAGCGCACGTACATCGCCCTCGTCGAAGGCAAAGTTAAAAAGCCGGAAGGTACGATCACCTCCTGGCTCAAGGAGAGCAGCACGCTCAAGATGTACTCCAGCGCGTACCCGGGCGACGGCCAGCACGCCGTTACCCATTACAAGGTGCTGCAAGCCAGCTCCCAATACTCGCTGCTCGCCGTTAATCTGGAAACAGGCCGCAAAAACCAGATCCGTGTCCATATGCAGGATATCGGCCACCCGGTCGTCGGCGACAAAAAATACGGCTCCCGCGTCAAGCCGATCAACCGGCTCGGCCTGCATGCGCAGGTGCTCGCCTTCACCCATCCGGTCAGCGGCGAGCTGATGCGATTTGAGGCGGACATTCCGAAGTCATTTTTGTCCCAGTTCAAGCAAGCTTAGCGATAGCGAGGAAAGGGTGAACCCCTTATGGAAGCATGTGCGCCTTGCAAAGGCACAGGCCGAATTAAAAAGTTTCTGAGAAGCAGACAGTGCCCCTCCTGCATCGGGAAGGGCTACATTGTTCATCATGCAAATGAAACTCGACCCGCGGCTTCTCGAACAAAAGCTCGTTCAGCTTCAGGCCGTAAGCATGACGATTCGTACGGCACAGAAAGCACGTTTCTGCCGATTCACCAAGATCGCTCGTGGTCAAGCTCGCCATCCGGCGATACGAAGTGCGAGAGCGACCATTCCTCGTCTAGCAGCTCAAGCTCCGACTCCTCCTGCTCCAACAGCGATTCCTCCTCATCATCTGACTAGTCGGCTGGCTTAATCCGGCGCGCAGGCGGGCAAAATGAACCTTCGCCGAATTGTCCGTATTGGAATGCGGCACGCAAAAATGACCCCAACTCCCACCATAAAGCGGGGGTTGGGGTCATTTTTTCAGCGGTACAGCCAGCAGCCGGCATAGACGACGCAACTTGAGACTTCCTTTACGGACGCGGCGGTACATCCTTGGGCACCAGATTGTAAATGTCGCCGGATTCGAAGGTGTCAATCAGCCGGTCCAGCCACTGGTAATACCGGATCGCCTCGTCGATCTTGGCGAGATCGGGTTCAAGCATCGCTTGCAGCCCTGTGTCGTCAGGACTTTGCCCGCACAGGCCGCTCAGCTCGGCCTTGGATTTGCGCAGCGCACTCAGGTTGATTTCAAGCGCCTTCCGCCACTTCAGCGAAAAATAATCGGAGAACGTCTGGAACCAATCCAGCTCCACCTCATATAAATCTTTGCGCGAGCCCTTCTCCCATACTTTATTGACCATTTTCAAATCAACCAGCGTGCGCACGCCTGTGCTCATGCTCGTTTTGCTCATTTCCATTTCCTCGCCCATCTTATCCAGCGTCATTGGATGGTTCTGAAAAAACAACAGTCCATATAGATGACCGATCGACTGCGTAATGCCGTAAAGGTCCATATTTTTGCCGATCGCTTCGATTACGCGTTTGCGTGCTTTCTGTATGACAAGTTCCTGTTCAGCGCTTATTCCGTGTATGGATGTCATGGTTTATATTCACCCTGCCCTTTGTGTGTACATCGTTATTGTAGAAAACAACGTCTCTTCTGTAAAGATGCGCGGCAAATGGTTATGTCCCCCAGTATAGAATAGACAAATCATTATGTACAGTTTTTTCTGTACAAACGGAATAAACAGAATTAATTGTTGACATTTCCGTCTTTTGTTATTTACACTTAAAAGGACACGAGAGATGAACTCAAACCAAGAGGGGTGAGCTTGTGGCTATCATTGATGTACGTCAGGTGACGAAAATATTCGGACCTGATCCCGAATCCTCGCTTCCGCTGCTGCAGCAGAAGTGGTCGAAGGAGCGTATTTACAAAGAAACAAAGCATACGGTAGGCGTTAACGAGGTGAGCTTTTCCGTCGAGCCGGGTGAAATTTTCGTCATTATGGGCTTGTCCGGCAGCGGAAAATCGACGCTTGTCCGGCTGCTGAACCGGCTGATTGAGCCGACGCAGGGACAAATCAACATTCACGGCCGGGACATCGTCAAGCTGAACGCCGATGAGCTGCGCCAGGTACGGCGGAAGACGATCAGCATGGTGTTCCAGAAGTTCGCGTTATTCCCCCATCGCACTGTCGCCCAGAATGTCGAATACGGCCTGGAGGTGCAGGGCATGGAACGTAAGCAGCGGCGCGCCAAGGCACTGGAATCGCTGCGGCTCGTCGGGCTGCAGGAGTGGGCGGACAGCCTGCCTTCGCAGCTGAGCGGCGGTATGCAGCAGCGGGTCGGCCTCGCTCGCGCACTGGCCAATGACCCGGATATTTTATTGATGGACGAAGCGTTCAGCGCGCTTGACCCGTTGATCCGCAAGGATATGCAGGATGAGCTGCTTGAGCTGCAGAACACCATGAAGAAAACGATTATTTTCATTACCCATGACCTGGACGAAGCACTGCGGATCGGGGACCGGATCGCTCTGATGAAGGACGGCAGCGTTGTCCAGATCGGCACGCCGGAGGACATTATGATGAACCCGGCCAATGCTTATGTAGAGCGGTTCGTAGAGGATGTTGATTTGTCCAAGGTGCTGACCGCCTCCTCGGTCATGCGCCGGCCGGAAACGATCAGCCTCGACCGGGGACCGCGGGTTGCGCTGCAATTGATGCGTGAGAGTGGCATTTCGAACCTGTTTGTCGTGGATCGCGGCAAAAAGCTGCTCGGCGTCATCACAGCGGAGGATGCGTCTGCGGCTGTGCGGGATGGCAGCAGTCTGGCGGATATCGTCATTGCCGATGTGCCTGTCGTCTCGCCCGAGCAAATGCTGCATGAATTGTTTGAGGTGTGCGGCACGTCCAAATATCCGGTGGGCGTCGTCGATGAAAACAGGCGTATTCTCGGCGTAATTGTTCGCGGCGCCGTGCTCGGAGCGCTGGCTGGACATCCCGTCCAGCAGCAGTCGCCGACCGCCATCGTTCAGGATGCGCCGCCTGATCAGGAAGAGGTGAGGACACATGATGCCGAAGCTGCCCTTAGCTGAGTGGGTCGAAGCCGCGGTAGATTGGCTTGGCACAAACCTATCTTTATTTTTCGAGGCTGTTTCGACTGTCATTGAAGGAATCGTAAACGGCTTATCCTTCGCCTTTCACTTTCCTCCGGCGCTGGTGCTCATCGTGCTGATTACCGCACTTACTTATTACTTGGGCAGATGGCCGTTTGCCGTCTTCGCGGCGCTTGGCTTGCTGCTGATTGAAAATCTCGGCTTCTGGAGCAACACGATGGATACGCTGGCGCTTGTGATGACGTCAGCGCTGATCTCCATTGTGATCGGCGTCCCGGTTGGCGTCTGGTGCGCGCAAAACGACAAGGCGAGAAGCGTGTTCACGCCCCTGCTCGACTTTATGCAGACGATGCCGGCCTTTGTTTATTTGATTCCGGCGGTCACGTTTTTCGGCCTTGGCGTTGTGCCAGGCGTCATCGCTTCGGTGATCTTTGCCGTGCCGCCGACGATCCGGCTGACGAATCTCGGTATCCGGCAGGTCGCCGACGACCTCGTGGAGGCGGCTGACGCCTTTGGCTCCACGCCGGGACAGAAGCTGTTCAAGCTGCAATTCCCGCTGGCGCTGCCCTCGATTATGGCCGGCGTCAATCAGACGATCATGCTGGCGTTGTCCATGGTTGTCATTGCGTCGATGATCGGCGCGCAAGGGATTGGCGCAGACGTATACCGGGCGGTCACCCAGATCAAAACCGGGCAAGGCTTTGAAGCCGGGCTTGCGATCGTCGTATTAGCGATTTTACTGGACCGGATCACCCAGCATGTGATGAAGAAAAAAAGGAGTGTATAAACAGATGAAGAAAAAACGTGCGATGCATTCGCTGCTGCTTGCAAGCTTGACGGGTATGCTGGTACTGGCCGGCTGCGGAACGAAGGAAGCCCCTGCCCCTGCGGGGGAACCAGCGACGGGCGGCGCAGGTGGCTCAACCACAACCATAGGTGCGCAGGTCAAGCATGAAATTATCGGAATCGACCCCGGTGCAGGTCTGATGAAGCAAAGTGCGCAGGCGATCAAGGATTACGAGCTGACCGACTGGAAGCTTGTCGAAGGCTCCGGAGCCGCGATGGCGGCCGCGCTAGACAAAGCGTACAAGGCCAAAAAACCGATTATCGTAACCGGCTGGACGCCTCATTGGATGTTTGCCAAGTATGAGCTGAAATACCTGGTAGATCCGAAGGGTACATTTGGCCAGGATGAGCAAATTCATACGGTCGCCCGCAACGGGCTCAAGCAGGACGCTCCTTCCGCTTACGCGATGCTGGATAATTTCGAGTGGACGGCGGATGAGATGGCTGTCGTGATGTCGGCCATCACCGAAGGCAAGAAGCCTGAGGAAGCGGCCGCGCAGTGGGTGAAGGACAATGCGGCCAAGGTTGACGCTTGGGTAAAGGGGCTTGCTCCGGAGGCGGGTAAAAAGCTGAAGCTCGCTTACGTGGCGTGGGATTCCGAAATCGCCAGCACAAATGTCGTCAAAATTGTGCTGGAAGAAAAGCTTGGCTACAAGGTTGACTTGCTGCAGGTCGAGGCAGGCCCGATGTGGGCCGGTATTGCCGACGGCAGCGCTGACGCGATGGTCGCCGCCTGGCTGCCGACGACACATAAGGACTATTTTGACAAATACGCAGGCAAGCTCGAAGACCTCGGGCCGAACCTGAGCGGCACCAAGCTTGGACTTGTCGTTCCGGCTTATATGGACGGCATCAATTCGATTGAGGACCTGAAAACGAAATAGCTTCAGGTTGTGCTCTTGAACTGCTTTATTTGGGTTGGCGGACGGCATTTGTCCGCCCTTGACTCGCGGCGAGCGGCATTCGTCTGCCATTCATTCGGCCGGCTTACGACTTACGTCCAGCCCCAGAAAAATCCGTCCCGGTCCCAGGCTACGCGACCTTTGTGCATTTTTTTAAACAGCTTCTTAACCTCTTTGTCAATCGACTCATGGCCGTTCTCATGCGCATAAATAAATCCGTCGCCGTAGTGCTCACGGATGTAAGTCACGGCGTCGGTCTGGCGTAAAATCCCGGCATTTTTCACCTCGTCCAGCATCCACTGGGCCACCTGCTCCGCTGTTGCTGTTGTCATCTGCTTCCCTCCCCTCTGCCAAATAGACAATGTTGGATAAATCCATGCGCGAACCTGGATGTGTTTCGGGTTGCGGCGCTTCGTTCCCCTAAGTTTGGGTGGCTAAGCTCCCTTATCCGCGCGGCGCCCACAGCATGATGGAAACGCCGACGATGCAGACGGCCGCCCCGATCCAGTCATACAAATCCGGCAGCTTTTTATCGACCATCCAGCCCCACAGCACCGCCAGCACGATAAATACGCCTCCGTACGCCGCGTAAACGCGGCCGAAGCTCGGAAAGCTTTGCAAGGTCGGCAGCACTCCGTAAGCGACAAGCACCACGCTGCCGACAATGCCGTACCAAAGCGGCTTCGATTCCCGCAGCCAAAGCCACACCAGGTACCCACCGCCGATTTCGGCCAGCCCTGCAAGCAGAAACAGTGCAATCGTCCAGCCCATACCGGCGGACTATCGCAGTGCGGCCGGATCGACCGGCGGCACCAATCCTTCCTGCGCTGCCCGGCCAAGCAGCGCCGTAATCGCCGCGTAACCGTCTGCGCCGAGATCGGCCGTGAACTCGTTCACGTACAAATCAATATGCGCCTGGGTCACCTCCGGCGACATCTCCTGCGCATGACAGCGCACATATTCCCGCGACGCCTCCGGATGCGCCCAGGCGTATTCGACCGACTGGCGAATCCAGCCTGCAATCGCGGCGCGGTCCAGCCCGCGGCGGGCAATAATGGCGCCGAGCGGAATTGGCAGCCCCGTATCGCTTTCCCACCAGCTGCCCAGATCGGTCACCAGCGACAGCCCATACGAAGCGTACGTAAAGCGCGCTTCATGGATAACCAGCCCGGCGTCAATCCGCCCGTCCCGCACCGCAGGCATAATGTCGTGAAACGGCATTACGACAATGTCGCCAACGCCGCCCGGCACATGCTGCGCCGCCCACAGGCGGAACAGCAAATAGGCGGTGGAGCGCTCGCTCGGCACCGCTACGCGGCGGCCTGACAGTCCGGCCGCTCCATGGACGGCCGCATCTCCCGCTTGCAGCACCAGTGGCCCGCAGCCGCGGCCAAGCGCGCCGCCACAAGGCAGCAGCGCGTAATCCGACAATACCCATGGCAGCGCTGCGAACGATATTTTCATAATGTCCAGCCCTTCGGCGCTAGTTGCCAGCCGGTTCGTTACATCAATATCGGCGAAGGTTACCTTCAGCTCAGGCGCGCCCGGCACCAGTCCGTGCGCCAGCGCATGGAAAACAAACGTGTCATTCGGACACGGAGAATAAGCAATGTTCATTCGATAACCTCCCTTAATAAAGCGCTGGACGCCTCCAGCGCCTGCAAGGCGTCGCCGATCCGCCAAGCCGCGCGATCCCGCGGGCCGACGGCATTGGAAATCGCCCGCAGCTCAAGCACAGGCACGCCTTGCTGCTGCGCGGCCGTAGCCACCCCGTAGCCCTCCATCGCCTCAGCCAGCGCGCCGGGCACACGCCCCGCCAGCTCGGCGGCGGTCTCCGCCGTCCCGGTCACCGTGGTGACCGTCAGCACCGGGCCAAATGCAGCCCGCAGCCCGGCCGCCTGCAGCGCCTCGGTCCACGCCGCCGCCACCCGGCGGGCTTCTCCGGCGACGGCAACGCGCGCAGAGCCAAAGCCCAGCTCGTCCACCATGCGGAACCCTTCCGGCGTCTCGGCCCCCAGATCGGCGGCGATGATCTCGCTCGCCACCGCCAGCGCGCCGATGTCCGCGCGCCCGGCGAAGCCGCCGCCGATCCCGGCGCTGATGACCAACCCGTATACGCCCGGCGCAGCCGCCAGCACGGCGGCTGTACTTGCCGCCGCAGCGGCGGGGCCGACGCCTGCCGCCATCACCTCGAAGCGGTCCGCCTCCCGCTGCCGCAGCCCGCGCAGCACCGCATCGCGCTCCGCCTCCACTGCCGTTACGATCAGCACGCGGCCTTGCGGCAGCGGGCGATCGTTGCCAGACGTCTGCAGCTCTGTTTGCCGTCCAGACGGCTCGGATTGTATCCTCATCGCGTGACTCTCCTTTACGTTCATTCGCAGCCCGGTACAGGCACAGCTTCCTGATTTGTTTCATTATAACACGATCCGTTTCGGCAGGCCCGTTTAATCGGTCGAAGGTTTAGGGTACAATCAAAGGGACCTACCACATGAACGAAAGGACCATCTACCTATGATCAGATTTGGCATCATCGGCACCAACTGGATTACCGAGGCCTTCCTGCAGGCGGCCCGGCTCGCTGACGGCTTCGAGTTGACTTCCGTCTACTCGCGCAACGCCGAGCGCGCACGCGACTTCGCCTCCGCCTGGGGAGCCGCCCACAGCTATACGGACCTGGAGGCGTTTGCGAACAGCCCGCATATCGACGCCGTCTATATCGCCAGCCCGACCTCCCTCCATGCGGAGCAAGCCATGTTATGCATGCGCCATGGCAAGCATGTGCTCTGCGAGAAGCCGCTGGCCTCCAACTCGCGGGAAATTCAGGCGATGATCGAGACAGCTCGCACGCATCAGGTGCTGCTGATGGAGGCGCTCAAAACAACACTGCTGCCGAATTTCGACGCCATCCGCGCGCATTTGCCGCAAATCGGCCGCGTTCGCCGCTACGTTGCCAATTACGGGCAATATTCGTCCCGCTACGACGCCTACAAGCAAGGCACCGTGCTGAACGCCTTTAATCCGGCCTATTCCAACGGGTCGCTGATGGACCTCGGCGTTTATGGCATTTACCCGCTGATCACCCTGTTTGGCCCGCCGCAAACGATCCAGGCAAACGGTCTGCTGCTCGAATCCGGCGTTGACGGCGAAGGCGGCCTGCTGCTCGGCTATCCCGAGATGGAAGCGGTCATCCTGCATGCGAAAATCGCCAATTCGTATTTGCCCTCCGAGATTCAGGGCGAGGACGGCAGTCTGCTTATCGACAAAATCGGCCAGCCCGGCCGGGTCGAGCTTTGCCTCCGCGACGGCTCGCGAACCGATATTTCCCGGCCGCAGGATGAGCATACGATGGTCTACGAGCTGCGGGAGTTTATCGGCATTTTGGAGCGCGGGGAACGCGAATCGGTTGTAAACAGTCATCTGCACTCGCTGCAAACGATGAATGTGATGGATGAGGCCCGGCGGCAGATCGGTCTTGTTTTTCCTGCGGACTGCTAGCCTGCCGTCCCGGCCCGGCGCCTTTCCCTCGGGCGCATCTTGTATTATGATGGGAAAGTAGCTCGTCCGGCAGACGGACGTCTTCGTGAAAGCCGAGGTGCTCCCGCGTTGTATACATTCATCCATGAAGGCTACGCCTTGTTAATCCCGATCTTGAATATTTTGCTTGCGGTCACGGTCATTTTTCTGGAACGGCGCAATGTCGGCGTCACCTGGGCGTGGTTGATGGTGCTTTTTTTCCTGCCGGGCGTCGGATTTCTGCTCTATCTCATTTTGGGCCAAAACTTGAGCCGCCGTAAAATGTACAAGCTGAAAAACGACAGCGACCGCCAAATCGTCGACGCGCTTGTCGAGCAGCAGAAGGAAGACCTGCGCCAGGAGCGCATTCCTTACCGTGATTCAGCCATCGTCAATTACCAGGATATGATTTATATGAATCTGTCGAGCGCTTACGCCCTATATACCCAGGACAACGAAGTCGATATTTACACCGACGGCAAAGACAAATTCGACGCGCTGCTGCACGACATCGGCCAGGCGAAGGACCATGTGCATCTGATGTATTTCATCATTCGTCCCGACTCGCTCGGCATCCGGCTGCTGGAGGCGCTGACCCGCAAAGCAGGCGAAGGCGTCGTCGTCCGGCTTATGTATGACGCGATCGGCTGCTCCTCGCTGCCGCGCAGCTTTTTTCATGAGCTGCGGCAGGCCGGAGGCGAAGTCGCCGCCTTCTTTCCGTCGCGTATCCCGTATCTCAACCTCCGGGTGAACTATCGGAACCACCGCAAGCTGGCGATTATCGACGGCAAGCTCGGCTATATCGGCGGCTTCAACGTCGGCAATGAATACCTCGGCCTCAGCAAACGGTTCGGGTACTGGCGCGATACGCATCTGCGGCTTTCCGGCGGGTCCGTCCTGCATATGCAGGCGTTGTTTTTTCTGGACTGGACGCTTGCGAATCGGCAGGAAATCGACCTGCTGCCGCGTTATTTCCCATTAGCGGTCAATCCGGGTCAAGTCGGCATGCAGATCGTATCAAGCGGGCCCGACTCCGAGTGGCAGCAGATCAAAAACGCGTATATCAAAATGATCGTAACCGCGAAGTCTTACATTTATATGCAAACGCCTTATTTCATCCCCGATGAAAGCTTGATTACCGCGCTGAAAATGGCCGCCTTGTCCGGGGTGGACGTGAAGATTATGCTGCCGGCCAAGCCGGATCACAAGCTTGTCTACTGGGCGTCAATGTCCTATATCGGCGAGCTGCTGCCGTTTGGCGTGCAATGTTATTTGTACGAGCCCGGCTTTATTCATGCCAAAACGATCGTCGCGGACGGGCGCGTCGCTTCCGTCGGCACAGCCAACGTCGATATTCGCAGCTTCAAGCTCAATTTCGAAGTCAATGCGTTCATCTATGATACGGAAACCGCCGAGAAGCTGCGGCTTGTCTTCGAGCAGGATATGAAACGCAGCCGTTGGCTGACGCCAATCGCCTACCAAAACCGGCCGCTGCTGCACAAATTCCGCGAGCCGTGCGCCCGGCTGCTGTCCCCGATTTTCTAGCAACGCGGATGAAAACAACGAAAAACCAGCCTGGAATTGCAGCGCAGAGCCGCTCCATGGCTGGTTTTTTTCTTATATCCTTAACTTCATTTATACGTCCAGTTGACTTAACTGCCGAAACGGATTTACGCCCTCCGAAAAGCCGGCCGGCATGCTGCCGGTTGGACTGCCCTGCTGCTCCAGCAGCGGCTGGATCAAGTTTTTCCACGACCATTGCGGTTGGCGCAGCAGCTGCTCCTCCACCAGCTCGCGAACAGCCTCCGGCAGCTCAGCCAGATGGATCGCCTCCTCCAACCGGTCGCGCATGACGCTCCACAAGCTCGCTTCCGCGATCCCGTAGCGGCTGGCCAACGTTTCCAGAATGCCGTACAGATTGACCTGAATGCCCAGCGTTTGCAAGTAAGCAAGCAGCTTCTCCGGCGTTTCGTTGTAAAGCGAATTCGGGTAACCCGGCTTCATCACATACGCGGGGTCATCTAACTGCTGCTGCTCCATCCAGGGGAGATGAAGCCGCGTGGAATCAAAGTCGCGCAGCAGCAGCCCGGCAACTTGCCCTCTCCGCAGCACCAGCACAACATTTTGCCCGTGAATTTCCGGCAGCACACCAAGCTTGAACAGCCGCAGGCTGATATGGAGAAAATGCAGGCATACTTCGCCGAACAGCGCCACAATGTCCGCCTCCGCCAGCTTGGATGCTGCGAGGTGCTTCGACGTTGCTGGCTGATCCGACGTTTCCAACTGCTTCGACGCTCCCGGCTGCTTCGGCCTGCGTAGCGCTGTCGTCTCCAGCTCCGGCAGCTGCCCGCCTTGAGTACCCTGAGCATCTGCCGGGCGCTCCGCCGACTCCCAAACATGCCGCAGCCTGCTCCACCGCTCAAACGGATGCTCCTCCGGGCTGGCAGCCGGAACAGCCAGCGCGCACATGGGCAGCAGATTGACGTCCTCCGCCGTCATAAGCTCGGCCGGATATTTCCTAACAAGCGCCGACAGATGCCGGGGCGGATCGGCGAACAAATCCCGATTTTCCGGCACGTACGCCCACCAATTCGATTCGTCGCAAACGGCCAACTGCTCGCGCAGTACCGGATCGCACGCCCGCGTCTGCTCCAGCAGCCGCTGTCCACGGTCGCCGTTCATCATATGAACAGCGGGCAAATAACGAACCGCTCCCAGCGAGACGATGCCGAGCGGCAGCTTGATATGGTTCGCCCCGCCGTCCAGCGGAGCGAGCGAGCGGGACGACGCCGTCGACAGGAAGTCTCCGGCTTCTGTCTCCAGCGGCAGCCAGACGCCGGACGTCCGCTCGGCGGGCAGCAGGCGAGGCAGCATCGCCTCAAGCTGCCACGGATGCACCGGCAGCGCCATGTAGCGCTCCGGCGACAGCCCGCGGTTCAGCAGCGCCTGCGCGACTTGCGCCTGCTCCGCCTCGCTCAGCAGCAGCTCTGCTGGCTCCGCTGGCCGGGATGCAGAGCCGGAGGCGACAGCGGCGATGCCGATATCCAGCGATTGCCCGCTATATTCGGCGTGCTCGCTGCTTAACTTGCCTGCAATGAAGCGGGAACGGGCGACCGCGATCCAGGCAAGCCGGATCGTGCTGCCGGACTCGGCGCTGTACGCAGCGTAGTCCTGAAACGACCAGCCGCCCTTTGCTTTGGCTACCGGATGAAACGGACGGTCGCGCAGCGCTGCCAGCCGTTCCAGCTCGGCCAGCGACCAGCGATCATCCGGCAAAACGCGGTGACGGCTTGCTTCGAAGGAAGCGGCCCAGCCTGCCTGCTCCAAGGTTAGCTCCAGCAAAGCAAGCAGCCGTTCGGCGGCAGTCGGTTGCCCGGCTGCATCCCGCTCTTGCCAAGCGGAGCCGTTCACCCGCTCGGCCGCCAGCTCCAGCAGGCGAATCGGTCCAATCCGGCCCGCAACTGCTGCGCCGCTCCCCGCGGTCCCGGATTCGGCCGCGGCCGAATCGACGGTCAGGCGGCTTAGCTCGTACACCCCGCCGCCGGCTGCATACCGGAGAGGCTGCACAATGGCTTGCCGCACTGGCACGATCACCGCATGCCCGCGCTCCCGACTTACCCACCAGCGGCATACAGACCATCCGTCTGCCGCCTGCCAGGCGTCAACCTGCGCCGCCAGCTCAGCGTCCATGTCTGCGTTCCGCAGCTCGGCAGCCGCTTGGCTCGGCGTCAGCAGTTCGCTGGCTGGCTGCCCTTCCCAGATTCCTTCCGCCAGCAGCGCATTAACCAGATCGGCCAAAATCGCTTCAACCGCCCTCTGCTCCCCTAGGCTGTCGACCGCAAGCCGCGGGTTGCCCGCCGCTTGCTTGCCAAGCCCTGTCACCGTTCCTTGCATCGTCCTGCTCCTCTCGTCACCCTTTAATACCCAGCTTCATCCAGCTCCAGATACAAATGCTCAGGATGCGCGTGGCTGAGGAAATCATGCGCCGAAATCGTCCAGCCGTAAGCACCCGCATAGTGGAACAGCAGGACATCCCCGACGCGCAGCCGTTCAACCTGGACATCTCTGGCTAATACATCCTTAGGCGTACACAGCTCGCCTGCCGCTGTGATCTTCACATTCCGCACTTCCGGCCGCGGGTACGCATAATTCCAGGACTCCATCGGCACGATTTCGAACGGATGGCTGTGCTGCCATGCGCCCGGCAACCGGAAATGATGCGAGCCGCCGCGCAAAATGGCATAATGCTGGCCGTGATTGCATTTCAGGTCCGTCACTTCCGCCGCGTAGTAGCCGCACGCCGCCACCATGTACCGGCCCGGCTCAAACAACGTTTCGACGCCGGGCAGCGGCTGCTCCTCGATCTCCCGCTGCAACTCGGTCACAAACTGCGGCCAGTCAAATACCTGACTCAGATCGGTATATGAAATGCCGAAGCCGCCGCCCGCATTCAAGTAACGCAGCGTCAGCCCGAACTGCTCCTGCCATTGGCGGACACGCTCACGATAGACACGAATCAGCCGCGCATGCAGCCCGGCATTCAGGTTATTGGAGATCGAATGCAGGTGGAAGCCCTCCAGCTGCAAATTCGGCAAAGCTTGCGCCAGCAAAATCGCCTGCTCGATCTCAGCTTCGTCAATTCCGAACTGTGTCGGCTTGCCTGCCATGACCAGCGTTGCTTCCGGGAAGGAGGCGCGTAAATTGACCCGGATCAGCACATGGGCCGTCACGCCCAGCTCGCCCGCAATTTGCGAGATGCGCCGCAGCTCCAGCATGCTCTCTGCATGCAGCAGCATCACACGCAGCTCCAGCGCCTCACGCAGCTCGGACTCCTTTTTGCCTGGCCCTCCGAAGATGATCGGCTTGTCCGCACTGACCTGCCGAATGCGCCGCACCTCGCCGATCGAAGCCGCTTCGAAGCCGTGCACAATCGGGGCCAGGCTTTCAAGAATCGGCAAAGCCGGATTTGCCTTCATGGCGTAGAACAGTCGGCAGCCGGCGGGCAGCTCGCGCACGCAGCGGGCCGCACGCTCCCGAAGCTCCCGCATGTCGTACACATACAAGCTGACCGGCTCGCGGTTTGCTTCCTTCCACTGTCTGATCCGGGGAATGACGTTTGTTTCTGCTGCGGTTTGCAGCATAGGGCTCAGCTCCTTTGGCTCGGCAGGGTTGCCGTCATTTGTTCATCTGATTTCATACAATCTCTGGAGCGAAGCTGTGCAAATGCGCGCGCAGCGCGCGGAAGGAAACCCCGCGCTCATCACCAAGCACAAAGGCGCGCACGCCAAGCTCCTGCCACTCGGCATATTCTGCCTGTCTGCGCGGAATGGCGCAATACGTGACGCCCTGCTCGCGGCATGCCGCCTGTACCTGCCGCAAGCTTTCGCGCACGGCCGGCGCTCCCGTCTCCCAGGGGATGCCCAGCGACTGCGACAAATCCGCCGCTCCCTCCAGAATCATCGACACACCCGGCACAGCCGCAATGGCGGCAGCCTGTTCGACCCCGGCGCGGCTTTCGATCATCGGAATGACCATTACTTGCTCATTGGCTTGCTTGATATACGTACGAAGATCGTATTTACCGAATACGCCGGCCCGGCCGCTGTTCAAGCTCCGGTTCCCCTCCGGCGCATAGTTGCACGACCGGACGATGTCAGCAGCCTGCTCCGCCGACTCCACCTGCGGCACGACAATGCCCATCGCTCCGGCATCAAGCGCCTGCAAAATGAGCTTCGGATTCGGCTCTGCGACCCTGACAAACGCGGTCAGCTCGACAGCCTCCGCAGCTCGGATCATATGCTCCAGCGTCTCCGGATTGACACCGACATGCTCCATATCGACGATAATAAAATCATACCCCGCACAGCCGACCATTTCCACGACAAGCGGCGAAGGAATCGAGCCGAATAACCCGAATACCGGCTGTCCCTCACGCAGCTTCTGCTTAACCCGATTAATCCGCAGCATCGTGTCTCACCTGTACAGATGCAGCGGATTGGGCGCATGCTGCAGCCGTACTTCGGTATCGCCGAGCAGCCGTCTGGCCGTCAACTGCTCCACCTGAATCGTATCCACGAACAAATCAAAGGCTGCAAAGCGGGCCGCATGCTCCGGATGCTCCTGCTGATACCGGTGAATCGTCTCGGCCGCCATCTGCCAAAACTGCTCCTCCGGCAAGCCGTAGCGCTCCTCCAGCAGGAAGCACAGCTCCGCCGCATTGATGAAAAAGAACGCATCATGCACGAAGTCGCGCACCGCTTCCGGCTGATCCGTCTCGATAAAGGAGTTCGGATTAACCTTCGCATGCTGCTCAGGCAGCCGATGTAAAGCCGGACACAGCTCCGGAGCGACGAGATGCTTGCGCGAAAAACGGATGCCATCATGAAAATCCTTGAACACCGTTCGGGACGGCCAGCCTTGCCGATGCAGCAGCACCATATTCTGGGCATGGGCTTCAAGAGCGACCCCGTGTCCATATAACAAATGAATCAACGGAGTGACGGCGGTCTCCAGCAGCGCCCGCGTCCAGTCCTCTACGCCGTATTGCCGCACCCAAGGATCAATCAGCGGTACGCCATCCGCCTGAATATGGCACAGCCCGTTAAATGGAACCGCCGCCTCTCCGGCTTCCCGGTAGCTGTGCAGGCTTTCGCGCCAAATCGCGCCCAGCGTGCCGTACGCCTGACTCCAGCGCGATTCCGGCAGCTGCTCGTGATTGTAGGCGATGCCGACCTGCTCCTTCAATAGCACATAATTCGCCTGTCCGCTCAGCCTGTCCGCTTCATGAAGCTGCGATAGCCAGTCCGAGATGAGCGGCGCATTCAGCACGGTATGTCTGGCCAATATACGGCTGGTTGACGTATTCACCAGCACCAGCGGCAGCTTGACATACGGCTTTAGCGGCGAAGCCGCGTTCGCCATCGTCCGAATGGATTGCTGCGGATAATACGCCTCCGGCCCTTCGCCAAGCAGCAAAAGCCGCTGCTCCGCAAGCTCGGCATGAAACGTCCGCAGCGTGGACTCCCGCCACTGCCACGGATGCACCGGGATCAGCCGGTAATCTGCCGCCCGTACGCCTGCCGCTTCCAGCCGCGAATGAAACAGCTCCCAGGCAGCTTCCCCAAGCTCTGCCCGGATAAAGGTCTCCTCCTGCACCGACACCGACGAGGCCTGCGCGCAATCGTCCCGATGCACTGCCACCCATAACGGGCGAACGGCCGGTCTGAATTCGGGCCCGTAGGCCGCATTGTCGGCCAGACTGAAGCCCATTCTCGACTTGTAGCACGGATGATAGGGATGGCCTTCGTTTACGGCTGCCTCCAGCTCATCGTAGCTGAGCTGCGCCGCCGGGACGGACGGAAGCGCATTTCCGCCTGTGCCGGTATACGCCTCCGAACGGGCCTGCGTGTCCTTCAGCCACGTCTGGGTCAGCTCCTCCCGGAACCCGGCCAGCCTGTCTGCAGGCACAAACGGGCGAAGCACCTCCTCCAGCAGCTTCGGCAGCCGGACAACGCCAGGCTCCGCGCCTGCCTCTAGCCGCCGCAAGGAAGCAGCGTCCAGCCGGATGCGGCCGAAGCTCAGCTTGCGTTGGCCTCGGACCGTGTAGCTCACATGCCGCCCGGCTGCCGTACTCCCGTTGAGCGTAAACATACGCCATTGCGCCGAAGCGAACCCGGCTGCCGCATCCCCTGTCCCTGCTCCGCCAGTCGCATCCGGGTCTTCCTTCGCCTGCTCGGTAAAAGGAATCATCCCTTCGAACAATAAAGCTTCGAGCAGCTGCCGGATCAGCCGCTGCTCCACTTGCCTGTAAGACTCGCCGTGCAGCAATGCGTATTCTTGCTCTGCCGCATGGCTTTGCGCATGTAATTCCAGCTGCTGGCTGGTCATACGGTCACCCCGCTTGTCATGATCGGATTCGGTATTTCCACATAATCCGGCGTCTCGCCCCGCTGCTGGAACCGGCTGATGAAATTCGCCTTGGCCGGCATCGTAGGCTGCTCCAGCCAAGCGGACAGCAAAGCCTGCAGCTGCTCGTCATCAGCAGCAGCGGAGCGCAGCTGCTCCAGCTTGGCGCGGACGACGCGCCAATACATAGACTCCTCAGTCTGGCTGCAGCGGGCAATCGTCGGCACCAACGTACCCAGATGGTTCACAAAGTAATAATAGTTCAGCCGCCGCCAGGCCTCGTCCCGCGCATACAGCACCGGGCTGTCCTCGGCGATCAGGCCGGGCGTCCAGCCGAGCCGGACGGCATGCTCCCGGCTGACGCTGATGCCTTCCAGATCGCGGACGTAGAACCGGCCCGGCATCCCCCGCTCCAGCTGCAGCAGCGAATTTTGCAGATGCGCCTCCAGGCTGATGCCCGTTGCAGCGAACAACTGCAGCAGCGGCCAAGCCGTCCGCTCGATATAGCGGGCGAGCCATTCGCCCCAATCGGGCAGCCTGCCTCCAGCCGAGCGCCGCACAGCCGCAACCAGCAGCGGCTCCGCCGCCTCAGGCGCTTGCTCCAGCAGCGAAGCCAGCACGTAGCCCGGTTCGCTTGCTTCCGCGAGCGGCCCGCCTTGCCGGTAAATGACCGTGAAGCTGGCCATCAGCTGCTGCCGCTCCGTCTCCGAAACATCGCTCAGCCTGATCGTCCGGTAGCCTATCTCCGGCAATAGATGCAGCCCGTCGGCTGCCTGCAGCAATTGCGCCGCAGCTCCAGCAGCCGCCTGCTTGACCACTCGGGCGGCATCCATCGTGCGCTGCGCCTGCTCGACCGTATTCTCCCGTATAAAATGGGTGATCCGAACATGCAGCGGGAGCTTGTAAAACATCGCCTCCTGCGGGTTCCAGACCGTTCGTACCGAGGAAGTCGGGTACACCACCGGACCGAGCAGCCCGAGATCCACCAGCTTGCCCTGCTTCAGCAGCCGTTGCACAAACCGGTTCTCCTGCACATAGCTCCATTGCCACGGATGTACGGGCAGCAGCTTGTAGCCGTCGCCGAGCAGCTCCAGCTTGCGGCGGGCTTCCGGCGCAAGCTCCGTGTCCCGCTCCAGCTGCGGCTCATAAGACTCTACCCATTGCTCGCTGACCAGCTCCCGCGCAATCGCAACATAGCGGAGACGGAAGGACGCGGACAGCTCCGGCGCATACAGCTCCAGCTCCTCATCGGTGAAGCCCTGCGAGCTTTTCGGCGTCGGATGAAAGGTATGCCCGTAACGGAGCGCCTGCTCCGAGCCGATATAACTCAGCTCCGCGTCGCGGGCGCCGGGCCGGGACGCGTGCTGCAAATACCGCTCCGTCCGGCGAATACTGTTCGCAATCTGCGTCCGCATCTCCTGCTGTCTCGCTTGCCGGACCGCTTCATCAGGCTCGTCGCTGCTGACCTCCGTCAGCAGCAGCCCGATCAACTCGCCCGGGTCCAGCGCGTGCAGGTCTGTCTGCCTGGCTGCTCCGCTGCCGGTCAGCCTGTAAAACGATTCCGCATAGTCATGCTGCCCGGCTGTGGAAAAATAAAGGAAATGGCCGCGAATGCTGACGCCGGTCGCTGGCAGCACGGCTGTAAACGCTCCGCTGTGCGGGGCGTTTACAGCCGTGCGCGGGTCGAATTGCCCCGTTTCCCGCAAATAGCAGTTCAGCAAAGCGCGCAGCGCAGACCGCCGGGCCAAGTCGCCGCAGCTGACGGCTTCCGCAGCTGACGGCTTCTGTTGATGCGACATGATGATTCCCCCCTCCTGACGCTGCCGCAGCAGCGGTTATCCGTACAACGGAAGCCGGATTCCGGCTCCTTCCTTTATAGCCTCCGCATAGATGCGGCGGGCGCAGGCAATGTCCTCAATCGCCATGCCCATCGGATTCAAAATAATAATTTCATCCGCTTGCTCGCGTCCGGGCTTGGCTCCGATTACGATCTGACCGAGCTCCGCGTGCAGCTGCTCCTGGGAGAACCGCCCTTCCAGCACCAGCTGATTCAGCACCTTTTTCTCCCGGTTCGACTGCGACCAATCGTCAACGACCACTTTATCTGCCAGCAGATACGCTTCCTTATGCACATCCATAATGGAAATATTGCTCACAAATGCGCCCTTGCGCAGCCACTCAAACGGAATATACGGCGTATCCGACACGGTGCAGGTGATGACCACCTCGCCTTGGCGAACTGCCTGCTCGGCACTGTCGGCAAGTTGGACGGCCACAGCAGGGAACAGCTCGCGCAGCGTATAGGCCAGACGCTCAGCAGCGCCGGGAAGCTGATCGTACAAGTGCAGCTGCTGCACTTGAGGATACTGCTCCAGCAGCGACACAAGCTGAGCTTTGGCGATCAAGCCGCAGCCGATGCAGGCCACCTCGGCGAAATTCGTCCGGGCCAGGTAGCGGACTGCGACCACCGTTACCGCAGCTGTACGCATGCTGCTGATCAGCCCGGCCTCCATGACCGCGATCGGGTAATGGCTCTCCGCATCATTCAGCACAATGACCCCGCTGGCGCGCTCCAGTCCGCGCACCGGCTTATTGTCGTGTTTGCTGCCAATCCACTTGATTCCCGCCACCGGCTCCTGGCCGCCTACATACGCCGGCATCGCAATGATCCGGTCCGCAATGTGGCCGCCTTCCCCGCCAGAGCGCAAATACGGCTTTAACGGCTGCACGAAATCTCCCCGCGCATGCAGCGCAAGCGCCTCCTCCAGCGCCTCGGTATACAGCCGGGAGGAGCCTCCCCCCAGCGCCGCAATGTCATCCCGGTTTAAGTATAGCAGCTCCGGTGAAGCTGCGCCCGGCTCAGGTTGTCCGGTCGCCGCAGATAGGGTCCTTTGAAGCTCCGCTTGTTCTGTCATTTCATTTCGCTCCCCTCATCTATCCGAATCTGTCGGTTCCGTGGAATTCGCATGCCTGCCATCCACGCTCAACCGACTTGCTTTCAGCCTTGTCTGGCCACATCCTATTCGATCGAACTATATTTTATCGGTTTCAATTTCATTTGGCTCAATGAATTGTCCTGCTTCGTACAGCTCCAAGCCTCCAAATCGGCTTTACGCATCCGTCAGCTCAATCCAGCAACCCACTGGTCATCATAAACCAGATCCAGATAACGGTCTCCCCGGTCCGGCAGCAAGGTGACTATGCGCAGCGGACGGTCCGGCTTCGGCGACAGCGTCGGCAGCAGCCTGCGGATGGCGGCGACGATCGTTCCGGAGGAGCCCCCGGCAAAAATCCCCTCGGCCAGCAGCAAATCCCGGCAGCCCGTCGCAGAGTCGCGGTCGTTAATATGAATGACCTGGTCAATCTCCGCGCGGTTCAGCAGCTCCGGCACCCGGCTTGCGCCAATCCCCGGCAGCTCGCGCTTGCCCGGCACTCCGCCGAACAAAATCGAGCCAACCGCGTCCACCGCAACGACCTTCAGCTCCGGAAACTTCTCTCGCATCCGGCGGCTTGTCCCCATGATGCTGCCCGATGTGCTGACTCCAGCGATCAAAATATCCGCGTAATCGAGCGCTTCGGCGATTTCCGTGCCGGTGCCCGCATAATGGGCCTTCCAGTTATTTTCATTCGCATATTGATTAATCCAGAAGCCATGCGGATTTTGCTGCAGCAGCTCCTGAACCCGTTTGATTCGGGTCATCAGAAAGCCGCCCTGCTCATCGCGCTGCTCGACCATCTCGATCGTGGCTCCCATTTGCCGGAGAATGTTCAGATTGGTCGGGGCAATTTTCGGATCGACGACGCAGGTGACCTTCAGCCCGTAGATGCGGGCCATCATCGCCAGCGCCACCCCGAGGTTGCCGGATGTGCTTTCGATAATATGCGTACGCGAATCAATCGCTCCGCTGCGCAGCCCTTGCTCGATAATAAAACGTGCAGGGCGATCCTTCATGCTGCCCCCCGGATTCATATACTCCAGCTTGGCGATGACTTGCACAGACGGGTGCGGAAACAGCCTGCTCAGATGAACGAGCGGTGTGTGTCCGACGCAATCGGCAACCGACTGCTTCACATCCTCCAGTCGAGGAGCAGCTTGCAGCGTGTTAAACATGAACATTCCTCCCTGCGCTTATGACAGATTATGAGAATCATTCTCTGTTATAAAAATCGTAGCATATGCGCAAAGTCAGCGTAAATTCTCTAATCGGATAATGTTCATGATTGAATTAGAGCATCAATGTACGACAAATTCATCCATCCGGTGCGGAGCGATCATCTGCTTGAGCGTAAAAATAAAGTCGGCTCCCGAGCAGTCGATCTCCAGCGCTTTCTTGATATTTTGGACGTGCTTCTTCACCGTATTTTCAGACACATAAAAAGCACCGGCAATTTTTTTGATCGAATAATGATTGCAGAGCAGGATGGCGATCTGGCGCTGCCGCTCGCTCAGCTTCACCAGCGCTCCGCTGTGCAGCTCGGCGTGGCTCTGCTGCCCGGCCGACAGCAATGGCAGGGAATCAACAGGCCGCTCGTCCGCCTCCTGGTTGCACTCCCATGTAATTTTCACGCATTCGCCGAGCTCCATCGCCGATACTTCCCTCATGATCAAACTGTGCAGCGTAACGAGCTTCTTCCGGTCCACCTCGTGCTGACTGTGGGAATCAACGACCAGCTTCACTTTCGTTATAGACATATCCCCAGCTCCTCCACCTAACATTCATCATATATGTGTTTTTCTTCCATAGGCAGCCAAAAAAAAGAGCGTGTCTTCCCCAATACGCGTACTTGAAACCAAGCTATTCATTTACTGCGATGCGCCCTGCGTTTCCAGCGCCCTTGCCGACGGATGCGCAGGCCGCGCCAAGCCATAATGCTCTCTCAGGGTAGCGCCCGTATACTCGGTGCGGAACAAGCCTCGGCGCTGCAGCTCCGGGATGACCTCATTCACAAAGCTCTCAAACCCGGCCGGGAAATACGGCGGCATCACATTAAAGCCGTCTGCGCCATGCTCCGTCAGCCACAGCTCCATCTCATCGGCAACCTGCTCCGCCGTACCGACGATGCTGTAGTGGCCGCGCGAGGCTGCCGTGCGCATAATGAGCTGCCGGATCGTCAGCTGCTCTGACCGGGCCATGTCGACAAGCATTTGATACCTGGCCTTCGTCCCCTTCACCTGCTCCAGCGGCGGCAAGTCGGCGAGCGGCACAGGACCGTCAATCGGATAAGCGGACAGGTCGATCTCCAGCGTATTCGATAGCCGAATAACCCCAAATTGCGGCATCACCAGCTCATTCATCAGCGCTTCCTTCTCGCGCGCTTCCGCTTCGGTAGCGCCGATGATCGGGCAGAAGCCGGGCAGCACCTTCAAATCGTCAGGACGGCGTCCGTATTTGCTCAGCCGGCGCTTCAGATCGGCATAAAATTTCACCGCCTGCGGCAAATCGTTCTGGGCCGTAAACACCACCTCAGCCGTCTCGGCGGCCAGTTCCATGCCCGCTTCCGAGGAGCCTGCTTGCACAAGCACCGGGTAGCCTTGCGGGCTGCGGCCAATATTTAACGGGCCTTGTACCGAGAAGTGAGTACCCTTATGCCCGAGCGGGCGGATTTTATGGTCGTAGTCCGTATACAAGCCGGATGATTTGTCCGCTACAATGGCATCGTCCTCCCAGCAATCCCACAAGCCCTTCAGCACCTCCAAGTATTCGCGCGCCCGTCCGTACCGGTCTCCGTGATCAGGATGAGCCTCCAGACCGAAATTGGCGGCAGTCCCGTCTCCAACGGACGTCACGCTGTTCCAGCCAGCCCGTCCCCGGCTGATATGGTCCAGCGAGGCAAACATGCGGGCGATATTAAACGGCTCGCTGTAAGTCGTCGACACGGTGCCGATCAGCCCGATCTTCTCCGTTGCTACGGCCAGCGCCGACAGCATGGTCAACGGCTCGGGCGTGCCCAATATTTTATACTTGACCGCAGGCGTCAACACCAGCGCGTCAGCGATGAATAGCGAGTCCATCTTGGCTTTTTCGGCCATCCGGGCAAGCTCGATGTAGTAGTGAATGTCCGTCAGCCTCTCCGGCGTCGTATCGGGATGCCTCCAGGACGCTTCATGATGACCGGTATTCAGGACAAACAAGTTCAGGTGCATGTGCTTTTTCATCTCAAATCCCAACCTTCCCAATGTGTGATCAAGAAAACCTCTATCACAGTCCGTTCACTCGAAGTATCAGCATACATGAGCTTCGCTCAAAACTTGTAAATTCTGATGCTATAAAAGTAAACAAATTGGTATAGTGATAATGATTATCATTTTCACTATACCAAATTTAATCAGTTTTTGTCTATATTTGAAATATTTAGTTTTATTTAAGCGCCTTTTCCCTCCTTTCGGAGGCTGATTATACGGCCCAGCCCATGTGGAATACAAACCGGCGTGCCGAACAACGGGTCCGTGCCGATTTCACATTCCAGGCCAAAGACGTCGCGAATCAGCTTTTTGGTCACAATGTCCTCCGGCTTGCCCTGCGCATAGACGCCTCCCCCGTGTACGGCCACCATATGCCCTGCATACCGGCAGGCCAGGTTCAGATCATGCAGCACCATTACGATTGTCCGGCCCTCTGTCCGGTTCAGCTCAAACAGCAGGTCGAGAATATCCACCTGATGCGCCAGATCGAGATAGGTCGTCGGCTCATCAAGCAGCAGCAGCTCGGTGTCCTGGGCCAGCGTCATCGCAATCCAGGCCCGCTGGCGCTGGCCTCCGGACAACGAATCGACAGCCCGCTCCTGCAGGCCCGTCAAGCCGGTCACCTCCAGCGCCCGGTCGACCTGCCGCTCATCCTCCTTCGACCATTGCTCCAGCCACCTTTGATGCGGATACCGCCCGAGACGGACGAGCTGCAGCACGGTCAGCCCCTCCGGGAGAACCGGCCCTTGGGGCAGCACCGCCATATGCTTGGCTGCCTCCTTGGCCGCCAGCCGGGAAATATCATGGCCGTTCAGCACAACGGCTCCCGACATCGGCTTGAGCAGACGGGCAAAGGAACGGAGCAGCGTCGATTTGCCGCAGCCGTTGCTGCCGATCAAAATCGTAACTTCTCCCTTGGGAATATGCAGATTCAGTTCTTGTATAATCAACGAATTTCCATAACCGAGCGTAAGCTGACGGGCTGCCAAGCTATCCATATCAGATTCACCTCTCCAATCTGCCATTATCCTTGCTGTTTCTTGACCTTGATCATCATGTACAGGAAAAACGGCGCGCCCAGCACAGCCGTAAATACACCCGCCGGCACATCCCGGGGAGCAAACAGGGTACGGCCAACAAGATCGGCAGCGATCAGCAAAATAGCGCCGACCAGCGCGGAGCAAATCAGCAGCGGGCCGTGCGACCCGCCCACGAGCCGGCGCGACAAATGCGGCGCCATCAAGCCGACGAACCCGACCCCGCCGACGAAGGCGACAGCCGCTCCCGACAGCGCCGCCGCACAAAGCACCAGCGCAAGCCGCTGCAGCTGCAGACGTCCGCCGAGCAGCACGGGCAAATCATCGCCCAGCACCTGCACATTCAGCCGTCTGACGAGCGGCAGCAGCAGCACTAGCCCGGCCGCCAGCCACGGCGTAAAGTAACCGACCATCGGCCAGGTCGCCCCGTACACGGTCCCGGTAATCCATACCTTGGCCATGCTTGTAACGAACAGCGGGCTGAACACAAGAAATAACGTTTTGCCCGCCTCCAGCAGCGCCGTCACGCCGAGGCCGACCAAAATCATCCGCATCGGGGAAATGCCTTTTTTCCAGGCAAGCGCATAAATAAAAAACGCAACGCCAGCAGCGCCGGCAAATGCAAACAACGGCATCCAGACGATACTTGTCTTGACATTAAAAATCGCCAAATACAGCACCGCCATCATCGCTGCACCGCTCGTAATGCCGATAATGTCCGGCGAAGCGAGGGGATTACGCACGACGCCTTGCAAAATCGTCCCTGACAAAGCAAGGGCCATTCCGGCAAGTCCGGCCAGCAGCAGTCTCGGCATCCGGAAATTCCAGATGACATTGGCTTCCATCCACTCGCTCCCCGGACCGGCGAGCAGCAGCTGCAGCGTGCGCAGCGGAGCAATATTCAGCGTTCCGACGCCCAGGCTGATCAGTGACAGCGCCAGCAGTATAGCGGCCAGCAGCACAATCATGCGCGCTGCGCGCTTATCCAGCATAAACGACAGCCTCAGGCGGGACCAGCGGATCACGGTGTAACGGTTCATCCTTTGGACAGCTCCTTTCTCGCCAAAAAAATAAAGAACGGAGCGCCGAGGAGCGCCGTCATCACACCAACGGGCACCTCTTTCGGAAAGGCGATAAATCTGGCGGCAATGTCAGCGGACAGCAGCAGCAGCGCGCCAACCAGCATGCAGTAAGGCAGCACCCACCGATAGTCGATGCCGACCAGTCCCCGCACCAGATGAGGGACGACCAGCCCGATAAAGCCGATCGGTCCGGCTACTCCGACCGAGCCTCCAGCCAACAGCACCACCGCCACAAGCGCTACCACCTTGACCCGAAGCGTATTTTGCCCCAGTCCCTTGGCAACGTCTTCGCCGACTGACATCACATTCATCGCCCGCCCGAGCAGCAGCGCCAGCACGTAGCCGATCGCCAGAAACGGCAGCACGGGCAGCAGATCGTCCAGCTCCCGCCCTTCGACCGAGCCGGCCAGCCACAAAAACACCATATCCAGCGTCCGCTCACTGGCAATAAGCAGCGCCGTGGAGAACGAAGAAAACAGCGCCGTGAGCGTCGCCCCGGCCAGCGTCAGCTTGAGCGGGGTCATGCCCTCCCGACCGACCGAGCTGACCAGATAAACGGCTATCGCTGCTGTACAGGCGCCGGCGAGCGCCAGCCAGACGAACTGCGCTCCCGCTAGCGCGGGCAGCAGCGTCACGCCGACCACGATAAAAAACGAAGCGCCCGCATTGATCCCGATAATACCGGGCGAAGCCATCGGATTACGGGTCAGTCCTTGCATCAGCGCTCCGGCCATCGCCAGCGCTGCGCCAACCAGCAGTGCCGTCACCGCTCGGGGCAGCCGGACGCTGCGGATAATGATATGCTCATTGGAGCCGTTAAAATGCGTATAGGCTTCCCAAGCCATTCCCCAGGTGGTCTCCGCATAGCCGTATACATTGCTCGCCAGAAACAAGAGGATCAGCAGCCCCAGGCAGCCGGCCACGCCCATTAGTTTCGCCCAAGTTGATTGAAGCAGCATTTCACCTAATCCTTCCCCTCTGCATAAAAACCGCAACCGGACATACGGATGTCCGGCTGCGGGATCGAAGCGGACAAGCCGCAAGCGTCAATCGCTTCTTTGTTCAGCACATGCTTTTTATTTCAATAAATATTTTTCCAGGTCGTCCAGCATCAGATTCGCCGCAATCAGCCCGCCTGACGAATTCCAGATGCCGTCATTTACTTTATAGGCTTTGCCCTTTTTGACGACTTCGAGGTTTTTCCACAGCGGGTCATTCAGCCACTGCTCCTCCGTCTGGGTAGTGGCGCCCTTGTCATCGAGCAGCGTGAAATAAAACATAACGTCTGCCTCCAGATCCGGAATACGCTCTTTGCCGATAATATCGGCGAAGGTGGTTTTATCCTGTACGGCCGGACGCTGCAGACCGATCATTTTGAGCAAGCCGCCGCCGAAGGAATCCGCGTAATGAATTCTGACTTTATCGCCGAGATAGAAGCGGACAAGCGATACTTTCGTATTCATTTTATCGCCCATTTTCTCACGGAACGTTTTGATCCGCTGATCGAAATCGGCCAATTTTTTGTCGCCCTCTTCTTTTTTGTTCAAAGCGTCGGCATATACTTTATAATTAATAAGAACGTCGGCATTCGTCCGTGTGGAAAACACCGTCGGCGCGATGCTGGAAAGCTGGTCATACACCTTTTCCTGACGCAGCTTGTTGCCGATAATGAGATCAGGCTTCAGCGCAGCGATCGCTTCCAGGTTCGGCTGATTTTCGTCTCCGACGATTTGCACGCCGTCCAGTTGGCCCTTCAGATGCTCATACATCGGCTCAACGCCCCAGGCCTTGACCATGCCGACCGGCTTGATGCCCAGCGACAATGCCGCTTCAACCGCGTCATTTACCAATACGACCACGCGCTTGGGAGTTTCCTTGATCGTCGTTTCACCCATCGCATGCTTAACCGTATAAGGTCCGCTGACCGCCTCCGGCTTGGCCGGCGCAGCAGCTGGCGCGCTGCCGTTGCTTGTGGAATTGTTTGGTGCGGATGCGCCGCCCCCTGCGCATGCCGAAATGGCGAGCACCAGCGAAAGGAGCAGCCCCATGCCCGGTAATTT
Source organism: Paenibacillus sp. sg306046 (assembly GCF_059821225.1). Lineage (NCBI taxonomy): Bacteria > Bacillati > Bacillota > Bacilli > Caryophanales > Paenibacillaceae > Paenibacillus > Paenibacillus sp. sg306046. The sequence goes on from NZ_JCAMRT010000005.1 coordinate 171,910, forward strand.
GCGAATCGAAATACCCATCTGTCTATCTCTCTCCCTTGTCTCATGATAATGAGAATTGTTATCACTGATTAGTATAAGGTAGACCTTTGGACCCGTCCATGTACGGAAGTATCCATTTTGTTAAACGAAACTATCCGTACTTATTTATCCAAGAAAGGATCGGATTGTATGTCTGTGCGAATATCCGGCTCAGTCCCTCGCCGCCTTCAACTATTGTCCTCCATCCGCAAGCTGGAGCGCAGCGCGATCTGGTCTCGCCGTCTGCGCAGCCTGCCTGCCCACCTGCTCTGCCTGGTGATCGACGGAGCAGGGACTGTGCGCGTGAACGGAATCCCTTACGCGATCGAACCGATGCATGTTTATTCGATCTATCCCGGCTCGGCGCTGGAGGTCAGCGTCTCCTCCCGGCCGCTGCGCGCCTATGTGCTCATGGTGGAGCAGGTGTCCGTCCGCAAGCGCCGGGGAAGCTGGAGGCTGGACGCGGAACAGCGGCCGCTGCCCGGGTTACCCGAAGGCCGCTTGCCCTTGCGGGACCCGCAGCTCGCGGCTCTGCAGGCGCAAGCGCTCCTCGCTGCAGCCGGACAGCGGCAAGCAGGTCACGCTGAGCAGGCAGACGTCCAGCTGCAAACGCTGCTAGACCTGATTGTGCGAGAGACGGCGGCAGACGCGCCTGCCGTCGCAGAGCCTGCCGCCGCCGACGGGATCGGAGCGTGCATCCTGTTTATGAAGCAGCATTATCCAGACAAAATAAGCCGCGACCAGTTAGCCGACATTGCGGGGCTGACCCCCAATGCGTTCTGTCGCGGCTTCAAACGGCGGACGGGCTATTCGCCCACCCATTATTTAAATCGGATTCGGATCGAGCAAGCGAAGCGGGCGCTGTCTCCTTCGCTGTCGGTCAAGGACGTTGCAGTCGCTGTCGGCTACAGCAGCGAATATTATTTCAGCCGTATCTTCAAAGAAACGGTCGGGTTGTCTCCGACCTTGTATATCAAGCGGGAACGGCTCCGTGTCGCGACCGCCTCCCGCACGCATTTTCATCATAATCTGGCTGATATCGGCGTTGAAGCGGTAGCTGCGATCGACGGGTTCCGGTACCCGGATATGGACGACCAGCAGTTCAGCATGCACCTGCTCGGCCAACTGGAGCAGGTGAAGCTGGCGAAGCCCGATCTGATTATAGCCGACTATACCCATACGTACCTGCTCGATACGCTCAAGCAAATTGCGCCGACTGTTATCGTCAAGCATGAGCTGAACTGGCGCAGCATGCATATCCGAATCGCTGAGCTCGTAGGCCGGGAGCAGGAAGCCCGCAAGTCGATCGCCGAGCTTGATCAATGGGTTGCCAGTGAACGCGAGCGGCTCCAGGCTTCAATCGGGCGGCAGACGGTCACTGTGCTGCAGCCGATTCACCGGCTGATCCGCGTCCAGGGCGCGAGCAATCATCCGTTGAATGAGCTGCTGTACCGGGAGCTTGGTCTCGCGCCGGGCAGCTGCGTGCCTTCCAATAAAATGCGCGAGGAATGGCTGCTGGATCAGCTGCCGCCGCTTGACACCGATCATTTGTTTATGATCAAGCATACTGGCTACCGGGAGGTGGAAGAGCTGCTTGCGAAGCTGCAACAGGCTGCCGTGTTTACCTCGTCCCGTGCGGCCATGCAAGCCCGCGCTCATGTGGTCCCGAACTGGCTTGTTATGAGCTGGACTCCTCAAGGCCGGCAGCAGGTGGCGCGGGAGCTGCTTCAAAGCTTGACCGGCTCGCCTCCAGCCAAATAAGCAGGCCGCCTGCGACCACAGCCAGCCCGTTCAGCGCAAACAGCAGCTTGAGGTCCAGCCACTTGGCTAAAGCGCCGAGCGCCAGCGGACCGGCAATTTGCCCGGAAAACAGGATGCTTCTGGCGAAGCCCATCCGGACGCCGAGCTGCCCGGCTTCTGTCGCCCGGGCGACAGTAACGAACACGGATTGAATCAACGCGCTGGAAGCGAAGCCCTGCAGCACGCGCAGCGGGATAAACCAGCCGATGCCCGGGGCCGCCGCCTGCAGCATGACCGCCCCTCCGCACAGCAGCGAAGCGAGCCGGTAGTTGCGCCAGACAGGCCGGGCATCGTTGCGTCTGCCCCACCAGGTCGACGCCAGCCAGACGGACGCCCAGTTCACCGCCTGCAGCAGTCCGACCCAGCCCGCTGCGTGCGCCGGATCGTCAACCTGTGCGGCCACATAAACCGGCATCACGGTCAGCAAACCATAGATGCCGAAGTTCGCCAGCACGCCGGCCAGCATAAAAACAGCCACCCGCCGTTCCTTCACTAACGACATGCCTTGACTGAGAAAATGCGGCTCGCGGCTTCGCGTTTTCTCAGCGGGGCGCCCCGCTTCCTTTAGCCCCAGCATACAACACACGGTCCAGATGAGCGTAACGGCGCTAAGCAGCAAAAACACCGGGCGGAAGCCGATCGTGCCAAACATCAGTCCGCCGACGAGCGGACCGAGCATCGACCCCGCCGCCAACGCTCCCTCCAGCTTCCCCCGCACGGTCCCCTGCTCCTGCGGCTTCGCCCCGGCCGCCGCAAATGCGCCGACGGCATCCACAACCCCGCCCAGTGCGCCCTGCAGCAGCCGCAGCACAAACAGCTCAAACGGCGTGCGGATCATCCCCATGGCCGCCAGCACCAGCGCCGTGCCCAGCATCGCCCGCACGACCATCCACTTGCGGCTCGTGCGGTCGCCGAGCCTGCCCCACAGCGGAGCGGCGATTGCCGCCGAGATCGGCGAGGCGGCCATGCTTAACCCGCTCCACAACAAAACAGAGGCCTGGTCCCCCGCCCCCAGCCTCTCCATATAAAACGGCAGCAGCGGTGTAACGACCATCGCGCTGAGCACCGATAAAAAATAGCTGACCCACAACAAACGAAACGGCACATCCCGGCTTATTTTCGCCATACGCGTTTTCCCGGCTCCTTCTCCTGTTACCTGTCAGTTCTTACCGAAGCAATCATATCACGCCCGCCATCATGGGCATATACTCCTACTTGAGTAATCTTCGTTATTCAGATGAAGTACGGAGAAGCGCCCTGTGCGCGTGAAAAAGCCCCGGAGCTGGCAGCGGGGCTTGCTTCATCTTGCTATGTCGACAAGTCGCAAGGCTACAGCTTGTCGATCACCGTCGTCAGCTCGGCGGCCGGGGTGCGCGGACGCGCCTTCCGGACCTTCTCTGCGTTGAAATAACCCATATGCAGCGTGCCTACGACCTTCTCGCCCGGCTTCACGCCGACGGACTGCCGGAAGTCCGGGTCCCAGTTGTAGTCGTTTGTTTTCCAGACGACGCCGATCCCTTGCTCCCAGGCGAGCAGCTGCAAATTTTGAATCAGCGCGCTTGCGGCCGAGAAGGCTTCCTCCCAGCGATGCGGACGCGGCTCCTCGCCGATGACAACCAGCAGATGCACCGGCACCTGGCGGCAGTACGCGTCAGCTACCCGCTCGCCGTATTCGGCCCGCTTCTCGCTCGTATACGTCTGCAGCACCGCGTCGGAAAACTGCTTGCGACCATCACCCATAAACAAGATAAACCGCCATGGCTCCTGGCGCGAGTGGAACGGCGCCCACACAGCGGCGTCCAGCAGTTCCATAATCAACTCCTGGGCAACCGGCTCCTCGGTAAATTGGTTGACTGTGCGGCGTTCGCGAACGGTGCGCGCGATCGTTTCATAAGGGGTGCTCATGACAGACATCTTCCTTTCTTCCATTTATTTAGGCTGATTAGCCTGTCGGTTGGCCAAGCCTTCGATGTCAGTTTCCGGCTCTAGGGAGCCAGCGCCTTCACAACATCCTCCAGCTTCTTCTCATACGCAAGCGGTCCTGACGTCATCCAATGGTCGACACTGACCTCATGAACATGGCCCTTCTGAACCGCAGGGAGCGACTTCCAGATCGGACTGCTCATCACTTCCGCAGCCAGCTCCTTGCCTCCCGCATCATAAGTGAAGAACAAGTGGTCCGCGTCAAGCTGCGGCAGCACCTCTTGGGAAATGACCGCTTGTCCGGCTTTTTCGCCCCAGGCAAGCTTGCTGACAATGGCAGGCGGCTCTAACCCGAGATCGGTGTACATCACGTTGCCGACGTAACCGGTCGGACCTCCATACAGCCGAATTTCCTTATTGCTGCGGATACGGACCAGCGCAACCGTTTGATCGCCCAGCGCTTTTTGCAGCTTGGCTTTGCCTTCGGCCGCCTTGCTGTCATAGCGCTGGATGACGGCTTCCGCTTCACTTGACTTCCCGGTCAATTCGCCGACCTTGCGCAGCGTTTTCCGCCAGTCATCAAACTCGCCGTCTCCGAACACGTAGGTCGGCGCAATTTTCGCGTATTTGTCATATTTGCCCTCGCTGCCATAGCTAGGGAAAGCAAGCATGATCAGGTCCGGCTGCGTCTGCAGCGCAGCTTCGAAATTGACGGCGCTGGTGTCGATTTTAGGCAGGCTGCCGATCTCCTGCTGTAAATACTTCAGGCTGAAGCTGCCAATCACCGTCTGTGCAACCGGCTTGAGGCCAAGCGCAACCAAATAATCTTCCATATATAAGCCGATCAACCGCTTCGGCGCAGCCGGCACTTGAATTTCGCCCATCGCATGCTTGAAGGTTTTCGGAGCGGCTGGCGCAGCCTGTGTGCCGAACGCCGCTGGCGTGCTCCCCTCCGCCTGTTTCGATGCTTGTTCCGCTGCCTGCCCTTGCTGGCTGCTGCCTTGCGGCTGAGCGGCGCATCCTGTAAGCAAAGCAAGCGCCAGCACGCCGGCGCCAAGCGCTGCCTTCCATGTTCCCATCCTCATTGTATAGTCCCCTTTGCCTATGAAGTGATAACCGTTCTCAGTACCAACAAATTTTATCATCTCCATGCCGGGCATTCCATACAGAGATGTGCGAATTTCCTTATAGATTTGTCAGATGCCTCGCGGCTGTCAAAGCGCCCAGCACATCGTCGATTTTGCGCTCATGCGCCATAATGCCGAAGGTCAGCCATATATCCGGCCGCACCTCATACACATTTCCTCGGCAGACGGCACGCAGACCCGTCCAGGCCGGGCTTCGCCTCAGCAGCCGGGCTTCCTCCGCTCTCTCTTCATCAATGAGCAAAAACAGATGGTCCGCGTCCAGCTCCTGCAGCGCCTCCGGCATCACCGGCCGGCCTCCGACATCCGAATCATTCCACTCCCTGAGCAGCCTGGGCTTCTGCAAGCCAAGATCATCGTACAGCACAGGGCAAGCATACCCGCTGTCGCCCGCATACACGCAAAGTCCGTGCTTCGCATGCAGTCGCACCAGCGCCACCGTCTCCGTTCCGATGCTGGTTCGCAGCAGGCTGCGGGCCGCTGCCGACTTCGCTTCATAACGTCGCAGCGCCTCGTCCGCCGCCTCTGATCGGCCAACCAGCTCAGCGACCGTACGCAGCGTCCGTCTCCAATCCTGTACCGCTTCGCAAAATACATACGTGGGCGCCAAACTGGCAAACTGCTCGTAGCGGCCGGCTTCGGCAAAATTCGGGAATCCCAGCAAAATCAGGTCCGGTCTGGCTTGGCGAATCGTCGCCCAGTCCAGGCTCGCAACGTCCAGCTTCTCCACATCGCCGAGATACGTCTGGAGATATTGCTGATAGTAGCGGTTGTTCGCATATTGAACAATCGGCTTCACCCCAAGGGCCGTAAGATCGTCTTCCATAAATAGTCCGATAATGCGCAGCTTGCGCCCGCCCGTCTCGTTTGCCCTCCGGCTGTCGGCGGCGTGGAGATGCTCCGTATACGCCTGCGAGCTGAGCAGCTGCCGGGCGTGGCTGCGCTTCACATAGGAGGATGGCGACAGCCCGGTTACTTGCTTGAACCTGCTGCTGAAATAAAACTCATTGCCGAAGCCCACGCTTCGCGCAATTTCCTTGAGCTTGGCATCGGAGCTCAGCAGCTTGTCCTTGGCCCGGCTGACGCGAATTTCAGTCAGCGCCTCCATCGGACTCCGGCCGGTTTCCTTGCGGAACCAGGATGAAAAATACCCCGGGCTCATTCCCGCCCGCTCGGCCAGCCGATCACGCGTCAGCTCCTCGCCGTAGCTGCTTTCCATATAAGCGAGCACCTCCTCAATCGCCCGTCTGCCCTCCATGCGCCTTTCCCGCTCAAGAGAAGCCCACACCCGGTCAAGCAGCGCGAGAAACAGCCGCTGACGCTGAAGCCCGGCACGTTCCGCCGCCCGCGCATCCAGCGCCGCCAGATTATCGGCCAACGCGACAATTTCCGCAGCATCGTGCAGCTCCAGCTCCCCGGCAAATGGCAATTCCGCCTGCCGGTACCCGCAGCAGTCCCCGTTCTCCGCCTCCCCGGCTGCGCCCGCCAGGCGGAAGCCGTCAAAGCCAAGCACATAACCGTGCAGCGGGCAGCCATAATCACTGCCGATATCAATCGTCATCCCCGGCTTCAACAGCCAGCCCTTCGTCTTCTCTCCGCCCAATCGAAACGGCTTGCCGTCAACATACATTTGGCCATGGCCGCCGGTTACCAGCAGCAGCTGATGCGTGCTCAACTGCTGCATCGTCCGGTCCAGCTTCGACATGTAACGAATGAAACGCAAGGCGAACATTGTTGCCCCGCTGTCCGCGTCCCTGCTGAATTGGCTCGCTTCCTTCTGTTCGCCCATACGCCTGCTCTCCTTTGCGTCCCCCCTGATCTGGATGGAACCCGCGCTTTGTTCTTTGACTCTTTGTTCTTTGCTCTAGTTCTTTTCTCTATACCCTTTGCTCTTTAATCACCGCTTGCCGCTTCTTATTCGCCCCTACAAATGAGAATAATTATCATTTAAGTATACCCGCTTTTCCGCGGCTGCTCAATCCCTATTCCGTGAAGCACTCGCACTCGTACTCACACCGGGCAAAGGATGCGCAACCGCTGACGCTCCGGACATCAACATGAACAAACCGGCCCCCGCACAGGGAACCGGTTTTCATTTACAGCTTGCTATTGCATTGTGTAATGACAGGTGAGTCTTTCGCCCGGCGCTTGCCGCAGCGCAGCTTGCTTACTGTTGAAACAGCCGGGCGATGACGACCGCCGCCTGGGCGCGGGACGCCTGATCCTGCGGCTTGAAGCTGCTGCCCTCGGCCGCGTTCATCAGACCCAGCGCAGCGGCGGCGCGCACATAGGGCCTTGCCCACGCGCTAACTGTCCCTTCATCTCCGAATTTGACCTCCTGGGTGAAGGTCAGCTCCGACAGCTTCTGCCCCTTCGTCCGCAAATACGCATTCACAAGAATAACCGCCATCTGCTCGCGTGACAGGTTAGCTCCAGGCGCAAACCGCGTTTCACTCATCCCGCTGATCAGCTGTGCCTGATACGCGGCGTACACGCCGCCATAATACCAGGCATCGGCCGGCACATCCGTAAAGACAGCGGCTGTCTCCGCGGCAGGCAGCTTGAGCGCACGGGCCAGCAGCGTAACAAACTGCGCGCGGGTTACCGGCTCATCCGGTACAAACCGGTCCTCCGTCAAGCCCTCCACGACCTGGCGGGCAATCATCCGCTCGATGTCCTGCTGGGCCCAGTGGCCCTGAAGATCAGCGAAGGAGCGGTTGTAATCCAATACCGCATACCGGGAGAAGTGCGGCAGCTCCAGCTTCACCGTTTTATTGTCGATGCCCAGCTCGCCGCCCGCATACGTCCATGCTTGCTGCACCTCGTCATAGCGGTAGACGCCGACTTGATGCAGCCGGTTGACCTTGTGCAGGTCCAAGCGAAACACAGCCGTAATCGGCTTCGCAAAGGAACGGATGCTCGACTTACTGGTTTGCAGCGTGAAGTCAACCATGCGGGACGCAGCATTCGCGCCGGCAGGCAGCCCTTCCGCCGGTTTATAATCAAGCTTCAGCAGCAGCGTCTGTCCTTGTTCCACCGTCCCGGCAAATCCGGCAGGCAGCCGCAGATCGACTCCGGCCGTTTGAATGACAAATGGCTTGCCCGCCTGCTCCGCCTTGGCAACGGCTTCCTGACTCAACTGAACGTGTACCCGGTCCACGGCGCCCTCGGTCGTCGTGGCGTCGATCAGCACCTGCTTGTTGGCGGAGACGATTTCCTTCAGCAGATCATCGTTTTTCGGACTAACCGTCAGCAATTTGCGCCCGTCCACATCATCCTTGACCTGCTTAGGCTCCGCTGACGGGGCCGGGCCGCCTCCGCCGCCTCCTCCTCCGACCGTGACCGGGGCAGCGGCTGCAATCAAGTAGCGATAGCTCACTTCATCGCTGTAGACGCCATTTTTCAGCACAATCGCCGATAAAATCGACGACTCGGACACCGTGATCGCCTGATTGGAGTAAACGCCCCCTGTAGAGCCGTTTTCCGTTTCCAGCACGTAATAGATCGTGCCGTTCGGCTCTGATGTTGACAGCGTGACCTGCCTGCTGCCCGCGTACGTCCCTGCACCCAGGCTGGCCGCAGGCACAGCCGGACGACGGAGCAGCTCCAGCCGGTTGGAGCTTTCCTGCCACTGCCCCCCGGTCAGCCGCTGCGCCGAGAAATAATACCGGTACACGTCAATCGGCTGTCCCGCAGGCAGCGTTACCGCAAGCGAGGCCCGACCGTTTTCCAACAGTCCCCGCATCTCGGCCGGCTCGGGATCAAGGCTGCGCTTGACCTGATTTTCCTGCCAGCGGCGAATGGTCAGCCGCACCTCTTCGCTGGAAGCGACGACCTGATTGTTCAGATCACGCAAGGAAAGGTCGAAGGCAGCCGTGCGTGATGCGCCCCAATTGATCTCGCCTTGCTTGGTCAGCTCCAGCCGGGGCAGCTCGACCGCCTGCTTGGCGTTCAGCATCCCTGCTCCATACGAAATTTCAGCGTTGATGGTGTTGTCCAGCACATTGGAGTAGCCTGTCGTCGGCGCTGGAGCAGGGGCGAAGCCTTGTCCGGAATTTCTCAGAATCGTGCGAATGTCGTCCGCCGTCAGCTGGTAGTTGTAAGCCTTCAACAGCGCGGCTGCCGCGGCTGCCAGCGGCGTAGCCTGCGAAGTGCCGGAGCGGGTGCCATAGCCCTGGGCATCGCCTGCAGACGGCTGCATCGTGTAGGGCAGCGTGCTGTAGATGTTCACCCCCGGCGCGGCCAGATCGACTTTGCCGATATTGGAGAAGTCGGCCAGCGTCAGCTTGCCGTCGGACAATTGCCCTACCGCGCCAACGCTGACGACCTCGTCGTAAGCGGCCGGATAATCGGCACTGGCGGCATACCGCACCGTATCCTTCCGGGTATCGGTATCCAGCTGCCCTGCTTCCGTGCCGATCCAGTGATTGCTTTCATTGCCTGCCGCCGCAAAGATCAGGATCCCTCTCTGCGCCGCCTTCTGAATCGCTTCATGCACCAGCTTGCTGCCCGAGGACGAGCCTAGGCTGGCGTTGATGATATCCACGTTTTCCGAAATCGCGTATTCAATCCCTTGCAGCAGCGCCGCCGTATCGCCTTGCCCCTGTGCATTCAGCACCTTCACCGGCAAAATACGTACGCCCTCGGCCGCCCCGGCGAAGCCGTCTCGCGCGCTGGCCGCAATAATACCGGCGACATGTGTGCCGTGACCGTGGTCATCCTGCACCCCGGCGGACGGTGTAATAAAATTCCGGCCTTTACCCGCGACAAGGGCCGCTTGCAGCGCCGGATGCCCGGTATCAATCCCGGAGTCCAGCACCGCGACCGTCACAGCCGCACGCTGCTCTAGGGTCGTTTTATTCGCCAGATAGGTAATCCCTGTAACCGTCTTGCCCCAATTTCGCATATAACTGACGTCGGGCGACTGGTACACCGCCTGGGCTACCGTTTCCCGGCCGCTGCGCGCAAATTCCGCCATCCGCACCTCATACACCGGTTCGGCGTACTCGACCTCCGGGTCCAGCAGCAGCTCCTTCAGCTTGTCCCCGACGGGAGTCGTCGCAGGAAAAGTCAGCTCTGCGATCCGCGGCGTGACCGCTTGCAGCCTGTAGCCCTCGCCGCTGCTTCGCGGAGCCGCCCTGTATTTCACCAGCACTTTGCCGGGAATGACAGCCGCCTCGTCTGCAACCGGACGCCCGTCCACTGCGGGTTGTCCGCCAGTCAGCTCAGCCGCCTGCGCCGCAGAAGCGGCGGACGGCAAGCTCCAGCCGATGACCAATATACTTGTAAGCATTGATTTCCATAACCTTGATGTCCACGAACGTCCCGCCTGCATGATGTTCCCCCTATGAGCTAAGCTGCTCTATGATTCTCGCAACACGATGCATTTATCATAGTAGGGTTTCAGAGAAGAAGCAATGCAGGGAATCTGTTATACTGGAAATCTAATGAAATTTTTAGAATTCGCGCTTTTGCGCTCAGGAGGTGCCTCTCATGCCCCAATTGCTTATACGCGGTGTGCCCGTCGAAACGGTCCGGCAGCTCAGCGGCTCGTTGCTTGACGAGCTGGCTGATATCTGTGCATGCGGTACCGATAACTTTACGGTAGAATGTTTGGCGACAACGGGTGTTTTCACCGGCGAGCTTGTGCCGTCCTTTCCGTTCGTCCACGTCTGGTGGTTCGAGCGGGGTCAGGACATTCGCGACCGGTTCGCCGCAGCGATCGACCGTCATCTTCGGGCAGCCGGCATTGCCGAATCGGAGGTTGCTTTCTCCGTATTTGAACCGTCCGGCTATTATGCAGGCGGCAAGCATTTCGCTTAAGCGGCCGAAAGACAACCCGTTCCCAAATCGGGTATACTAAGGAAAGCAATACCTAATCCATGCCAGAGAGGTGAAACCTGTATGTCCCCGACTCAACATGAACTCGCCACGTTTGCCGGAGGCTGCTTCTGGTGTATGGTTACTCCGTTCGAGGAAATGCCCGGCATCGTCAGCATCGTGTCCGGCTATACGGGAGGCCACACCGAAAACCCGACCTACCAGGAGGTTTGCTCGGATACGACCGGCCATACGGAAGCGGTACAAATTACATTTGACCCGGAGGTATTCCCCTATGCAGAGCTGGTAGAGCTGTTCTGGCGGCAAATTGATCCGACCGACGCAGGCGGCCAGTTCTGCGATCGCGGCTCGTCCTACCGCTCGGCCATTTTCTACCATTCCGAGGAGCAGCGACAGCTTGCAGAAGCGTCCAAGCAGCAGCTGGAGCATAGCGGAAGGTTCGACCGGCCGATTGTGACGCCAATTTTGCCTGCCGATACGTTCTATCCGGCGGAGGAGTACCACCAGGATTATCATAAGAAAAATCCGCTGCGCTATAAGATGTACCGCCGCGGCTCAGGCCGTGACGACTACCTGAAGCTGCACTGGAACACCCAGCAGGACCAGGACGCCCTGAAGGACCGGCTTACGCCGATGCAATGGAAGGTCACGCAAGAAAACGGCACCGAGCCCGCGTTCCATAACGAATACTGGGATAATCACCAGGAAGGCTTGTACGTCGACATCGTCTCCGGCGAGCCATTATTCAGCTCCAAAGACAAATTTGATTCCGGCTGCGGCTGGCCGAGCTTCACCAAGCCTTTGTCCCAAGGCTTGATCGAGGAGAAGCAGGATTACAGCCACTTCATGCTCCGCACCGAAGTACGCAGCCGCAAGGCCGACGCCCATCTCGGCCACGTGTTCCCTGACGGGCCACGCGAGCTGGGCGGCCTCCGTTATTGCATTAACTCGGCTGCGCTCCGGTTTATCCCCAAGGAAGAGCTGGAGCAGGCCGGTTACGGGCGGTATGCAGCCTGGTTTGATTAAGCGCTAAACAGCGGCTGACTGCTCGCGCTTCGCACTGCGACTACAGCAAAATACGCCTTCCCTTGGACCCAACGCCAAGAGGAAGGCGTATTGCTGTATGGCTGGCTTAGGTCGAAGCGTGCTTAAGGATGACACCTGCTGCTCGCTACGCGAGCTTCAGCTCCGCAACCGTAGCGGACTTCTGTTTACCAGAAGCCCCCGTAGCCTCCTCCATAGCCATATCCCGGATAACCGCCAAATCCGTAGCCGGCATACGGCGCCGTCCCGATGGCCAACAGGTCAAACAATACAAGCGGAATGATCGCGGACGTCCGAACCGATTTTCCTTTGCTGCTCGCCGATACAAACAGCTTGCCGCCGCTGACCTTGACCAGCTTCCCTTGAACGACGGAGCCGTCCTGCTTAACCGCGTAGATCGTTTTGCCGACCAGTTTGGCGACCTCTTGCTTGCGGACTGCCTTGCGCATTCACATCCACCTCCGAATAGAATCGTCAGGCCGGGCCTGCCGCCTCAGGCAAACCCGGCGTTAACGCTATATTGTACGGAATGCCAGGAGGCCACGCCTGTACAGTCGTCCCCCAGGCGCACAACTTGTGCGGTTGTCCCCGCGCTTGCCCGCAGCCCTGCTTATTTATGCCCACGCCAAAAAGGGCCACGCGCTCAAACGCAGACCCTTCCGCTGCTTCTCTTTGCTCCAACTGCCATACGCCAGCACGACCAAACGGTTACGGGCGACGGAGCCGCCCCAGCTCGGACGTAATCGCCTCAATTTCGCTGATGCTGAATTGATTTTTGCTCGCAACCATGCTGTAAATATCGTGCAGGTCTTCATATTGCGTGTCGTTCAGCGAGGTTGCCTTCAGTGCGGCGCCAGATGCCATCCGCAGCTTTTTTTTAATTTCCTCAATCATATAATCGGTGTTTTCCAATGTGTTTTTCGTCAAATCCATACGTGAACCTCCCAGGCTTCGAATGCTTGCCTCCTATTGTACCATGTTTGGTCCGGCCGCGCTCTGTGTTCTATGTAAGAAGAAAAGCTTCTGATCGAATCACCTTTAATGAACATGCCTTCGTGTTCCGGCAGCAGCTTTCTTGATACAGTAATGCGACCATGCGGGTGCAAGCGGTTACCCATTCTGGTAACATACAGGAGAACAAACTCCATGACTGAAAGGATTTGACGACCATGATTCACAACCTGCACGTGCAAACCCATCACCGCAGCGAGATGATCGACATTACCCGCCTTGTGCATGACAGCTTGAAGGCTGAGCAGCTGGAGGAGGGCATTGCCGTGATTTACTCTCCACATACGACGGCCGGCATCACCATTCAGGAAAATGCAGACCCCGATGTGAAGCATGATGTGCTGCTGCGGCTGGACGAGGTGTTTCCCTGGAGCCATCCCGCTTACCGCCATGCGGAAGGCAACACCGCTTCTCATCTCAAAACGATGACAGTCGGCTCCTCCCAGACCGTGCTGGTCGCAGGCTCCCGTTTGGTACTCGGGCGCTGGCAAGGTATTTATTTATGTGAGTTCGATGGGCCGCGTGAACGCACTTGTCTGGTAAAGTTTATACGCGGATAAGCACAAAAGCATGCAAGCGTGTCAGCGTTTAAGCTTTAATAGGATGAAGCAAGGGGCTGCAAAGAAGTCTCAGCTGCGGTAAGTTCGGATTCATGATCCCTGCAGCCCCTCGCACAAATATTTGACATGTTGTTCAGCTAGCTTCTTCACATCCTTGAAGCTTTGGCTATAGTGAATATTATAGGAAATAAAGCCGTGCATCGACATAAACAAGCTCCAGGGCAGGTTGTACATCTTGCTTTCGTTGTTTTCCTGCTTTGCGACAACCGACCGGACGACGGTCGCGAACAAGTCCAGACATTGCGCTTGTTCGGTACGGGAGTAGCGCTGCAGCTCCGGGTCCTTGATCATAAACATAATCTCGTAATGATTCGGATTTTCCAAGCCAAACTTGATAAATTCAAGCATCAGCTTCTCCAGCTGCGCCATATCGCCGAGCCGGGTACGCCGCAGCATTTCCCGCTGCTTGTTCAGCAGGTCCCGGAAATCCTCCGTCACCAGTGCGTAAAACAGCTCCGCCTTCTCGCTGAAATGATAATATAAGGCTCCATGACTGTAACCCATTGCCTTCGCAATGCTTCGCATCGTTAAAGCATGATAGCCGTGCTCGATGAACAGTTGGCGCGCTTCGCCTAAAATACGGTTGCGGCTCAGCTCCTGCTCGACTGCTTTTCTGGCCAACCCTGTTCAACCCCTCTCTGTGTAAAGTACTCGGAACCTCCCTATACGGGAAGCTCCGTATGCTCTATATAACAGCTGTTTCCTTTGTCGATCACGCCTTGGCCCTGGGTCAAATCCGTCATCCAGGCGATAAACGCCTCGGCTTCCGCCTCAACCGGCCAACAGACCAAGGTCACCTTGTCGGTAAATTCCGTTTCGCCCATCCGGGTGCTGCGGTTACGCAGCTCATTTTCCACCTTGCCAAGCCACGTATAATCAATGCCGACCCTGACCTCCCGGTGCAGCACCTTAACTACCTGCTCAGCGGCGGCTAGCCCGGCCACCGCGCCGTCCGTATACGCCCGGATTAACCCTCCGGCCCCGAGCATGATGCCTCCGAAGTACCTGGTTACGACGACGACGACATTTTTCAGCCCCTGGTTTTTGATGACTTCCAAAATCGGCTTGCCGGCTGTGCCGCTCGGCTCTCCATCATCCGAAGCCTTCTGAATTTCATCGCGCTCCCCGATCATGTAAGCCGAGCAGTTGTGGGTGGCCAGCCCGTGCTCCTTCTTGATGCTCTGGATAAACGCAATTGCGGCTTCTTCATCGGCCACCGGCTTGGCAAAGCCGATGAACCGGGATTTTTTGATCACAAGCTCCGCAGAGCCGAATTGCTTGACCGTCCGATAATGCGGCAGCATTGCAACCGCCACCCTCCTTTCCCGAACATGAACGCTCTGGTTAGCTTATACGTACATGTCATTATATCTTTGCAAAAAAAGCGATCATCCCGAAGGATGAACCGCTTCTTCACCACGCAGCGCCAGCGCCTGCGTTACTTGCCGAGTCTCGCTTCCAGCTCAGCCTTCTCTTGCTCATAGCCAGGCTTGCCAAGCAGAGCAAACATATTTTTCTTGTAAGCCTCCACGCCAGGCTGGTCAAACGGATTAACGCCAGACAAGTAGCCGCTAAGTCCGCATGCCTTTTCAAAGAAATACACCATGTAGCCAAACGTGTACGGGCTCATATCCGGCAACGTCACGATCAGGTTCGGCACGCCGCCGTCCGTATGGGCCAGCATCGTTCCTTCGAACGCTTTTTTGTTGACGAAATCCATCGTTTTCCCGGTCAGGAAGTTCAGCCCGTCCAGATCCTGAGCGTCATGACCGATGGAAATATGCTCGGACACCTCGCTAACCTGAATGACCGTTTCGAACAGGTTGCGGTTGCCCTCCTGGATAAACTGCCCCATGGAGTGCAGATCGGTCGAGAAGTCAACGGCCGCCGGGAAAATGCCCTTGCTGTCCTTGCCTTCGCTTTCGCCGAACAGCTGCTTCCACCACTCGGACACAAAATGCAGCGACGGCTCGTAGTTAACGAGAATTTCCGTCGTTTTCCCCTTGCGGTAAAGCGCATTGCGCACTGCTGCGTATTGGTAAGCTTCATTCTCAGCCAAATTCGGGCTCGCATACGCTTGACGAGCATCGGCAGCGCCGCTCATCATCGCTTCGATATCAATGCCTGCGGCTGCAATCGGCAGCAAGCCGACAGCCGTCAGAACCGAGTAGCGTCCGCCTACATCGTCCGGAATGACAAACGTTTCATAGCCTTCCTCGTCCGACAGCTTCTTCAGCGCGCCTCTGGCTTTGTCCGTCGTAGCGTAGATCCGCTTGCGCGCCTCTTCCTTGCCATATTTGTTCTCCAGCAGCTCGCGGAAAATCCGGAATGCAACCGCCGGCTCCGTGGTCGTCCCCGACTTCGAAATGACGTTGACGGAGATGTCCTTGCCCTCAAGCAGCTGCAGCAGATGGGTAACGTAGGTGGAGCTGATATTTTGCCCGACAAAATAAATTTCAGGCGTCTTGCGCTTGTCCTTCGGCAGCAGATTGTAGAAGCTGTGGGACAGCATCTCCAGCGCCGCGCGCGCGCCCAGGTAGGAGCCGCCGATTCCGACAACGATCAACGCGTCCGAATTCGCTTGAATACGCGCTGCCGCCTCCTGAATGCGGGCAAATTCCTCTTTATCGTAATTGACAGGGAGATCAATCCACCCCAAGTAATCATTTCCTGCGCCAGTGCCGTTATGAAGCTGCTCATGCGCGGCCGCTACCGCGGCGGACAAATAATCAACCTCGTGTTTACCTACAAAATCAAGCGCTTTGCTGTAATCGAACTGAAGCTTGGATGCCATGCGTCTTCATTCCTCCGATCCGAACCTTAGGTTCTCTATGTAAGTAAATCCTTTGTAAAGCTATATGCTTAGCATACTTGATATTGCTTCTCAAACGCAAGAGAACATTCACAGGTTTCCATCAAAATGCTAGAATAATACCCAGGAGGGATCGCCATGAAAACGATCGGATTTATCGGTCTCGGCACGATGGGCAAGCCCATGGCCGCGAACCTGCTCAAACAAGGCTTCCAAGTTATTGTCTATAATCGCACCGCAGGCAAAGCCGACGAATTGATCCAGCTCGGCGCAACAGCCGCCGCAACCCCGGCAGAAGCCGCGCAGCCGGCCGATGTCATCATTACGATGCTCAGCAAGGATGAAGTCGTGCTGGACGCCGTACTCGGCGACCAGGGCATCGTTCACAGCCTGCGCCCCGGACAAACCGTCATTGACTGCAGCACCGTGTCTCCCGAGACAAGCCGCAAGCTGTACGACGAGCTGGCTACGCGTCTGGTTGATTTCCTCGACGCCCCGGTCACCGGCAGCAAACCGGCAGCGGAAGGCGGGACGCTTGTTTTCATGATCGGCGGCCAGGAGGAAGTGCTGGATGCGCAGCGCGATGTGTTCCAGGCCATGGGCAACAAGCTGGTTTATATGGGACCGTCCGGCGCAGGCTCCTACACGAAGCTGGCTCATAATACGATGGTCGGCATCAACGCGCTGGCGCTGATGGAAGGGCTGTCTATCGCCGCCAAAGCCGGACTGTCCGCGGAGCAGTTTCTTGAAGTGGTCCAAGCCGGTTCCGCTTACAGCAAGCAGGCCGAGCTGAAAGGGCCGAAGATTTTGAATCGCGATTTCAGCAACCAGTTTTCCGTCCAGTGGATGCTGAAGGATTTGCTGCTGGCCAGCGAAGCGGTCGAGCAATTTCAGATGCCCGCTCCGATGCTGCACAGCGCGACTGAAATTTTCCAGATGGCACAAACACGCGGGCTTGGTGAGCAGGACCTCAGCGCCGTCATTCAATGCTATGAGGACTGGATGCATCTGCAGATCGGCGAAGCCTCGACGCCGCAGCGCGCCGAGCAAGCACGGGCCGCCGAGCGCCGCCGCAACGCCAGGCTGGAGATGAACATCAAGCTGCATCTGTCCGTCTACCAGTGGGAGCAGGAAGGCTCGTTCTCCGGCCAACTGATCGAAGGCACGCTGATTGACCTGTCGGAAAGCGGCATACGGATCTTGAGCAGCTTCCCGCTGGCGAAGGATATGTTTATCGTGATTCACTTTCCGCAGGAAGCGGAGCTGCCGCCTGTCACCGCACGGATTATCCGGATCGACCCGGATGAAGGGCAATTCCGCTACGGCTGCATGCTGTCCGGCCTGCCGCCGCATGTGCGCCTGAAGATTGAGGAATACATCCGCATCCAATCCGAGTAGTCGCAAGTCGACTAATCACGAACCGAGTAATCGCAAGCGGCTGCTTGCTCATGCATTCGTGCCTGTTGTTGAACGTACAAACCCCGACCGCATCCACCATCGCAGACGATGGGGAAGCAGCCGGGGTTTTTCAAGCTGCTCCAAGGAGAGCGAGCAGCTTATTCGTGAATGTACGAGCAGATGTAATCGGTAGCTGTGCGCACGTCAAGCTTGAATTTCTCGCCCTTCGGCACCGTAAATTCTCCGCTTCCGTTGATTTCCAGCCACTCGCTTGCGCCGGGCAGCAGCACCTTCAGCTCGCCCGCCTGAATTTCCATAATTTCCTTCACGTCGGTGCCGAATTCATATTCGCCCGGCAGCATAACGCCAAGTGTCTTTTTCGTGCCGTCAGCGAATAACACCGTACGGCTCGTTACTTTGCCTTCAAAGTAAATGTTGGCTTTGGTCAAAACCGTTACTTGTTCGAATTGGGACATAGCCGGCTCGTTTCTCCTTTTACTTGAGCAGTTGTTTGACGCGGTCTACGACGTTTTCAACCGTGAAGCCATACTCGCGAATGACGACCGGCCCTGGCGCGGATGCTCCGAACTTATCGATCGCAAGGATGCTGCCTTGGTCGCCGACATAACGATCCCAGCCGAACGGATGACCCATTTCGACAGCCAGACGAGCTTTAACCTCAGGAAGAATAACGGAATCCTTGTACGCCTGCTCCTGACGGTCAAACAACTCCCAGCTCGGCATGCTGATCACGCGCACAGCAATGCCTTGCTCAGCCAGCTGCTGTTGAGCGGCAATAGCCAATTGGACTTCTGTACCTGTCGCAATAATTTGCGCTTGCGGCTTGCCGTCAGCGGCGTCAGCCACCACATAAGCGCCGCGCTCCACTTCGCCTTGCGCGGAGCCTGGAAGCGCCGCTGCTGCCTGGCGGGAGAAAATAAGCGCAACCGGGCCTTTTTTGTTGGCAACCGCATAACGCCATGCGCCAACCGTCTCTGCACCGTCTGCAGGACGAATAACGGTAACGCCCGGAATAACGCGCAGCGCTGCGAGCTGCTCGATCGGCTCATGCGTCGGGCCGTCTTCGCCGACGCCGATGCTGTCATGCGTGAAGACGTAGATCGCCGGCACGTCCATAATGGAGGCCAGACGGATGGCCGGACGCAGATAATCGGAGAACACGAAGAACGTGCCGCCGAACACTTTCAGACCGCCATGCAGCAGCATGCCGTTAACCGCCGCGCCCATACCGAACTCGCGCACGCCGTAATAAATGTTTTGGCCGCTGTAGTCCTTGGCCGTCATGACGCCCAGACCCTTCATATGCGTCATTGTGGACGACTCCAGGTCAGCCGAACCGCCGACGAGGAAAGGAACCTGCTGTGCAATGGCGTTCAGTACGATCCCGGACGCCGTCCGCGTTCCTTTGTCCGCAGGGACATCAGCCGGAATCAGGGAATCCCAGCCTTCAGGCAGCTCGCCGTTGATCGCGGCTTCCAGCTGCTTCGCCAGCTCCGGATGCGCTTCGCCATAAGCTTTCACCAGATCGTTCCAGCCTTCGAAACGGTCGATGTTGCGGCGCTTGATTTCAGCAAAATGCGCTTGAACCGCTTCAGGCACATAGAAATGCTGGTTTTCGTCCCAGCCGTAGGCTTGCTTGGTCAACGAAACCTCATCCACGCCCAGCGGGGAACCGTGAGGACCTGCATGACCGCCCTTGCCCGCTTTGTTCGGGCTGCCGAAGCCGATGACCGTTTTCACTTCGATCAGCGTCGGACGGAAGTCGGCTTGCGCTTCCAGAACCGCTTTATGAATCGCGTCAAGATCATTGCCCTCTTCCACGCGAAGCACTTGCCAGCCGTAGCCTTGGAAGCGTTCCATCACGTTTTCGGAGAAGCTGAGGTTCAGCTCGCCGTCGAGGGAAATATCGTTTGAATCGTACAAGACGATCAGCTTGCCGAGCTTCAGATGGCCTGCCAGCGAAGCCGCCTCGGAGGAAAGCCCCTCCATCAGGTCTCCGTCGCCGCAAATGGCATATGTATAGTGGTCAATCACCGAGAAGTTCTCACGATTGTAAACAGCGCCCAGGTGAGCTTCAGCCATCGCCATACCTACGGCCATCCCGATGCCTTGTCCAAGCGGGCCTGTCGTTGCGTCTACACCCGCCGTATGTCCGACTTCCGGATGACCAGGCGTTTTGCTGCCCCATTGGCGGAAGTTTTTCAGCTCGTCCATCGGCAAGTCGTAACCCGACAGGTGAAGCAGGCTATATAAAAGCATCGAGCCATGTCCGGCAGACAGTACAAACCGGTCACGGTTGATCCATGTCGGAGCGTCAGGGTTATGCTTCATCAGCTTGGCAAACAGCTCGTAGCCCATCGGCGCGGCGCCCATCGGCATGCCTGGATGGCCGGATTTGGCTTTCTCAATCGCGTCAATCGACAGCGTACGAATCGTGTCCACCGACAGTTGATCAATCGTCTTGTTAAGCACAGTCATGAATAAATATCCTCCCACTCAATCTATATTTTCCTGCTGCGAAGTGATAAAGCAGGCATTACAAATATTTTTAATTGTACCACTCTCTTTAACAGTTTGCCATATCCAATCCAAGAGTATCCGAACAATCAGCCAAAGCCATGGGAAGCGCCGGATTGATGGGCGGATTTAGTTAACTAAATTTAATTATGTAAAGCAAAGGAATTAGTGCCTGATTGTCGAAATAGGGTTATAGAAGACTACTGGAATAGGCATGATTTCCAAGAACAACTTGTGCCCCGGGCACTAGAGACATAGACGGGAGTCGATCTATGAATCCAACATTGCTGCAGTTGGCCAATACGCGCCACACCTACCGCAATATGCTGAATCTGTACTGGATAACGATTATGCTGACGGTTATTCTTGAATTTTGCATACAGCGCTGGCACCTTCAGGCGGACATCTCTCATATTTGGCCGTCGCTGATCTGGCAAGCCTTCCTGCTCTCCCTGTTGACCGGACTGGTCGATCTTCTGTACTGCTACCGTAATGTACAAAGCGACTGGCTGCTGATTCTGATGGGGATTTTATACGCTGCGTCCATCATTCTGATGAATCCGACGATCGGCATCGTTCCCGCCATCTTTATTTTTCCTATTCTGACGTCCATGCTCGCCTTTAATAAACGAAGAATTATCGGCGTTTTCCTCCTCGTGCTGGTCTGCTTCGCCTCGCTGTACATGTACAGCGCCCCGCTTCGTCTGACGATGCAGCCCGTTCACATGATCAGTATTTTGTTTCTGTACGCAGGCACAACCGTCATTGCACTGGCTATTGCGAGCAGCGGCATCGAGCTGTTGAACAATCTCAAGCACACAACCGAAGCCAAGCAGGAGCTGCTGGTCAAAAACATCATTATGGACACGCTCTCCAAGACCGACGCGCTGACGGAGCTGTACAACCATAAAACCTTCCATGCGTACCTGGAGAAGCTGATTGAGCAAAGCGACTTGAACCAGCTGTCGCTGCAGCTTGCGATTCTGGATATCGACAACTTCAAACGGATCAACGATACGTACGGCCACTGGATCGGCGACATCGTGCTGATGCGGGTAGCCGCAATCATCAAGGAAACGGTCACCCCCAACGACTTCGTGGCCCGTTACGGCGGTGAAGAATTTGCGGTTATTTTTACGGAAAAGACGCTGGAAGAAGCATACCGGCTCACCGAGCTCATTCGTCACCGTCTGTTTATGACCATTCACCCGGAGCTTGATTCCAAGTCGGCCACGATCAGCGTCGGACTGCAGGACTATGTGAAGGGCAAAGGCAAGGAACTGCTGTTCAAGGGAGCGGATGCGTCCCTTTATGTCGCCAAGCGCACCGGTAAAAACAAAACGGTCGTACATTCGGTCCCCCATGATCCAGCCTTCTCCTCCAGCCTTTTTCCGAAAGAAAAAGCGGAATAACCGGGAGCGCGGCAGCTCCCGGCCCCGTCTCTTCTGCGATGCCGCACACACAAGGTGGACTTGCCGCTGGCTATTGCGAGTTGTCGCCCCTAATGACGAAACAGGCCCCGTCTCCTGACACAGAGATCGGGGCCTTTCCGCAGCCGGAAGCCGGAGGATTCGCCTCCGCCTTGTTAGCTGAACACAACGGTCTTGTTCTGATGGACGATCACGCGGTCCTCCACATGCCAGTTGACAGCCTTAGCAAGCACCGTCCGTTCAATATGGCGGCCGATCCGCTTGAGATCATCGACATTGTCGCGGTGACTCACACGCTGCACGTCCTGCTCGATAATCGGCCCGCCGTCCAGCTCCTCCGTGACATAATGCGCGGTCGCTCCGATAATTTTCACACCGCGGTTATGCGCCTGCGCATACGGCTTGCCGCCCACGAAGGCCGGCAGGAACGAATGATGAATATTGATAATCCGGTTCGGGAAATACTCAATGAATTTCGGCGAAATAATTTGCATATACCGGGCCAAAATGATTGCATCCACCTGGCCCTCGACCAGTTCCAGCTGGCGGCGCTCCGCTTCGGCCTTCGTATCTGCGGTAACCGGAATGTGGTGGTACGGAATACCGAGCTGCTCCACCAGCTCCCGCATATCGTTATGATTGCTGATGACCATCGCGATCTCGGCGTCCAGGTCGCCAGACTGCCAGTGCCACAGCAGCTCCAGCAAGCAATGATCCTCCTTCGAAACGAGGATGGCCAGCCGCTTCTTGCGGCTTGCGCGGGTAATGCTCCATTGCATCTCAAACGATTCGGCAATTTTGGAGAAATCCGCCTTCAGCTGCTGGCGTCGGTTGTCCAGATCCTCCAGATCAAATTCGATCCGGATGAAAAACAATCCGCCCTCCGCAGGCTCCATCGTATATTGGTCAGACTGGATAATGTTTGCGCCGTAATCATATAAAAAGCGGGATACCGCAGCGACGATCCCCGGCTTGTCCGGGCACGAAACGAGCATTCTCGCCCGGTTGGTTAGTGGATTGCTTTTTGGTTTTGTCAGTTTGGGGACCATGAGTCTGTTCTTCTCCTTTTATTCGACCATTTCATACCGAGCTTATCATCTTATGCCGTATGCCGGCTCAAACCGCAGCAAACAGCTGCTCGCCAGCAAACCAGGCGGTCAACCGGTGGTTGACCTGCTGCTCGCTGAGCTCGGGGAACAATGCCTCGGCGGCAATCAAATCGTACAGCCGCTCCATCGGCTCGCGGCCATCCGCTTTTTTCGCCTTCGGATCATTTTTCAGCAGCTCCCAGGTGGTCAGCACAAATTGTCGCGGGTCCAGCTCCTGCTTCTTGAAGAAATGCGCCAGCTTCTCGACATCGCTCAGGAAGCCTTCGCCGAAGCGCTGCTGTACCGTGCCGCTGAGCAGTGCAATTTCCGCTTCATACATCGGATGCTGCGAGGTTGAATCCTTGCCGATCCACGGCGTCTCCAAAATAAACGGCAGATGCTGCAGCTTCTCATGATTGACGATGTTATGCATCGTCTGAAAGCCGAGCCAGCCGGCTCCGACCGGGGCATGGCGGTCCTTCGCCGCGCCGCGCGCGTTTTTACTGTCGTTCATATGAACGACGGCCAGCCGGTTCAGGCCAACGATGCGGTCGAACTGCTCCAGCACGCCGTCCAGATCGTTGACGATATCGTAACCGGCATCATGAATGTGGCAGGTATCCATGCAGACGGTCAGACGGTCATTGCGCTCGACCTTCTCGATGATAGCGGCCAGCTCCTCGAAGCTGCGGCCAATTTCCGTCCCTTTGCCTGCCATCGTTTCCAGCGCGATGTGTACGCCCGTGTCCTTCACGCCTTCAAGCACCTCGTTCAGCCCCGCCGCGATCCGGGCGATGCCGTATTCGGCATCTTTATCCGTATAAGCGCCGGGATGCAGCACGATCTGCTTCACGCCAAGATATTCCGTGCGGCGTATCTCCTCCTGCAGAAAGCGCACGGCCAGCTCGAAGGTATCCTCCTTGTAGGAGCCCAGATTAATAATATAAGGCGCATGCACGATAATTTCGCCGATGCCATGCTCGGCCATGACCGCGCGGCCCTCTTCCAAATATTGCTCCTCGATCGGCTTGCGGCGAGTATTTTGCGGAGCGCCCGTATAAATCATAAATGTGCCTGAGCCATAGCTGACAGCTTCATTGGCCGCATTAAGCAATCCTTTATCTGAAAACGAAACGTGTGAGCCTATCCGAGTCATGTCGCTTTCACTCCCTTTTCTGGCTATCTTCGAGCTTGCAGCTACCTCATATCTTACTAGGAATGCAGCAATAAATCTAGAAAAGGAATTTCCCTTTTACCGGCTTGGCCGCATTTTCCTGCAGCCTCATTTAAGGTATAATGAAAGCGAGGTGACACCTGACATGTTCTATGCAGCGAGCAGCGCCCCGCACGAGGGGTTTATGTGGTTTATTATGTTTTGGGTATTTGTGCTGTTGTTTGCTATGTGCGTGGGCGGCTACTTTATGTTCCGCAAATTTTTCAAGGTGCTGCCAATGGAGGACGGCAAGTCCAAGCTCGACTGGCAGAACCACTACGTAGAGGCTTCCCGCCATCTGTGGACGGAGGAAGCAAAGGCGTTCCTCGACATCCTGGTCGAGCCGGTTCCGACGCCGTTTCGGGATATTGCCAAGCATTCCATCGCCGCCCGCATCGGCCAGCTTGCTCTGGAGGAGAACGCTCCCGCCGTCACACGCGACCTTTGTATTAAGGGCTATATTTTGGCGACGCCGAAGCGGGATTACAAAAGCCTTGTTACGTTTCTGGACAAGAAGGACATTGATTACTCGCCTTACAAGCATTTGATGAACTAAGCGCGTCGTGTCCGCGCCTGCCCGCGAAGAAGCCACCGAGCCCCGGTACAACGGGAAACGGTGGCTTTTTGGCTTGGCAAGCGGAACAACTGATTTTCCGCAAGACGGCTGCGTGCTTCTGTGTGCCGAGCAAGCGCCATCCGCCTTGCCCGCTTACTTTTTCTTCTTTGCTTCCGGCTCCTGGTTGCCCAGCTTGATCGACAGCGTCACATTGTAATCGCCATGCTTTTTCATCGCCGGGTCGCGCAGCTGGGAACGGAAGCCAACCACCGACACGCCGCTAACCGACAGGGTGACCGGAAACTCCTCTTTTTTCACGAAGGAAATGTTGCCGTCCACGACGATATACAGATCGACGCCTTCCTTGGCCTTGAAATCGACGGTCAAGTACCGGTTGCCCTGCGGCTGCACCGCGGCTTCAAGATCGCCGTTTGTCGCAATATTTTTCGTTAATTGGCCCTGGTCATCGAAAAAATCGCGGGCGTTCACATTAGACTTGTCGGTCCAGCCTTGAGCTCCCGGCGGAACCTGGATACCGCCTGAGGTTGAGCCCGAAGGCGGCGTCAACACCGGGCTGCCTGCAGAGCCGCCCGTCGTGGTTGTACCGGTCTTCGGGTCCAGCTCCACCGTCGAATAGAAGGAAAGCCAATTGCTGCTTTTCAGAAAATGATAGATCCGGTCCAAAATAACAACCGCCTCTGCTCGCGTCACCGGGTCGCGCGGACGGAACAAGCCTTTCTCGGTCGGAGACATAATACCGTTGGCCTTCAAGCCGGCAAGCCCCTTGGCCTGCACGTTGGACATCAGATCGTCCCCAAGCTTGCAGTCGCTGGCCCCTTGGCCGATCATCAACGTCTTGTATACGGTTGGATCGCCCGCCCGCATCCAGCCGCTGCTGTCATAACGTCCGTCTGATTTGGCGAAGCTGTACGCCGACAAATCCTCCAGCAGACTGGCCGGCATGTCCTTTAATTGTAAAATCGCCGCACACGCGTCATTGCCGCTCAGCCGATCTGCGCTGATCAGCTTGCCGCCGAACATCGCGTACAGCATTTGCGCCAGCTCCAGTCTGGACAGCTCCTTATCCGGCTGGAACGCAAGCTGGCCCTCCTGGTCCACGCCAAAACCGCCGATGCGGAAGTTAGCGTCATAGATTGCGCTAATCGGCGCATAGGCCCAATGCTCTTTGGGCACATCGGCGAAGTAGCTGATTTTATCCAGCTCCAGCGCCTTCGTATTCGGCCTGTACGTGTCAAATAACCGGTAGACCATAGCGGTCCATTCTGCCTTGCTGATCGCCTGATCCGGGCGGAAAAGCCCATCCGGATAGCCGGTTATAATCTGCTTGGTGGTCATCACATCAATCGAGCTGGTTGCCCATACATAGCTTGAGGTCACATCGCTGTAGCGGCTTGCGGCTTGCAGCGGCTGAATCGCAAGGACAGACAGTCCTACAACCGCTGACATCGTCAGCGCGATTCGGCGTAGCCATGTCCGCGGCGTCTTGTTCATCACTGATTTCTACCTCCCATCTCTTTCTATATCGGACAGTAACGAGCGATTTATTACCTGTTTACGGAAAATACGTTCGCTTCAGTCGAACGATCTTCCGTCCACTTCCGTTGTAAGCAGCTCGCGCAGTCTGGCCGGATAATCGGTAATAATCCCGGAAAATCCGTTCGCTATCGCCTGCCGCAAATGCTCCGGGTCATTGATCGTGTACGGATACACGCGCAGCCCGCCGCTTACCGCCAGCTCCACGTCCCCGGCATCCATGCTCTGGTAATGCGGATGCAAGGAATAGACGTTCATACCGGACAGCTCAGCCAGGCGGGCATGGTTTATAAATCCGCCCACGTACAGCAGCCCGACCCGCAGCCACGGGATGTCCTGCTGCAGCCGATGCAGCGTCTTATGGGCAAAGGAAGAGACGACAACGCTGTCCCGACGGCCGTACGCCAGCAGCAGACGCTGCAGCTCTGCCGCCAGACGCGGGCTGTAGCCGCATTTCACTTCCACGTTAATCATCATCGCAGGAGGCGTCTGGGCAAATACTTCGTCCAGCAGCGGCAGACGCTCACCGGCAAACCGCTCGCCATACCAGCCGCCCGCATCCAGACCTTGAAGCTGCTCTACCGTCAGCTGCCCGACCCATCCGCTGCCATTGGTCGTCCGGTCAACCGTAGGGTCATGGCAGACGATCAGCCGGCCATCCGCTGATTCATGAATGTCCAGCTCTACCGCATCCGCTCCCTGCTCTTGTGCCAGCCGAAAAGAAGCCAGCGTATTTTCCGGCGCTTCGCCCGCCGCTCCGCGATGGCCGATAATGAGCGGCCTCCGTCTGGACCGCCGATCCTGCTCCATCTTCTCTGACATGGATGGTTCCCTCCCTAAAATAAACTGGTTTCGTTACGAAACGCCGCTTGAATCCAAGAAAAAGCCTGCCCCAAGCAAACGCCAAACGGCGCATGTCTTTCGGGCAGGCTGCTGCGGAAATGCTGACTAATGGCTGTATAAGCTGCTTCTCCGCGTCATCTGGCCCCGGTCAGGCCCGCTCTGCATCGAATGGCCTGGCTGGCAAGCTAGGCGCGAAGGTCGACATGATTACCCAAATGCGCAGGCTGAGCGGCGGCAAAGTCCTGCAAAAGAGTCGCGGCTTGCGCAGCCTGCGTATCCTTCACCTTGCTCAGCATAGCCAATCCGACCGCCTGCTTCAGCGCATCCGTACTGGCTGTCGCATTCAAAGCTGCTTGAATTTGCAAGAAAATCACCTTCATTCGCTGGAGTCTGAGGAGCAGCCCGGCCGAGCTGTCCGTCTATTTCCACTATACGCCAAGCCCCTCGCTCCGTAAAGAAAAAAGCCTGCCCCTGAACCCGGGACAAGCTCTTTTCTGTATGCGGTTGA
Source organism: Paenibacillus sp. sg306046 (assembly GCF_059821225.1). Taxonomy (NCBI): domain Bacteria; kingdom Bacillati; phylum Bacillota; class Bacilli; order Caryophanales; family Paenibacillaceae; genus Paenibacillus; species Paenibacillus sp. sg306046. Next base: position 199,252 of record NZ_JCAMRT010000005.1, read on the forward strand.
GAGGACTCGAACCTCCACGAGCGTACGCCCACTACCCCCTCAAGATAGCGTGTCTGCCATTCCACCACAACCGCGCATAAACGACTCATATGTGATTTATTATACTTGCTATTGAAGAAATTGTAAAGCAGGAACGAGTCGGCGACAGGACACGTCATTGCCCTGGCGTTGCGCCTCGTTCCTTCAGTTGCGGTTACTGGGTTGCCTTAGTGCTGCCAGACGCGCGGCTCCTGATCTTTCCCGTTATATTCGATGCGCTGCGGAGTCAGCTTCAAAATAGCATATTCGGGATCATGCGGTCCCTTGAACCACTCCTTGAAGGAATCATTCCACAGCCGCTCCCTCAGCCCGTCTTCTTTGCAAACCTCAGCGGTCGCGGCGATCTGCAAAATATCCCCGGAAGGCTTCCCGTCATACCCGACCAGTACATGCACGTTTGGGTTGCTCCGCAGCTCATCCACCTTATCGGTTTTAGAATTCGTAGCCAAGTACAACGTCAAGCCTTCATGAAACAAAGCCATGTACCGGACCTTCGGCTTTTGCCCGTCCACCGTGCCGAACGAGCATACGCGATTGGCCGCGAGGATGTCTGCAATTTGTTCTTCGAGCTGCTTCGTTTGCTGCATAACGAAAATCTCCCTTCTTGATTCGGACTGTTCGTTAGCTTCCCCCGAAACGCCAGCTTCGAATCATCATGAACGGAAATTTAACAGCAGGCAGCTCCCGCTGGATACAGAAGACAACGTCTCCTTAGCAAACCGTTCTCCGCGTATGCTAAGATGAAAACATAGCATTTACTTTTACAGCGCACCGAGGTGTCCTTATGTTGACCTTTACGGCCTCTGACCGCCAGACGACCGAGCAGCCTTTGCGTACCCCGCGCAGCGGCGAAACGGTATGGGCTCATCTGGAAAATGCCCCTCCGGCTGAAATCGAGCATGTGCTCGGAGAACTGTTTCACTGCCATCCTCTCGTGATTGAGGATTGTATTCATCTGAATCAGCGGCCGAAGATGGACCGGTATGAAGATCATATTTTCATCACCTTTTTCCCGGTCAAGGACGAGCATCTGCATACGACTGAAATCGCCATCGTTATCGGCAAAAACTACGTCATTACGGTGTGCAGGGAAAAGCTGCCGGTGATCGAAGAGCTTCATCGTTACCTTCTGCAGGCAAGGCCTAACTGGGCTGCGCCCGGAGCGTTGTTGTACCGGCTGCTGGACCGGTTTGTGGATGATTACACCAACATCATTGATCAGGTTGAGGACCGCATGGACCGGCTGGAGCAAACAATTTTCGACAATCCGTATCTGCAGGTGTCCCGCGAGGTGTTTACACTCAAACGAACGCTGCATCAGCTGCGCCGCATCATCCTTGAAGAGAAAAATGTGCTGGGCGCCATCAGTCACCAGAGCTTCCCTTATATGCATGAAGAGTCCGACGTTTATTTTGTCGATATCTATGATCATATTTCCCATGTGGTCGATGCGATCGACACGTTCCGGGAGTCGCTGATCAGTCTGCTGGAGCTGCAAATGGGCATGAAGTCGGACCGGATGAACGAAATTATGAAGACGCTGACGATCATTAGCTGCATCTTTTTACCCCTGACCTTTATCGTCGGCCTGTACGGAATGAACTTCGAGAATATGCCGGAAATTCGCTGGCATTGGGGGTATCTGTATGTGTGGATCGTGCTGATCGGCACGTCGGCCGCGATGTGGCTTATTTTCAAGTGGAAAAAGTGGCTGTAGCGCTGCGTCCGCGCTTCGACGCCCCCTCTTCTCGGGTTCGAATCCCTCTCCCTTGTCCGTAAATAAAAAAACCGCCCGAAGGCGGTTCCTTTATTTACGGAGAGAGAGGGATTCGAACCCTCGCACCACTTACGCAGTCTAACCCCTTAGCAGAGGGTCCCCTTGAGCCACTTGGGTATCTCTCCAAAACATTGGCTCCCCGAACAGGACTCGAACCTGTGACAACTCGATTAACAGTCGAGTGCTCTACCAACTGAGCTATCAGGGAAGGACATTTTTTAATTTATCATGAATGAGAATCCAAGTCAAGCTCTTCCAAGCGCAGTTTGCCTTTGCATTGTCCGCATAAGAAACGACGCGGGTCTGTTTTTCGTTTCCGCAAATATTCCATGGCGCAAGCTACGCAAACAAGCTTGTAACGGTAAGGCTCCTTCCGCTGCAAAGCGGCCGGAAGCGACTTACAATAGCGGGTGCCGCCGACCAGCACCAGAAGCTTTTTGAAGTCATCGTCCCGATGCTGATAACCATGCCCCATAATATGCAGATGATAATGGCACAGTTCGTGCTTGATAATTTTTTCGACATCCTGCTTGCCGAACTGCTCAAATTGCAGCCAGCTGATCTCAATATCGTGACTGCCCGTAAAGTAGCGGCCTCCCGTCGACCGCAATCGCTTATTGAACCTGGCCTGATGCTCAAACGGACGTCCAAACGACGACAGCGATATTTGCTCCACCCATTGCTGCAGCTGCCGATCATTCATGCTCCATATTCCCACCCCTAAGCTCTCTTCTCTCTAGGTTTCTCACTTGAATTGTAACCGCAGGTTGGGCTACACTGTCAAGTAGGAATCTTACCCGCACGACACGTTTTTATTCGCTTCCGAACTGAAAGGAGAGACATTTTTCATGTCCCATACGAAATTCGCATTGCTGCAGCATCAGGACCAGCTGGAATTTGTCGAAATGCCTGCCACCCACATGTACCAGCTCGCCGCGCTGAACCAGCGCTTGCACAAGGAGCTGGACAAGCTAACGGTTCCGGGCGTACCGGCTTTGCCTTATTTTATCGCCGAATTCCAGGCGCTGGAGCTAGTGCATCCCGGCTACGAGCTGCAGCAAGGACTCGCGTATATCAACAAGCTGGAGCAAGCGTTTGCCGTGCTGCAGGCGCAGGAGAAGCAATATCCGCTGATTTCGCTGCTGACGGAAATTCGCGCCCTGCAAGCCCAACTGGAGCAATGGTACGAAGAGGAAGAAGAGCTCGCCTGATCACACGGACCTGCACCGCCTCCGCCCTTCGCCCATATGCTGTACAAATAGCAGCTAGAGGGAAAGGGCTGATCGACGTGCCACAATGGCTTTGCAACCAATTGATGCGTGCCTTCTACAACAAAAACCGGCGGCAAATCCGCCTGCTTAATGATTGCTGGTATTTCTACCGCACCCGCAAGTCCGATGAGGAGCCGGAGTCCGCGACGCCCCATTCTCAGCTTTGACGGGCGGGCAGTCCGAATGCCACCGGCAAGGCCAAATAGAGCGTAGTCCTTGCGACTAGGCTCTATTTGATTTTCAACTATACATCTGCTGCGCCAAGCCACTTCAGCCTTACCACCACTGCTCCTGCTTCTTCCAACCTTACGGCTGCTGCCCCGGCTTCTTCATCGTCAGTCCGACGCGGCCTTTTTTCGCATCTACATTCAGCACCCACACCGTCACCACGTCGCCGACCGACACCACATCCATCGGATGCTTGACGTAGGAATTGCTCAGCTGCGAAATATGAACAAGTCCGTCATTTTTAATCCCGATATCAACGAAGGCTCCAAAATCAATAACATTGCGTACCGTACCTTTCAGCTCCATGCCTGGCGTCAGATCCTCTAATTGCAGCACATCCGTACGGAACAACGGCGCCTCCAGCTCCTCCCGCGGGTCCCGGCCCGGCCGCAGCAGCGAAGCGAGAATGTCGCGCAGCGTCGGCACGCCCACATCCAGCTTCTCCGCCAGCCGTTCCGGCTCCAGCCGCTGCAGCGCCGCTTTCAGCTCCTCGCTGCCCAGCTTGGCCAGCTCCAGTTTCTGCTCGCGAAACAGCTTGTCCACCACCGCATACGATTCCGGATGAATCGGCGTATTGTCCAGCGGATTACTGCTGCCCGGAATACGCAGAAAGCCGACACATTGCTCGAACGCCTTGGCGCCGAGCCGCGGCACCTTCTGCAGCTGTGTCCGGCTGGCAAATTTGCCGTTTTCGTCGCGGAATTTGACGATATTTTTCGCTAGCGTCCCGTTGATCCCGGACACATAAGACAGCAGCGAAGCCGACGCTGTATTCACATCAACGCCGACATGGTTAACCGCCGACTCGACGACAAAGGTCAAGCTTTCCTCCAGCCGCTTCTGCGCGACGTCATGCTGGTATTGGCCGACGCCGATCGCCTTCGGTTCAATTTTCACCAGCTCGGCCAACGGGTCCTGCAGACGGCGGGCGATCGAAATCGCGCTGCGCTCGGATACATCCAGATCGGGAAACTCGGCCTGCGCCAGCTTCGACGCCGAATATACGCTCGCCCCCGCCTCGTTGACAATCAGGTATGCCAGCTTGCGCGCCTTCAGCTCGCCGATCAGCTCGGCCACAAATTGCTCCGTCTCCCGCGACGCCGTCCCGTTGCCGATGACGATCAGCTCCGCGCCGTAGGCGTCAATCAGCCGCTTGAACACCGCCTTCGCCTCCGCAACCTTGTTGTTCGGCGGCGTCGGATACGTCACGGCGATTTCGAGCATTTTACCGGTATCGTCGATGACGGCCAGCTTGCAGCCGGTCCGGTACGCGGGGTCAACACCGAGCACCACCTTGCCTTTTACCGGCGGCTGGAGCAGCAGATTGCGCAGATTTTCAGCAAAAACCTGAATGGCCTTCTCCTCCGCCTTCTCCGTCATCTCCCCCCGTACCTCGCGTTCGATGGAGGGCGCCAGCAGACGCTTGTACGCATCCTCAATGACAGCCGTCAGCGTATCGCGTGTTACCGACGGCCGCTTGATCAGCTGCTTGCCGATAAAGTCATGAATGCGCTCCACAGGCACGTCCAGCGACACCTTCAGCACATCCTCGCGTTCTCCGCGGTTAATCGCCAATATCCGATGAGGAGGCAGCTTGCGCACCGGCTCCTGGTAGCTGTAATACATTTCGTAGACGGACTCCTCGCCGGCCTTGCGCGCTTCGGTTCGCAGCACCGCCTGCTCGAAGGTATAACGCCGCGCCCAAGCGCGGATCTTGGCGTCGTCCGCTACCTGCTCGGCTACGATATCCATCGCTCCCTGCAGCGCTTCCTCTGCCGTCTGGACACCCTTCGCTTCGTCGATATACCGCGCGGCCTCGGTCAGCGGAGCGCCTTGCCCCGGCTGGGACAGCAGCCATTGCGCAAGCGGCTCAAGCCCTTTTTCCTTCGCCATACTGGCGCGGGTTTTACGCTTTTGCCGGTACGGACGGTACAGATCCTCGACCTCCTGCAGCTTGCCCGCCTGCTCAATCGACACGCGCAGCTCGCCCGTCAGCTTGCCTTGCTCATCGATCAGACGTATCACCTCAAGCTTGCGGTTCTCCAGGTTGCGCAGGTAAGTCAGCCGCTCCTCAATGTCGCGCAGCTGATTTTCGTCCAGCTCCCCCGTCATTTCCTTACGGTATCTGGCGATAAATGGAATCGTATTCCCTTCGTCCAGCAGCCCCACCGTCGTCGCTACCCGTCCGCCGCCAATTTGCAGCTCGGCCCCAATCTGCTTCACGATCCGCTGCTGGATCGCCGCCTTCATCTCATCGGTCAGCTCGATCGGCACTGCCCCTTCCGCTGCCGGTCCGCGGCCTTGCTCCACCTGTTCCTTCGCCATTCATCCGTCTCCTTCCGGGCACAAAAAAACGGGGGTATCGGACCCCCGCTCATTAGCCGCATCCTCAAAACTCGATCAGTCCAACGCTAATCTGCAAAGCATCATCAACCTTGCGCATCGTGTCGTCATCCAAATGCGTAATTTTATCCGTCAGACGCTGCTTGTCGATCGTCCGTATTTGCTCCAGCAAAATGACGGAATCCCGATCGAATCCATGCGCTTCCGCGTCAATCTCCACATGCGTCGGAAGCTTGGCCTTCTGAATCTGCGCCGTAATGGCCGCCACAATGACCGTAGGGCTAAAGCGGTTGCCAATATCATTCTGAATAATGAGCACCGGGCGAATTCCCCCCTGCTCCGAGCCGACAACCGGTGAGAGATCGGCAAAAAAAACATCTCCACGCTTGACAATCAAGGGCTACACCCCGCTTACGAGACGGTCAAGCGTAAGATCCGCTTCTTCTTCCGCCTGAAAGGCTTCCGAGGCCATATTAAGATTGATCTTTGCCATCTCCATGTACCCGCGCTGCATCGACTCTCGCAAATGCCGTTTCTTCCGCTCGCCAAGGTACAACTTCATCGCCTGACGGATAAACTCGCTGCGGTTCGAGTTCTCCTTCTCAACCAGATAGTCGACCTCTTCCAGCAAATAGTCGGGCAAGCTGATCATGATGCGCTTCGTGTTATGAGCATTGGCCACCTATTCATGCACCCCCAAGAGACATACAAAGAGCTTATTTCCAGTATAACAAGCTTCCAGTTAAAATATACAAGATCAATATATGCTTCCGGTATATCCATTATGCTATACCGTACGTGATCTTCCGCGTATGCTACTCTTACATATTCGCGGCAAATCAAGGAATTCCTCTCAAGCGCCGGGAAAAAAGCGGTGGAAATTCCTCCCAGACGCAGCTGCCCCGCTCGTATGCTCATGTTTTCAGCCTGCTCGGCAGCCCGAGTGGCCCGGCGGCTTCGCGTCGTAAGCATGATCTGCGGCTTTATTGCTCCGGCTCCCACAGGTGGCGCAGCAGCGGATTGACCGAGCGCATCACTTGGCCATGCTTGATATACACGCGGGGAACCCGATGTGAAATCATACATACAATTTCATAATTAACCGTGCCCAGCCAGCCTGCGTGCTCTTCGGCCGTAATCTGCTCGGCGCCTTGCCTGCCTAAAATGACAACTTCCTCTTCCATAGCTATATCGGCAAATCCGCTCACATTCAACATACATTGGTCCATGCAAATTCTTCCAACCACCGGCACCCGCTGTCCCCGCAGCAGCGCCTCTGCTTTCCCCGTCAGCATCCGCGAGAAGCCGTCCGCGTACCCGATTGGCAGCGTAGCGATCGTTTGCTCGCTGTCTGTCCGGTAAATCGCTCCGTAACTGATCCCTTCGCCCTGCGGCACCTGCTTGACCATCACGACACCTGTCTTGATGCTCAGCACCGGCTGCAGCTCAATCAGCGACTTGTTGACCTCCTCCGACGGATACAGGCCATACATCGCGATCCCGAGGCGCACCATATTAAAGGTCAGGTCCGGCAAATCAATCGCCGCGGCGCTATTGCCCGCATGGACGAGAGGGAATTCAATCCCCCGGTCGCGGAAATGCCGCACGACCTCGACAAAGCGGTCATATTGCCCGCGCGTATGGCTTTTATCCGCCTCGTCGGCACAAGCGTAATGGGTAAACAAACCTTCAACCTCGACGCCTGCGGTGTGCAGCGCGCGGTCGATGAAGCGCACCGCCTCCTGCGCCTCGCTGATCCCCAGCCGGTTCATGCCGGAGTCGATCTTAATATGAATCTGGAGCGGCCGCGTCTGCGCCTCCGGCGGAGCCTCGCGCTCCCAAGCCTCCAGCACCGCTTCCGTATAAACATTTAACGCAATATGATGCTGCCAGGCGGTTAACAGTCCTTCCGGCGGCGTATACCCGAGCACCAGAATCGGCGCCGTAATCCCTGCTCTGCGCAGCTCCAGCCCCTCATCCAAAAACGCTACCGCTATATATTCAACGCCGTCGTCCAGCGCCTCCCGGCAAACCTCCACTGCACCGTGTCCATAAGCATCGGCCTTGACCACAGCCATCATCCGTACCGTTTCGGGCAATGCCCTGCGGAACGACTCCAAATTATGGCGCAGCGCATCCAGTGAAATTTCGACGCGCGTCGACCGGTAAAACGAATCCACTTGCTCCACCTTCTTCTGCCTCATTAAAATTGCTTTGCTTAAAAAAACCAATATCCCCATGTTAATCCGCCCCTCTGGGGCTGTCAACCGACAGCTTCCTGACGGCCGGGTCATGGCATCAGGCACGTTTGCGCAGACCAGCACACGGAAACCGTCACGGCTCTCGGTCACATCCCCCGGCATGAAAGCAGCTCTGTTACAGAAAACCGCCACGGCCCTCTGCCACATCCCCGTGATGAAACCGACTTTTTCACAAAAAAGCTGGCCTCACAGCTCCTGAAAGAACTGCGAGGCCCGTTTGCCTGCTTTATGCGTTTATTTGCCCATTTCGCCTTGTACAGCCTGTGCGACCTTGATCATCTCCGTCTCCGGCAAGTCACCTGTCGATAAACGGAACTCCACGCCATCATAGGTCCAGGTCAACGTCTTCTTGGCGTCCCCCGTCACTACACCAAGCGTAAATCCAAGATCAAGAATATCGCCTGGCAGGATCGAAACGGTCTTTTCCTTAGGCCGCGATTCGACCAGCGAGTAGTTGTAGGCGCCTGAGTAGCGGAGCATCACCGCTTTATCCTGACCAAGCTGAATTTCCGTCATATCCTGCTTCTTAACGCCGCTAGGCATATAACTCGGCTCAATAATGCCGAAAGAGAGTCCGCTTGCCTTAGCCGCAGATCGGGAAGCGTCCGCAGCGGCCGGTGCCTTCCCTTCGACCTTGCCGCCTTGGCCTTGGCTTTGACCCGCCGCAGATTGCCCGCCGCCAACGGCTCCGGATGCTCCATTCGCCGCCTTGTCAGCAGCTGCCGTCGTTTGCTTGCCAGCTGCCGACTGGCTGCCCGTCGCCGACTGCCCGGTTGCGGTCGCGTCCTTGGCTCCGGCGGAGCCTTGTCCGGCCTTCGCTTTATCCGCTGCTCCGTGCTGATGCCCGACTGTCGGCAGCGTCTGCATGCTGGAGCCCGTCATATTTCGCTGCATATCAAATTGATCCTTGTCGAATTTCGTGCCGAACTCAAATTTGTCGAACTTTACAATGACCATCACATTATTGCTGGCGTCCGCGACCTCTACATGCTGCGGCGCATAGCTTTTCTTGTCTAGCCATACCTTCTGCCTGGCCAGCGAGCCGTTCTGGTAATTGGCGACCACGTCAAATACGTAAGAGTTTTCATCCTTCGTAAACTGCCGCTCGTTGTCCTGCAGGATGCTCTGCACCAAAGACTGGTACAAATACGCCTGTCCCTGATTTTCCGGCCAATCGCTCTGAAAGCGGAAGCTTTTGTTCAAGTGCGGCGTCAGTACAAACACCCCGTCGTCATTACGCAGTACGATTTGAGTAATGTCCTTTTTTGCATTGGTCAAGGAAATCCGATAATACGACTCCGCCATAAAACATACTTCAACCGCATACTCTTGAGGCTCAGTGCCGGTGTTCAGCGTCATCCGCCCCTCCGCGTGATAGCTGCTCAGCTTGTCGACTACGCTATCGAGCTCCTTCACGACTGAACCTGCATCCTTTTTACCCATCAAGCCGCATCCCGAAAGCACCAAGCTCAGACCCAATACCAGAGCCACCGCCCATTTGAACCGCCGCATAGCCTTCATCCCTCCACGCCATGATCAATTTGCCTTTGCTAACATGTCTATGTGGGGGGTTGTTCGATTATGCAGACAAGGTTGGGGCAGCAGCTAAAAACTCCTATAACGGTGAGGTTATAGGAGTTAGTACGCATTTTTATTAATGAAGCCGTTGATGATCGTTTTCCAAATAATGCGGATATCGAATAAGAACGTCCAATTTTCAATATAGAAAATGTCGTACTTGATCCGGTCCTCGATCGACGTATCGCCACGCAATCCATTCGACTGGGCCCAGCCGGTAATGCCTGGACGAATATGATGCTTCACCATGTACTTCGGAATTTCCTCCTTGAACTGATCGACGAAATACGGCCGTTCAGGCCGAGGCCCGACTACACTCATGTGCCCGAATAACACATTAAAAAACTGGGGCAGCTCATCCAGACTCGTCTTGCGCAGAAAAGAGCCAAACTTCGTCTTGCGCGGATCATTTTCCGTCGTCCATTTCGTATCCGAAGCACCGGCGCTCTGTACGCGCATAGAACGGAACTTATACATCATGAAATGCCGTCTGTTCAGCCCGACACGCTCCTGCTTGAAAATCACCGGCCCCGGCGACGTCAGCTTGATTCCGATCGCAATCAAAATCAGCACAGGCGATGTCAGAAAAATAGCGGCCAGCGAAAACGCTATATCGAACACCCGCTTGAAGAAACGGTTTCGCAGCTCATCCAGCGGAATATCCCGGACATTGATGAGCGGCATCCCGGCAAAGTTATCGAAATACGGCCGCGAAGGCAGAAAATCAAAGTAATCGGGAATAATCAGCGTCTTGACTCCCGCTTTCTCGCATGTGTTAATGATTCGCCCATACTTGCCATGCGCCGTCAGCGGCAGCGCGATGATGACCTCATCAACCAGCTCTTTCTCCAGCACCCGCTCAAGCTCATCCACACGTCCGATAATGCGGCTATAAGCCTCAAACCCCGGCTCATGCTTCTCCTGGTAGTCGTCCAGAAAGCCAACGACCTCATAACCAAGCTCCGGATGCTGCAGCAAATTGTGGTAAAAGTTTTTACCTAGCGTCCCCGCGCCGAGGATCAGAATAAACTGCTTGTTATAGCCCTTCTGCCGCAAACGCTTGAGTGAAAACTTCAACACATAACGGTAGAAGCTGACTAGCAGCATGCTGTTGACCACATACAGCAGCAAATACGAACGCGACACATTCAGCTCTTTGAAAATAAACAGCAAGCTAAGCAAAATTAACAAGCTGACCGTATAAATCTGAATAACCGTAAACAATTCATAGGAAAATCTTTTCTTCCGCTTCGGCGTGTAAAAGCTGGATAAATAACCGATCATAACAACGATCAACGCGTAGACGACACTCCATAATGCATAGGCCTCGATCGTCAACGATTCCTCATAAGGAATCCAGCCACTGCGGAATTTCAGCCACCAGGAGAACAAGAAAACCAGCTGTATACATGCAAAGTCAGTCACAGCATAAAGCTGGGATAAGAAGCCTTGGCTTCGACGTATCAAGTGGTCCTCACCTCACCGATCCAAATCTGTTTCGTACAATAGAAAGCAACAGCTTCACTGTAATTCCAGTATACACCAAACCGTTCACAATAGCCGGATATTTTTTCGCATAATGCTTCCGGTGAAACAGCACCATCGCCCGATGAAACTCATAGATGATCTTGAACGGCTTCCGGCGGCTGCTGGCTCCCTTGTAATGAATAATTTGCGTGTACGGATAATAATGAATCGCCCAGCCTGCTGCCTTAATTCTATAACACCAATCAATGTCCTCGCCATACATAAAAAAATCCTCATCCAGCAGCCCGACCTGCCTGATCGCCTCCTGACGCACCATCATAAACGCGCCGACCAGACAATCGACCGGATAATCCTGATCAGGGTCCAAGTAGCCGAGTTGGTATTGATTAAATCGCGGGTTGTCAGGAAACAGCCTGGACACGCCAAACGCATAATAAAAAGAAGCAGACGGCGTCGGAAAGCCGCGTCGGCATGCCTTGTCCAGCGACCCGTCAGGCAGGACAACCTTACAACCCGCCGCTCCAACCTTCGAGTGCTCATCCATAAACTGCACCATCGTCTGCAGCGTATCCGGCTGCACAATCGTGTCGGAGTTCAGCAGCAGCACATAACGGCCGCGTGCGACCCTCATTGCCTGGTTGTTGGCTTTGGAGAAGCCTTTGTTGTCGGGGTTGGCAATCAGTGTAATCTCCTGCCCAAATTCCCCCTGAATCCGCTCAACCGAATCATCGGACGAGGCATTGTCTACAACAATCAGCTCACAAGAGCCAGCCATCACCGATCGTTTGACACTCCGCAAGCAATTTAAGGTCAACTCAGGGGTGTTGAAATTAAGAATAATTACACTAAGTTCCATAATTAGTCCTTTGCTATTAACAGTTTCATCAAAAATCCAAGATTGCGCAACCAGCCATGCTTGAAAAACTTGTAGCGGAAAACTACTTGTATTGTACGATACCCGGTTGTTTTCTTCAAATTGATAAACTGCTCCAGCAGCTTACGATCAGCGGCAGACAACTGCTGCTCATAGCTTCTGAGAAATGCGGCGGCCTGATCGAACAGGAAGGATACCGATTTTTTCTTATACACGGCATAGGTTTGGCCTGAAATCGAATACTGGGTAGCCCCCAGCGTATTCGAGCCATGCTGCCTGTACAAAATCTGAGCCTCCGGCATAAAATAAATCCGGCCAAATGCCGACGCCACAAGCGCAATCCACCAGTCGTGCATAACAGATTCAGGGGCCACGGGACTGGACAGCTCCGCCAGTCTGCGATTCAGGATCATCGTACAGCCGGTTGCCATATTTTGCGCAAGCAGCCGGTGAAGCGAGGCTTGCGCGGGATTGAGGTTCTGATACTTCACAAAAGACTCCGACATCAACCCCAGTTCAGCATTAACTACCCTAAGATCGCTGTGCAGCAGCAACGGAGTTGACGCCCCGCACTCCTGCTCGCGCAGCCTCATCTGCTCCTTGCTTAGGCGGATTTTCTCAGGCAGCCATATATCGTCCTGATCGCAAAACATCAGATATTGGATGCCCTCCTGCTGCAGCGCCATCTCCATCAGACGAGCAAAGCTAAGCTTGGCGCCGAGGTTTTGCCTGTCTTCGATCCGCAAAACCTGACGGAAAACAGGCATCTGCTCTTGCAAGATGGCGAGCGTCCGATCCGTAGATCCGTCATCCCGAACGATGAGGATAAAATCTTGATCACTCTGTTGGAGGAGCGATTCCAGCAAAGCTTCCAGATATCGCTCCCCGTTGTACGTGGAGAGAAGCACGGCTGTCTCGAATGCGTCTCGGTTCATGAAATCCATTCCCTTTGAAGTTACTCTAATGAAAAAAGCAAGAGGCATAGCCCACTTGCTTCAAATTTCAATATGCTACTTAGATGAACGCAGTTCGTTCTCAGCCAAATATTTGCCAAGAAAAACACGCAAGCCGTCTCGCCACGGCCGCAAATCCTGAAACCCATTCGTGCGGATTGCCAGATGCTCCATCACGGAATACGGAGGACGCGGCGCGGGACGTGGAAACTCGTCAGTTGTGCAAGGATCAACTTGAATCGTTACTCCAGCTTCTTCGAAGATAGCTTTGGCAAACTCATACCAAGAGCAGCTCCCCGAATTGGAAGCATGATAGATGCCATACTTTTCGGTTTGGACCAGCTCAAGCAAAAACAAGCTCAAATCCTCGGTAAAGGTAGGTGACCCAAGCTGATCATGAACTACCTTTAATTGATCCCGATCCGCGGCCAGCTTCAGCATCGTCTTGACGAAGTTATTCCCGTGCAGCCCATAGACCCACGAGGTACGCACGATAAAAAATTGGCTGGATAAGCTCTGGACCAGCATCTCGCCCGCACGCTTGGACTTGCCGTATACGCCGGTCGGATTCGTGTTGTCGTACTCCCGGTAAGGCGACGTTCCCTTGCCATCAAACACATAATCCGTACTAATATAGCAAAACTTGCTGCCAGCAGCCTGAGCCGCCAGCAACAAATTGCGTGTACCGACCGCATTAACCGCATAGGCTGCGTCCTCGTCCTGCTCCGCCTGATCCACCGCCGTATAGGCCGCACAGTGGACGATCACATCCGGCTGGAATTTGCCCACCTGCTCCATGCATGGCTCAAGGTTCGTAATATCCAGCTGCTGACTTCCTACCCCTAGAACTTCATGAGCTTGGCTGAACAGCGAAACAACATCATGTCCCAGTTGCCCGGTAGCTCCCGTTACAAGCACCCTCACGATGACTCACCCAGACGGTCCGCATATTGCTTGGCAAAATACGCTTGATAATCCCCAGACTGAATTCGCTGCCACCAATCTTCGTTTTCCAAATACCATTGAATCGTTGCTTTAATGCCCGACTCAAAGTGATAGACTGGCTTCCAGCCCAGCTCTTGCGTAATTTTGGTTGCATCAATGCCGTACCGGCGATCATGACCCGGGCGATCCTTTACATACTGAATCAGGCTCTCCGGCTTGCCCAGCTCACAGAGAATCGTCTGCACAATATGAATATTGGTTCGTTCATTATTGCCGCCAATATTATAGACCTCACCGCTGACCCCGTTATGCATAACCAGATCAATCGCGCTGCAATGATCCTCTACATACAGCCAATCTCGTACATTTAATCCGTCACCATACACCGGCAAAGGTTTGTCAGCGAGCGCATTGGCAATAATCAGCGGAATGAGTTTTTCCGGGAATTGATAAGGACCATAGTTGTTTGAGCAGCGCGTGATGTTGACGTTCATGCCATATGTCTCGTGGTACGCTCTAACAATTAGATCCCCGCCGGCTTTACTGGCCGAATAAGGACTATTGGGAGCAAGCGGAGTCTCCTCCGTGAACAGCCCCGTGTCTCCCAAGGAGCCGTATACTTCGTCCGTTGAAACTTGAACGAATTTGCTCACGCCGTGGGCTTTCGCTGCATCGAGCAATATTTGCGTACCAAGTATATTTGTTTTCAAGAAAATCTGCGGGTCTGTGATGCTGCGGTCCACATGAGATTCCGCGGCAAAGTTTACCACGATATCAACACCTTGCTGGAACAAGGTTTCCACGGCTGCTGCGTCCGTAATATCAGCTTTGACAAACCGATAATTCGACTGCCCTTGCACACTCGCCAAATTTTCCAGGTTCCCGGCGTATGTTAGCGCATCTACATTAATAACTTCATAATGCGGGTACTTGTTTAAAACATACATGACGAAATTACTGCCTATAAATCCGGCTCCACCGGTAATCAATATTTTCATACTGAGGCCTCCGCTATTCAAATAGTTGCTCTGCGTCCTTCAGGTTAGGATGCGTCCCATCCTTCGCAGACAATATCGGCTGATTCGTCGGCCAATCAATACCGAGATCAGGATCATTCCAAGCAAGACCACGATCATGCTCAGGCGAATAAAACTCATCTACCTTGTATAATACTTCGGTATTAGGCACAATCGTACAAAATCCATGTGCAAACCCTTTAGGAACAAGCAATTGTCTTTTATTAGACGCACTGAGAATAACGCCAATCCACTGCCCGAAGGTCGGCGAACTGCGGCGAATATCCACGGCCACATCATATATCGCACCTGCCGTTACCCGAACCAGCTTCGTCTGGGCTTTGGGCGGCAACTGATAATGTAATCCGCGAATCACGCCAGCCTCTACAGATAACGAGTGATTGTCTTGAACAAAGCTCAGATGCAGCCCTGCATCCTTAAACTTGCTTTCATTGTAGCTCTCCGAAAAAAAACCACGGTGATCCCCAAATACGGGAGGTTCAATGATCACAACCCCATCCAGCTTCGTCGATATGATGTTCATCCCACACCTGCCTATAGTTTTAGCTTGCCAAACTCTTCACCGAACAAAATTTCTTTAGCCAATTCATTTGCTTTAGCAAGCGACTCATGCGTTCCAGCATCCGTCCACCAGCCCTCTAAAACATCATACGTGAGTTGGCCCTGTTTAATATATGCGTTATTGACATCGGTAATCTCCAGTTCACCGCGATGAGATGGCTTGAGTGTTTTCACAATATCAAAGACTTGATGATCAAACATATAGATTCCCGTAACCGCATAGCTGCTCTTAGGATTTTGTGGCTTTTCCTCAATAGACACAATATGCTGGCCTTCTAATTCAGGTACGCCATATCGTTTAGGATCATGGACTTCCTGAATTAAAATTTTGGCTCCAGCTTGTTGATCCTGAAAATTTTGAACAAAGGGAACCACACTTGCCGAGAACACATTATCTCCAAGAATAACGACCATTTGATCTTTATTCACGAACTGCTCAGCTAGACCTAACGCTTGCGCAATTCCACCTGCCTCGTCCTGAACTTTGTAAGTGAAGGTAACCCCCAGATCGGTACCACTGCCCAGCAGGTTAACTACGTCGCCCATATGGTCTTTGCCGGTCACAATGAGAATATCAACGATTCCAGCTTCTTTTAGTTTAGCCACAGAATGAAAAATCATCGGATATTTACCTACTGGTAGAAGATGCTTGTTGGTAACTTTGGTTAGAGGATACAGGCGGGACCCTGTTCCTCCGGCTAGGATGATTCCTTTCATGATGCTTCCCTCTTCTCAAGATATGATTGATTAAACTCTGTAAGCGTGGACTTTAGTGGCGCTCGATCATGTTTAGCATACGATCCATGCCTTCGGAAATACCAACTTTAGGGGAAAAACCCACTTCCCTCAATTTATTTATATCTAATATATTCGAGTGAATAACGGCTGTGTCGGGTTGTCTATTAATTATTTGCAATTTTCTTCCTAGTTTGTTTTCGACTAATGCAATTAAAGTTTCCAGCCTAGTTCCGATTCCGCTACCCACATTAAACACAGTTCCAGATGTATGGCATTTAGTTATAATCAAGCTCGTTGCCTCGACTAGGTCATCTATATAAATAAAATCACGTATTGTATCAAGACTCACCCACATTTCCATTACTTCTTGGGTTAATACTTTGTTTATAAGAATAGGAACAATACCTTGTTTTTTTAAAGGATCTTGATAACCACCATATGGATTTGAAACTCGCAATGTAATATAGAAGAAATCACTGCACTCCATCTTTTTTATCCAAAGTAAGTTTTCAAAAAAAACTTTTTGAAGACCATAGATATTAATAGGCTTTAAAGGATTATCTTCTTTTATGAGTGTAGATAAAGAATTACCATAGACGGTACCGGCAGATGACAAAAATACAAATTTGTGGATTTTCTTTTTTTCACAAACATTTATTAATTGCAAAAAGGATAAGTAATTTGTCTGAATGTCTTGCGCCAGATATTCTAAGGTATTTGTTGCATTTAGATGATTTACAGCGTGTACTACAATTGCTCCCTGAGAAATATGGTGTTCATACTGTTCGACCTTAAACAAATCTGACTCATAAAATAAAATTGATGGGTGCAATTTATCCCTATAGTAAGATGGTCTTCCCAAAACCACAACTTCATTACCTATCGATTGAAAATATTGAGCTAAATGATATCCTAAATAGCCACAACCAAGAATAATATATTTTGAGATACCCATTATTCCTCCGATTACTCCACAATGTATTTGAACAATGACTCCCTAAGTGTTGTGTCATTAAGAAGTTCTAATTCGGGCTCTACTTTACCCTGCTTGCGGGCCGCTGTAAAATACGAAAGCAATAACCAAACAAGCTTATCATTGCCTTGTAAATTTATAGACTCTGCTACTTCTTCAAAGCTATCGAAAGAGTTATTCTTAAAAATATCAATCCCTTCAAAACGTTTCAAATGAGCTGCATAGATCCAACAAATTTCAAAAAGCATGTGTTTACGATTAGTATGAATCGTGTTAGTTCCATGAATACGATATCTCATTAAACTTTCTTCTATAATTGAGCACTTTCCGTGTTCAGCAGCTCTAAGCGCAAAGTCCCAGTCGTGCGCAAATCGTAAATTACGCATGCCTCCAATCGCCTGATATAACTTTCTAGTAAAAAACATATTGCTCGTTGTTGATATGAAATTTGACATCAACAAGTTTGTATTGAAATCCTTTCTTTTAGCAAATGTCTTTTCTTTGTTAGCTACAGGCCAAGGCTCCATGTTTTCCCAACCCTTTTTCACACCTAAAACATGACTTTTATCGTCAATAATTTTAATATACGAACATACTAGTTGTGTTTCTTTATCAGACTGTAGATAATTAACACATTTCTCTAAACGATCTTTTTCAAATACATCATCTGAATTCAAAATAGTCAAAAAATGTCCTACTGCCAAGTCTAGGCCACGGTTAATGGTGTTATGTGCACCTTTATTCACTTGTGAAATCACAGTAAGACGAGAATCTTTAAATTCATTCGCAACTTCAAAAGATCTATCTCTAGAACCGTCATCAATTACAATTAACTCGAGGTTTTCATGGGTCTGGTTCAGCACGCTTTTCATTGCTTCACCGATATACTTTTCATGATTAAAGAGTGGAATCACTACACTTACTTTAATATTCTGATTCGCAGATGATTTTCGCTTAAACAGCACAAGATCATCCCTTCCTAATTAATGAGTATCGATCGATATTCTGATAAAAACATAGCGTTTTAGTAAACCTTTTCGAACCGAATTTCGCGTGGAACTAGAAACCCTCGTCCTTCTTGATAAGGCCTGTCATCTTTTACAACAATAATCAACACATCGTTGATCCATTGAATTTGCTCATGTGCATGATAAGTACCGTTTGCCAGTGCTATATCAAGTGAATATTTCCCACTTCTCAGAAATGGAAAGTTAATTATATATCTATACTGATATTCATGACCTTTGAGCATTGGCTCTAAAACTACTTTTTCAAAATGTGTATTAGTAACAATTACACTATTACCCAATGAATCCTTTAGAGAGAATCCTAATATAGGCATTTCTATATCTTTTTTCACTATTATTTTAAAATAAATACAAACTTCGTCTCCACCTGTTATAATACTACATTCTTTTTTTGTTTCATTATTAATCAGTCTAACTGCTTCAAAATAAGCATTTCCATTTCCAAAAGCCTGCGGTCGTGACGTAATTACATTTTCAGCGTTCTCATTACTACTCTCGTTACTGTATACAGCTACAGACTGCATTTCTTTAATATCATAACTCATAAAAGCTTGATACTCATCCAAGATTTTATCTGGACGTCCTTCTTTAAATATTCGTCCGCCATCCATCCATATAATGCGATCACAAAAGTTAGCCAAAGCTCCTGTATCATGACTTACAAAAAGTACAGTACCTGTTTTTTTAATTTCTCTAATTTTACGATAGCATTTTTGTTGAAAACGTGTGTCTCCAACACTAAGCGCTTCATCGACTATAAGAATTTCTGGATTAATATTAATTGCAATCGCAAAAGCTAATCTGACAAACATACCACTTGAGTATGTTTTAACTGGTTGATAAATAAAATCGCCAATATCAGCAAAATCTAGTATAGCTTCGATACTATTTTGTACGTATTCTTTTGAATATCCAAGCAGGGTTCCGTTTAAGTATATATTTTCCATACCAGAAAGATCACCATTAAATCCTGCGCCCAGTTCAAGCAATGCCGAAAGATTCCCCGATACTGAAACTGTACCTGATGAAGGAGTGGAAATTCCTGAAACAATCTTTAATAATGTGGATTTTCCAGATCCATTCTTCCCTATTATCCCCACAGTTTCTCCACGCTTTACATTAAACGAAACGTTATCTAAAGCGTAAAAATTTTTATGATATTTTTTTTGGGCAATACTAAATACTTCTTTCACCCTATCCATAGGACTTGAATACAGTTTATAGATTTTAGATAAGTTACTTACTCTAATTAAATAATCAGACACTGTCATTACCTCCGGTTAAACCGCATAAAGCTCCGCTACCTAAAAGTACTTCTCTAAAGCACATCCGCAAAATGTGGCTTCAATTTCCTATAGAAAAAAAATCCACACATCCCTGAAATAGCAGTAAAGAACCAAAAATAGAGAGTTTGAATCGGATGCTCGTAAAACCAAACTCCATTTATAAGCGATTCCCTGAAACCCTCTACAATGTAATAAATTGGATTTAGTTTGATCAACCAGTGATAATTTTCCGGGATAATTCTTTCTTCCCACATAATTGGTGTAAGCCATATCCCAAATTGAAGAAATATTCCCACTATTTGAGCCGTATCCTTAACAAAAACATTAAGTGTCGATAGGAAATAAGACATACAAGTAACAAGCACTATCAGACAAATATTGTAGTATAAAATACTAATTAAATGTATACCAGGAAACTTTCCGTATATTGTGAATAATAATATTAGTAAAAAGTTGAAAGCTACATTTAAAAAAAGTGAGGATACAACTTTTACAAGTGGAAGCAAAGCAATTTTAAATACCAATTTTTTGACCACAAATGAATAGCTAGTAAATGCCCCTGTTCCATTAATTATGGCATCGGCAAAGAAATTCCAAGGAATCATAGCTGCGCATAACCACAAAATAAATGGAACATCAGAAATAGGCTGTGCACGAAAACCAACCTGAAACACAAACCAGAAAATTAATATAGTCATTATGGGTTGTACGACAGCCCAAATGATCCCAAAATAAGATCCGGAGTACCGGCTCTTGAACTCATTAATTGACATATTAAGCAAAAGATATCTACTTGACCAAATTTGTTGAAGAACGTTCAAGTTGTGTCCCCTCTCGATACTCCTTTCTTTTATTCACTTCGATACTTCGCTATAGCTTTATGAAAAGACTCTTTCATTAGCTCAGCAGCTCTTTGCGAAGAAAAGAAATATATATTTTTCTCAACAGACATTAGAGAATTTTGTTTGTACGTATCTAAATTGCGGATAAAATTTTTAAAATCCCGTATGATTACTTCAATCTCGTGACCTTTTGAAATCATACCACTTTTATCATTATTTACGAATAGAGCTACATCACCTACATCTGTAGAAAAGATCGGAGTGCCCACACACATTGCTTCAATGGTCACAATAGGCAAACCTTCATAGATAGACGTTATTATTAATCCATCCATGGCTTTGGTTACAGTTGACACATTTTCTATATACTTTATTCGATGAATGCGATCCCCAAGGTTATTATTTGCGATTAACTCATCGATTTGGACAGCTAGTTCTCCATCACCTATCATAACAAAATTTATATTTGGATAGTTAGCTACCACATATTTAGCAAGGTCGAATACTTTGTGAGGCTGTTTTTGCTCGGTAAACCTTCCTATAAAAGCAAAGTATAATTTATCTGGATTAAAATTCAAACTTTCAAGCACTTCAATTCTCGAATAATTTCGGGCAGTTAATTTCTGAATTGCCTCGGTATTTGTCGCCGAGTAGACCAAATCAATATTATTACTCTTAATCCCAAAAGAATTAATAAATTTATCTTGTATTTTTTGATTAATCGCAATAAATCTATCATAAGCATGCACTGCAGGCCTATTGTAATATTCAATCCATCCATATTGAAAATCATAAACATCCTGCACCACTATAGGTATATTATTGAAGGTTTGTCTCAAGTTTGAGGAATTCTCCATTGTCCAAGGCGAGCTGTTGCAAATCCAGACTAAGTCTGGATCATAAGCATGCTTCAGTGAAGAAAGCAAGTTTATATATTGATCTGATGACGAAATTTCGGCAAAATCATAATAAGCCAAACTTAAATTAGTGACTTGGTAAAATAAGCTGCCTTGTTCAGGACGATGAGACTCAAAAGTAATTATGACAAAATCATATTCGTTATATAATCTCATCATAATTTCAATTGTATTACGCTCTACTCCACCAACAGCCATAAATATTGGTAAAACAAAAATAATTGGCTTCCTTTTAACTAAAGGTTTAACCTCCATTTGGCTATATGCATAGATGCTTTTTGTTTCTTGAATGAACAGTATGTTATTATTTATAGATCTCATTTCATGAAATTTATCATGCAAATTTATCCTATCTTTCAATTGCCTACTGCCTGGAATTCTAATAAACTTACCAGTACAAGCTATTGGATCTTCGCTTTTATTCCAATACGGGAAAAGCCAACTTGCAGTAATAGTTGATTCGTAGAAAGAATGTCCATACAAAAATGGAAAATAGTCCATATTGTCTGACACAATCACAAAATCATAATTATAATTCAAAAGACATAATATTGCATTTAAAAAAGGAGCTTTCTCCATGGCTTGCTCTATATTCGAAACTTCATAAACATACTCAAAATAATCTTTCGTATTGCATTCCTTTAAACTAATGTGAACATTGGGCAAAAAAGAGCATATCGTTTGATATTCCTTAAGTAACGATGTGGCGTTTTGGTCCTTAGGTGCTTTAATGGACACCCAAATTTTTCTTTGTGTCTGAGGTTCAATAGTAGTTACAATTTGAGGTTTATCTTTTTTTTTTAATTTCCCAAATATTCGTTTAGATTTCTTTAACACCTTTACCGCAGATTTCAAAGTAAACTTTGTATAACCGATAAACTTTTTCATCAGTAAATAGTCGATTCGATACTTTACTTCGATGAATTTTGTTCTTTCAGGCAATAGCTCACTAATTAAAATAGGGTCCGACTCTTCAGAAAAATCATAGTAGCCATCGGTATAAGTTTTGGCATTGCTATAGATAAAATTTATGTTTTCAATTGAGCCGTCATTTAAGTAAGCATTCGCCTGAAGCAACTTAACTTTACAGAAGCTATTTAATGGATCTAAACGAATACGACCAACAACTTTATTGCCCATGTCAATTTTAATATTCTGTACCTGCTCACCTGCCGTAGCATAAATAACAGAATTTTCTTCATTAAAATTATTGTCTTTATCAAAAAAAACTTGGGCTTTACCATAAAATAAATAACGGAAAACAAATCGCTTGGCTTTTTTATTATTTCTTTTCTTTACTTGATCATATCCAGTAGCCAAACCTAAGTACATATAATAACTAAACACAATCGAATATATCCGAGAACAGATCACTTTAAACGTATAAACATCTGATTTGCTAATAGCTTTCTCCAAAATCTTTGATATTTTCTTAATGAAATAAATCATGATCCGACCAGAATCGGCCACAACATCTATAACTTTATTTGAATTTTCGTAATTAACATACTTATCATAAAAATTGTCTATATCAAATTTTATTTCCTCTTGCTTAAGTTCTGGATGAAGGCGTTTAAATGTATTCATTTCCTCCCCAGCAGTAAGTTGCCGTTTACAATACTTATCAACACTTGAATAAACATGATCATGATACCCTAGTATATTAGGATTATAGATGATTTTAACACCTTTTTTAGACAATCGGTATCCTAATTCAATATCCTCAAAGTTAGCTTTTTTAAAATCTGGATGGAATAGATACTCGAATTGAGCAAGTTGTTTTCGAGAAACACTAATATTGGAAGTGTAAAAGTGTCTAAAATCAACTATCTCAAAAGGTTTCATTCCTACAAACCCAAACTGTTCACACCCTATATCCGTAATATGAATCATGAGATGGCTCATCTCTATTCCTTCTCGCCAATCTATTCTCCCTAACGTAGCAAACATTTCCCCATTTTTTAAATAAGAATCGTAATGCTCGTTTATAAAGTTTGGGCTTGGGAAAATATCATCACCTGTAAATATTATGATTTCCCCTGTAGCATGCTGGTATGCATGATTTCTTGCTCTCGCTGCCCCACCATGCATATTTTTTAGCACCTTAATAGGGAGGTCTTTGCATCCTTCTAAAATAGCAACAGAGTCATCTCCTGAAGCATCATCCGAAAAAATGAGTTCGTACTTATATTTTGTGACCCTATCTACTTTTCTCCAATGATCTAAAAGATCTTTTAACAGAGGCGCTCTATTAAAAACAGCCATTATGACACTGACTTGCATCTGAACACTCCCACTATTAGTATTTATTCGCTATTACAGCATCTGTATAAGCCGAATAATCTCTGACCCATTGTAAAACTACTTAACCGAAGTAAACAAGAACATGACGAATCAAAAATGAGTTCAATCATGTTCAAGTTTAGAACCCATATGGTAATTTTTTCTTTTTTTCTGGCGGTTGTACCTTTTTTGATCTATTCAAGATGTTTTTATGAGGAGGTTTAAAGTACTTTTTTCATATATACCTTGTTCCAATGCCGCCTAGTCCAAACCCTTCATACTCAAAGCCTATTCTTATTAACTCTTCTCTCGACAGAAAATTTCTAGTATCGAGCAAATAGGGGGTACCCATTAGAGTGTAGATTTTATGCCAATCCAGTTTCAAGTACTCTTCCCAATGGGTCAACAAAACAACAGCTTCTGCATCGACACAAATTTCTTCAGCGCTATCAAAGTATTCAATATTAAGATGCTGATTTAATTTTTTAAACATATCGGCGCCTTGAGGATCATGAACCTTGACATTAGCTCCTAAACTAAGCAGTTTTTTAATTATACTAGAAGCCTGAGTCTTTCTGGCATCATCAGTACCCGGTTTAAAAGTCAGGCCTAAAATTCCAATAGTTTTTCCATTTAATGATTTTAAACGGCGTTGTAATTTTTCTATTGTATATAAATGCATTCTTTCATTTGATTCTATTGCTGCCTTAACAATAGTCAGTTCGCTTTCATAATTTTCAGAAGTGCTTAGAAGCTCCGCAGTATCTTTAGGGAAGCAACTTCCACTCCAACCACTAGATACTTGCAAAAACTTTTCGCCAATTCTGGTATCTAGCCCCATTCCTTTAGCTACATCAGTTACATTTGCCCCCAATTTATCACAAAGCTTAGCTACTTCATTAATATAACTAATTTTAACAGCCAAGAAAGCATTGGAAGCATACTTGATTAACTCCGCGCTCTTGACATCCGTTTCAAAAAAAAGTGTTTTTCGATAGCTATTATCAAATTTCATTATTTTATTAATAGTTTCATAACCATCTTGTTTTAAAACTCCAGCGTATAGTTGTTTCATTACATCACTGGCTTTACTAGATGCAGAACCGACAACGATACGATCAGGAAAAAAAACATCTTCTAGTGCATAACCTTCTCTTAAAAATTCCGGATTACTGACTACGGAAAAATTCACTCCATTTTTTAAACCGGACTTTTTTTCAACTATTGAAGTAACTAAATCTGTCGTTCCTACAGGTACAGTAGATTTATTAATGATTACAGTAAAATTACTAGCATTTAAGTATTCCGCTATTGATGCTGAAGCCATCTTTAGAAACTTTAAATCCGCCGTGCCATCCACATTTGAAGGGGTACCTACACAAATAAAAACTACATCACAATTCAGTATTGTTTGAAATGAAGTGCTTGCAAATAATGTCTTGCCGTAGTGAGCTTCAATTAGTTCATTTAAACCCGGCTCATAGATCGGACTTTTCCTTTGCTGAATCAGATTTATTTTTTCTTCATCAATATCAATAATAGTCGTATTGTAGCCCATCGCCGCGAAAGCAGTTCCCGTCACACATCCAACATATCCAGCACCAACACAAGCGATATTCATTTACCTTTGATCTCCCCTATTTAGTTTCTCTTTATAAACATCTATTGTCCGACTTAGCCCCTCTTTCAAATCTATTTTCGGCTCCCATCCTAAAATACTCTTTGCCTTATCTATCACAGGTCTACGTACTTTAGGATCATCTTGAGGCAGAGGATGAAATGTAATACGACTATTACTTTGCGTCAATTGCTTAACAAGATTTGCGACATCTAATATTGTATATTCCTTTGGATTACCAATGTTAATTATTTGGCCAGTAGCTGCCTCTTTTTCCATAACCAATTGTAATGCCTGAATGCTATCATCCACATAACAAAAAGATCTCGTTTGAGTTCCGTCCCCATACACGGTTATATCATTTCCAAGTAAAGCTTGGTTTACAAAATTAGAAATAACTCTTCCGTCATCATTTCGTAGACCTGCTGAATAAGTATTAAACAACCTAACAACCTTAACATCTACATTTTTTTTCATGTAGAATTCATAACAAATAACTTCGCCTAATCTTTTAGCTTCATCATAGCAAGCTCTGGGTCCCCATGTATTCACATTACCTTTATAGTCTTCTGATTGAGGATGGACTTCAGGATCTCCGTATGCCTCACTAGTGCTTGAAAAAATTAATTTTGCTTTATTTCGTTCAGCAATTTGTAACATATTGTAAGTCCCAAGTGTATTTACCGAAATCGTTTCAAAAGGTGATTCTTGATAGAATTTAGGGGAGGCTGGTGAAGCAAGGTGATATATTTCATTTATATTGCTTAAATCAATCTCACGAAGTTTATGTTTATCAGTAACATCTACATTTATAAACTGGAAATGTTCATTTTCGAGTAACTCGCTTAAATTTTCAAGCTTTCCAGAGCATAAATTATCTAGACCAAGAACCTGATTATCTTTTTTAATGAGTTCCTTAGCTAAATACGAACCGAGAAAACCAGCTACCCCTGTAATTAATACATTTTTCACAAAAAATCCTCCCAATGTGTGCAACTCGTAATTTGCATTCTTAATATATTGATTTATATTTACTTAAGTTTTAGAGAATATACGGCTAATTTTCGAAAAAATCCGTGCAAGTCTCCCAGGC
Source organism: Paenibacillus sp. sg306046 (assembly GCF_059821225.1). Taxonomy (NCBI): domain Bacteria; kingdom Bacillati; phylum Bacillota; class Bacilli; order Caryophanales; family Paenibacillaceae; genus Paenibacillus; species Paenibacillus sp. sg306046. The sequence continues at coordinate 225,385 of NZ_JCAMRT010000005.1, forward strand.
TTAAGCAGCAAATTTTTCAAAAATTGTAACAGTTGAATTTGATCAGCCAATCGAACCTCAACATCTTGCAGAATTTTATTTTTTTCTACGATATTCAGATATGTCTCTTCAGAGCGTTGTACTTGTTTTTCAAGCAACCCACTTTGATTCTGTAAAACTTTTTCTTGATTATTCAAGCTCCCTTGAATAATAGTCAAATCAGCGTTTTGCGTAGAAATCGTTGATTTTATTTCGTCCGTAAACCGAGAGAATTCTTTGATTAAGTATGAATAATTAGTCTCATTGCTCATTCTAGTATAATAAGAATTTACTAGTTCTCCGATTTCACTATGACTTAAAACTTTAAAATATCCCTCTAGTGTTAGATATGTTGCTCCACTGAAATCCCCTTGTATTTCAAACTGAGGATCAATATTAAGAAAAACAAATCCCGTTCTATAATACTCCAAAGCGTTGAGAGGCATTACTGAACTTACACTTCCATCACTCAGAACGGATTCTACATTACAAATACAAAAATAGTTCTCTATAGGATCAAATCGAAATTGAGTAGCTGATGAAAAATTGGATATATCAAAAGTAACTGAAAACTTATTGTCGCTTTGAGTAATCATCGTTGTCTTCTCTTTATGACTTTCTGAATACTCTTTTTGTATCCCTGCACCATATAAAGTTGATACACACAAACCTAGCTGCGTATCATATTTATAAATAGAGTTCAAATTATATAAATTTATTGACTCAGCGTTATTACTACATACTGCAATCATAAATTTTTCAGAATCGTCAATACCATCGTTCTGAATAATTTGAGCTTTTGTAACCTCCGAAGAGTTTTCTAGGATAGAAGAAATCTCGTATAGTGACTGATTAAAGATTTTTACAGCGACAAATTCTTGCTTTAAAAATTGAGTAAATTCATCCCGATAAAATTCCTTAATATGGAATGGGTTGTTATAACCACTTTTGTCTGTATATACTGATTTGTTGGGAGTTGATATAAATAAGACACCATCTGGTTTTAGTACTCTTTTGGCTTCTCGTAAAAACGCAATTTGCGTAGTTTCATCCAAGTGCTCAATAACCTCTAAATTTATAATACAATCGAATTCTGCCGTTCTAAAAGGAAGCTCATCTAATGAAGCCTTAACAAAATTCAAATTTTTTTGGGCGCTGTAAGTTTGCTTGCACAATTCGATTGATTCATCAGAAATATCGACGCCTGTTACTTGTAGGGCATTTTGAGAAAGAATAAAGGAACCGTATCCTGTGCCACAACCTGCATCAAGGACATTCAGATGTTTAATATGATCTGCGATAATATTATAGCGATGAACGTGTTCAGCTTCTATTTCAGGTCCATCACAGTTAAGAATGAATCTTTCACCAGTGTAGTCCATTGTCCATCTCCTACCCCAGACTATAATTATTTTATTGAAATATTATCCTGAATTCAAAAAACACCACAGGATTAAGGACATAGACCCCAGCAAAAACTTGAAATAAGCATTCTAAAATTAGCTTATATAGCTTCTCACAATACCTGAGCAAATAAAATAACACGATCAAAATTTGTGTACTGAGAATACGTTGTTTCAGGTGGAACTGCTAGATACACGCGATCAAATCCAACCGCATATAACATCTGGTAAAGTGCAGCCAGCGTTGGAACAATAACAACAGACACTCCATCCGCTGTATGATTATCATCAATACTAAACATGCCTACAGCCGCTCCTTGCTTGATGTTAGTATCAGCGCCATTCAGTATCTCAACTTTAGTAGAAGAACGTGCAACTTGAGTCTCAATTACACAAAGATTTTTTGTTAAAGCTTTCACTCTTCTTAGTGCACCCATCGGATCTTCCAGATGATATAATAATCCCAAAAAAAGTGTTAAATCATACTGCTCTGTATTCAGCAGACTAACTTCAAACAAATTTTTGTTGATGTACGTCACATTATCTAAGTTAGAAATTTGTTTGATAACCTTTGCTTTCTCTAAATGCTCTTCCCTTATATCAAATCCGATAACTTCTTTAGCTCCCCTTAAAGCAATTTGAGATGTAAACCAGCCTTGATTACAAGCAACGTCGATACAGCTCATAGAGCCCCATTTCCCTTTAAACATTTCATCAAGCATAGGGAAAATAAGATCGGCTCTAGTTTGATGAATTGTATCTACTAAATCACTGCTAACGGACGTAGATGCACCATTCGCAAACTCAAATATATAAAACCAGTCTTGATAACCATTTATTAAATTTTCGATTTGCGTGCCGGAAAGAACTGAAGCTAACTTCAAAATCGAATTCGATTTATACATATTCTGGAGCACCCCTCGAAATTAATTATTTTCTAAACTTATCAAAGAACATCTAAATTTAAAATCATATTTGGCCTCTCCCCGCCAAATATGATAAAATTTCCTCGTACTGCTACGCCATTTCTACCAAAAGATAAGGAGCTAACCCATGAGCACCAAAAAGCCGCAATACGGCTACACCAGCGGGGTCAAAAAACCGCCTTCTGGCAGCGAGCCAACTGCTTCAAATTCCATTCTCTTGTGGATCATTGTTGGCCTGATGAGCTTGTTTCTCTTCTGGGCCCCGTTTCAGAAGGGCTTGTTCAACGGAAACTTGTCCAGCTTTGAAGGGCCGATTTACTCGGCATTATCCTGGACGTGCGTCATCTTGTTTTTGTTTTCGATTTTTCTATTTTACCATTGGAAAATGAAAACTGCATCTGATCTGCTGGCCGTGGCCGTCTGGCTGATTCCACTGACTTATTTGGTATCGACCATCGGAGCCGCCTCGTCAACGCTGGCGTTTAACATGGTCTATATTCAGATCATTTATGTGGCCTTCTTTTTGCTGGCGTATTATATATCCAACGAAAAGCTCGGCTTGACGCTTCTGAAATCGGTGCTTGTCGCTTCGGCGTACTGGATCGTCCTCTTCGGCCTGCTGAACTGGCTCGGGCAACGCGAGGGCGTCTTCCGTCTCGTGAAGTGGTTCATATCTGACACGAATCTGCTGCCGTATTACCAGCACGCGGTGATGTCAGATTCGAACGGACCGCGTTTGACCTCGGTTTTTCAGTACGCGAATACATATGCTGGATATTTAATTGCTATTTTACTCGTTGCCGTTCACTTTGTCATTACGTCCAGGCGCTGGTACACAATCGCGCTGCACGCCCTGTTTGTCGTTCCGATTATTATTTCTTTCTTCGTCACCTTGTCGCGGGGAGCGCTTGTCGTCTTGCCGATTGTGGTGCTGATCGTCCTTCCTTTCCTGAAGGTGTCTCGGCAGGTGACGGTTCTGCTGCACCTTTTACTTGCTTTTATTGCATCCTTTCTCATTCTAACACAAGTGTCAAACGCCGGGGTGCAATTGTTTCAGGCATATGATGCCAGCCTGGCCCAAAGCGGCTGGACGCAGCTGCTGCTCGCTTCCGCAGTGTACACAGCTCTCGCTGTAGCGATCCAGCTCTGGGTGCAGCCGTGGCTGGACGCTCGGTTCAGCAAGCTGCAGCAGCGTCGCTTCTCCCAGATTGGGCTCCCTGTCATTACGGTCATCGTCGGCACGATTGCGGTCGTGCTGCTGTTCACTGACACAGGGGTAACGAAGGCGCTGCCGGACAACATTCGAACCCGGATCGAAAATATTAACTTCCAGCAGCATAGCGTGCTTGAACGCGGAACCTTCTACAAGGATGCAATCAAGCTGTTCTCCGATTACCCGCTGCTCGGCGCAGGCGGCGGCGGCTGGTCTGCCTTATATGAGAAGTACCAGAACAATCCATACACCAGCCGTCAGGCTCACAGCTTCTATTTGCAGTATTTAGGTGAAACCGGTCTGATCGGCACGCTTATTTTTCTGCTGATTCTGGCGGCCATTCTTTACATCTTTATCCGCAATTATGTCAAGCAAGATGAGGAGACGCGGGACCAACGCTTTATATTCTATATAATAGCGATTTCGTTGCTGGTGCATAGCGCACTCGATTTCAATATGAGTTATGTGTACATCGGCCTGCTGGTTTTCCTGTGTCTGGGCGGAATGATTTCCGGTGACGCAATCAAGGTGAAAGGAAGCTGGTTCGCGAAAACGGCTGCATATAAATGGGCAGTTCCTTCGGCCTTCACGGTGATTTCGTTGGTGATGTTTTTCACGTCCGTACAGCTGGTGAACGCCAATCGGAATTTCCAGGCGACTGTTACACTGCTGACCTCCGGCGCTACGGATTACAACCAAATTGTCGCGCCGCTCGATCAGGCGTTAGCTACGCGGCCTGTGCAGCCGGAATATGTGCAGCAGAAGTCGGCCATCATGTTCCAGGTGTATAACCAGAATAAAGACGAAAAATTTTATACGGATGCCGTACAGCTGATTGATCAGGCTCGTGAGAAAAATCCATATGATTTCAACTTGATTTTCCAGCGCTTGCAAAGTCATCTGCTCAAGGAAGAGGTGCAACCGGCCTTAGATTTGGCGACTGCTCAGCTTGATAACTTTGCCTGGAAGGTGGAACTGTACCAGTTGGCCATTGATCTGAATAATCGCTTTGGCCTTCAAGCCTTCGACAAGAAGGATCAGGCCGCTCAGGATAAATATTGGGGGCAGGCGCTGCAACTGTTCGCTCGCTTCGAGGCTCAGCAGCAGACGCTCGCAAGTCTGCCGAAGGAGCAGGCGCAAGGGAATGCCTTTGCGGTTACGCCGCAGATGGGCTTCTCGCTCGGACAAATTTATTTCCTGCAAGGCAAATATGATCAGGCGGAGGCCATGATGCGGCTCGGATTAAGTGATGACTTGAAGGAGTCCTTCACCCGCCAGGCAACGAGATGGTACTTGGCCGCGCTGCAAAAGCAGAACAAGCAGGATCAGGCGCTCTACGACAAGCTGATTGCCGCAGATGCTGCGGAGAAAAATGAAATCCAACAGTTGGTGAATTTGAAGCCGTAACGATGCGGCGCTAAGTCAGCTTCAACTTCAAGCAAAATGCATCCAAGCCACGCTTCGTGTGGACTGGATGCATTTTTTCGTAAAGTCGGGTATGCTCGATGCCCGGCCCGTAGAATCGGATATTCAAGAGTAGAAATGGGGGCATTCAAGTCGAGCTAAGTGTCCTGCCGCCGGGCGACCTGCCCGACTCTGGCATACAGCTGCTGCCAGGCTGGAGCCATGTCGCGCAAATGCGGGGCGGCCTCCAGATCAAGCTGGCTCTCCCAATTCACTGCAGTCTGCTTGCCCTTCGCTCCGCGCGGCTTCGCTGCGACGGGCATGCCAGACGCTGCTTGGCCGGACGAGTTGACTGCGGCAGAACGCTGGGCTGGAGGCCGACCGCGCCCCGCCTGCTGAGCTTGAGCCTGCACAGCTCCCGCTGCAGTCAGACCCGCAACAGGAGCACCTGTCCCCTCGTTTGCCTCCGCCCGTGAACGGCTGCCAGCCTTATTCGGCTGTGCGGAGCTTGCGGTCGCAGCCGCCAAAGCGCTTTTGGGCGGCCGTCCCCGACGCTTGGGGACCGGGACAGGTTCAGCAGCGACGGAGCCAGGTCCAGCCCCGTCGCTTCGCCGGTCCTGAGTGTGTGAGTCGGCGGCCGCCGCATCCGTGGAACCTTTATCCGTCCGAAACGGCTGGTTGCCACTGGCTGGGGATGGAGGGGCGGCTTGCGAGCTTCCCTGTACGCCACCCTGAATAACAGACAATTCGACGGCTTTGTCGTTGCGGCTGTGGCGCCGTTCTTTGGCCTTGATTTTGTCACGCTTTCGCTTGGACACGCGTGTCTCTCCTTTCATCTTAACAAGTCGCTACAGACGCTGCATCAGCTCCGCCATGGCCTACTTGCCGATCCATTCCCGGCGCAAGGCAAACATCTCCCGCAGCTCGTCCGTCGACATTTCCGTGACCCAGTTCTCGCCAGCGCCTACGATTTGCTCGCTGAGGCCCAGCTTGCGTTCGATCATTTCATCAATCCGCTCCTCAAGCGTACCTAACGCAACAAACTTGTGTACCTGCACGTTACGCGTCTGACCGATGCGGAAGGCCCGGTCGGTCGCCTGGTTTTCCACAGCGGGATTCCACCAGCGGTCAAAGTGAAACACATGATTCGCCGCCGTCAGATTAAGCCCCGTCCCTCCCGCTTTCAGCGAAAGAATGAATATTCCGCCGCCTGCGCCATCATTCACAGCAGCTCCGCTCGCTAGAGCAGCTTCTGCTTTGGGCTGAATGGAATCGGAGTGTGACCTCGGCATGCCCTCCCGGTCCGAGACGACACCCGCTGATGCATCCGCCGCAAACGACGCTTCCTCGACCGTCACAGCCGAGCTTCGAGACCGCGTCTGTTTGGCAGCAGCTTCCGCAGGTGACAATGAAGCTGGCCCCGCTTCGCCCTGAAAACGGGCGATCATCGCATCGCGCTGCTGTTTGGGCACGCCGCCGTGCAGGAACAGTACCTGCTCGCCCCGCTCACGCTCCAGCGTCGCCTTGAGCAGATGGCCCATTTCGACGAACTGGGTAAAGATCAGGCAGCTCTCGCCCTCCTGCCGCAGCTCATCCACCAGTTCAAGCAGCCGTTCCAGCTTGCTGGAGCGCTCCTCCCAAGCCGAATCGGACGGTTGCTTAAGAAACAACGCCGGGTGATCACAAATTTGCTTGAGCTTGCTCAGTGTAGCGAGAATGAGTCCCTTTTTCTCGATTCCGCTCAGCTTGTCGATCTGCTCCAGCATATCTTGCACCGTGTTTTCGTACAGGGTCGCTTGCTCTACGGTGAGCGGCACATATACCTTGGTTTCCGTTTTGTCCGGCAGATCGAGCTGGATAGCGGGATCTTTTTTGACCCGCCGCAGCAGAAACGGCTTGATCAGCTTCTGCACTTGTCCGATTAGCTCCTGGGCGTCGCCCTTCTCGATCGGATTCACGTATTTATGAGTGAAGCCGCCAAGCGTCCCCAGATAGCCCGGGTTCATAAAATCAAAAATCGACCAAAGCTCGGTCAGCTTATTTTCAATCGGCGTCCCGGTCAACGCAATCCGATGGCGGGCGTTAAGCTTACGAACCGCAGCAGATTGCTTCGTATGGACATTTTTGATGTTTTGCGCTTCGTCCAGACCGATGACATCCCACATGACTGCGGACAGCTCCTCCTCATCCATTTGCGCCAGCGTATAGGAAGTCAGCACAATATCATAGCCCTGCACCGCCGGAGCAAAAGCCTCGCCCTTAGCCCGCTGAGCACCGTAATGCAAATATACGCGCAGGGAAGGCGCGAACCGTTCCAGCTCCTTCTGCCAGTTACCGAGCACGGAGGTGGGGCAAATCAGCAGGCCGGGCGAACGGGCGCCATGGTCTGCGATTACGGCAGAAGCCGAAACCGGCTGGTCAGCTTTAGCCGCAGGCGCAAGCTCTGCTGACATAGACTGCTCCTTGCGCGGCCGTCCCCGGCGTTTGGGCGCTGCGTCTGCTTCCGCTTCCGTCAGGGCGGCGCTTGCTTGGGCCGATTTCACTGTTCCTTCGCTTGCTCCAGCCGCATCCAACCCGGAACCCGCCTGCCGCGCATGCAGCAAGTAGCCGATAAATTGAATCGTTTTGCCAAGACCCATATCATCCGCCAGACATGCCCCGAAGCCGAATTTCCGCAAAAAGAGCAGCCATGACAGCCCATCCCGCTGGTAGCTGCGCAGCTCGGCCTGCAGCCCTGCCGGAGCGTCTACCACCGGGATGCGGTCTGTATCCTGCAATTGCTCCAGCAGCCGGGCCATATGACGATTCAGACCAACCTCAATCCGCAGCTGCCGCTCCGCCTCCTCCGGCGTCAGGTCGGCATGACCTTCCTGCGCAGGCGCACTGCCTGATTGCTCGGCTTGCAAGAGGTGAAGCTCCATCACTTCACGGAAGGAAAGTCCTCCCTTGCCCACACGCTTCATCGCTTTGCGCATCGCTTCGACAAAAGCCGGGTCCAGCTGAATCCAGCGCCCGCGCACGTACATCATCCGTTTGTTTGCAGCAACAAGACGGGCAAACTCGGCATCCGAGAAGTCCGTATCGCCGACGGCGATCTTCCAGTCAAATGTCATCAGCTGGTCAATGCCCAGCATGGAGCCCGAGCCGGCGCCTGCCGAGGGCTGCAGCTGCGCCTTCAGTCGCGGCTGCGTCCGCCGCAGCTCCTCCCACCAAGAAGGCAGCCATACTTGCAAGCCCGCCTGCACAAGCTTCAAGCTATATCGGTCCAAAAAGGTCCAGGCCTCGTCATCGGTCAGCCGTCCACGGAAACGGGCGCTTGCTTCAGCCTGATCTGCTTCCTGATCTGCTTCCCGATCTACTGCCCTCAGCAGCTCCGGCACGGCCAGCAGCGCGCGCCCCAAATCGGTTTCCAGCTTGGTCGCCAGCGTGTCACGCCAATGCGCGGGAAGATCGTGTCTGCCGCTTAAAAGCGAACCTAACTGAGACGGCGAGACGCCTTCCAGCTCCTGTTCGACAATCCGTGTCAGATCCTGCTTGTCCTGAAGCAGCAGGCTGAGCGACCAGGTCTGCTCATCAGCCGACAGCCGCCCATTCTCTGCGCGCCCCTCGTCCCCGCCTTCCTCCAACCCGCGTGGCTCCAGCAGCTGCAGGCCAATCCGGAACGGAATGTCATCCTTTTTCCAGCCGACCGAAACAAGCCAGCTTTCCTCATCCAGCAGCCCCGCTGCATCGACAGGCTCAGCCGTCTTGTACCGTCCGCTGTGCAGCTCCGCCAGCTCCTGCTGCAGCAGCTCAGCATCGTCGCGGTGCCGCTTCAGCAGCGGCTCCTGAGCCAGCAGCTCGCTCCAGGCTCCCGCTATCCTATCCTCTTCCGTAAGCAGCTGCTCCAGCGCCGCTGAAAACCAGGCCGTCGGATCGGCTCCGACAGCCGCAAGCTGCTGCTGCAGCTGCTCCAGCTCATCCGCTTGCTCAGACGGCAGCAACAGCGCCCAGCTCAGCTCCCCGCGCAGCCACGCCGCCGGATCAGGACGGTACCATCCCTTGTCCAGCGCCCGCCTCAGCAGCCTGGCAGCCTGTCTGGCTGCTTGCAGCGTCTCACTCCAGGCCAATGGTAAATGAAGCGAAACGTCCGGCTCAGCCAAATAGTCCAGTGCGTCGTAAGCAGACAGCTTGAACGCCTCGGGACGACCTGGCAGCCCCAGCTCCAGCAGCGTACCGTACATGGAACGTTCATGCCACGGAAATAATCGCGCACGCGAGCTTTCGGCAGACAGCTCGGCTCGACCGTCCTCCGCCTCCGACCACAACGCCCAGCCGCCCCCAGGCAGAGGCTCACCCTGAATAAGATACGTCTTCAAGTGGATCATCCTCTAAGCTTCTCCCTTCCGGAGCTGCGCCAGCTCCTCCTGCAACGCGCGCAAACGCGAATATTTCACCGTAATATGCGCCAAATACAGCTCCCAGCGCTCCTTGCGCTTCAGCTTGCCGTACATCGTACGCAATTTTTTCAGCAGCTTGACTGCCTGCTTATAGGCGGTGCGATTTTTCTCCGCAATCAGCTTTTCGGCGCTGTGATGGAACCAGGGAAGCAGCAAATCCTTGCGCTTCAGCTCAATCGGCTTGTAGTCAGCGGCGCGCAGGTCAAGCGGCGTGTAGCCAAACGCCATATGCAAATCCACCCATTCCTGAAACCGCTCCTGACGCATCAGACGCTCCAAATAAACCGGGATACTCGCCGGAAACAGCGCGCGCATCGTCCGCTCCCAAGCCTCCTCGGCCGGCCGATGAGCCATCACCTGTTCCCAGAACGCATAATAAGTGTCGTCAGGCCGGCTCCATTTCTCATCAATAAGCGGGGCCAGCTCCTCCAGCCAATGCTGCAGCCTTTCCCACTCCTTCGCCTGCTGAAATCCATACAAAAGCGGATACATGCGCACATGCCCGTTCGCCTGCAGCTCAGCCGCCTTCTTCAAGGCAGCCGCATCCTGGGCCTCATCCACATCAAACATAATTCTCGCAACCTGCAGCTGATCAAATGCGGCCGGACTGATCTGCTGTCTGGACGCCCGGCTCAGCCTAGCCTTCTCCCGGTCTCTGGCCGCCGGGTCAATCATGAGCCCTCGCCAGACAGAGATATAAATATTGACCCAGGGAACTGAACTACCTGCCGCCGGAAACGCATGCTCGGCCAAATAAGCAATGGTAGCAAGCACATGATCGCCATATTGCCGGGAGGTCTCGACTGCGTCCATCCGATTCAGTACAGCGATTAACTGGCGGTAAGCCTGACCGGAGGCTTCTCCAAACAGCTCCCTCCATGAATAAAAATCATAAGCAAACGAGTAACGATAGACGGAAGCCGACATATTGCCTAGCGTCTCAAACGTAAACAACAGCGCATGAATGTCAAACAAGCCGCGCAACGGCGCCGGCCAGGAAGCGCTAATCGGCGACAAGCCGCCATAGACGGTGTCGTAAAATCGCTCCATCACGCGCGGCGCGTTAAATCGCTCCGGCGGAAATTGCTGGCGGAAATAGCGGTGCCAGTCCTCTACACTGGAGTTGGATGCGGGTGCGGGGAGCTTGTCAGCCTTCTTCTCGACCATTGGCGAGCTTGCCGTTTGTACGCGCGCCCCCCAGGCGCTGCCGCCGGGCGACAACAGAGTTTCCGGTGAAAGCCCTATCTCTTCCTCGAGATGAAGCATCAGCAACGCGGCCAAGTGCTCGCAAGCAGGTGAGCGCGTACAAGCGCAGCTGCTTCTCCCCGGCGCATCCAGATTGAAGACAGCCTCAAGCTCCTGGTAGCGGCCATTGGGCTTCTTCTGGAGAACCGCGCCTTGCAGAAGATGATCGTCAGACTCGTAGGAGCTTATTTCATCCTCGCGGTATAATTCCAGCCCTTGCCGCAAAACAGGCTGTGAAAAGTGGCTGAACAAAAAACGGGTCCATTCCTTATTCGTTCGTAGCTGCATTGCCTGCACCTCTTCAAATTCAAATCAATTCCTGATTTACTTCGTATTCTTGCCAGCTATTGTACCATAAAAGCATACAAGCCGCTTGACTTCAGCAGATTCCCTGGCCTCCGGATCATGCCAAAAAACGGCATCCTCACGGATGCCGTTTCTCCTATCTAAACCTGGGCTTGAAGCCGCAGCTTCACCGATCAGGGCCGGATTAGAATCCGCCCATGCCGCCCATACCACCCATGCCGCCCATATCAGGCATAGCTGGCTTGTCTTTTTCCGGTTTGTCAGCAATGACAGCTTCAGTCGTCAGGAACATGGAAGCAACGGACGCTGCATTTTGCAAGGCGGAGCGCGTTACTTTCGCAGGATCAACGATACCAGCTTCGATCATGTTTACCCACTCGCCGGAAGCAGCATTGTAGCCGATGCCTGTTGCTTCTTTTTTCAGGCGCTCAACGATGACCGAGCCTTCTTGACCCGCATTAGCTGCGATGGTACGAACAGGCTCTTCCAGCGCGCGCAGAACAATGTTCACGCCTGTTTGCTCGTCGCCGCCAGCTTGCACAGCAGCAACTGCCGCATATACGTTAACAAGCGCAGTACCGCCGCCTGCCACGATTCCTTCTTCAACAGCCGCTCGCGTTGCGTTCAGAGCATCTTCGATACGCAGTTTGCGCTCTTTCAGCTCAGTTTCGGTAGCAGCGCCGACCTTCACGACAGCTACGCCGCCGGACAGCTTCGCAAGACGCTCTTGCAGCTTTTCTTTATCGAACTCGGACGTCGTCTCTTCCAGTTGAGCGCGGATTTGCGAAACGCGAGTGCCGATATCTTTCTTGTCGCCAGCGCCGTCAACGATGATCGTGTTTTCTTTCGTTACACGAACTTGACGAGCGGAGCCGAGTTGATCCGGACGCGTCGATTTCAGCTCAAGGCCGAGCTCTTCGGTGATCACTTGGCCGCCAGTGAGGGCAGCGATATCGCCCAGCATCGCTTTGCGGCGGTCGCCAAAGCCAGGAGCTTTAACAGCTACGCAAGTGAACGTGCCGCGCAGACGGTTAACGACCAAGGTCGCCAGCGCTTCGCCTTCGACATCCTCAGCGATGATCAGCAATTGCTTGCCGGATTGTACGACTTTCTCAAGAACCGGCAGGATCTCTTGAATGTTCGTAATTTTTTTGTCCGTAATCAGGATATGCGGGTTGTCCAGCACAGCTTCCATTTTATCCGTATCCGTAATCATGTACGGGGAAATGTAGCCGCGGTCGAACTGCATGCCTTCAACGACTTCCAGCTCCGTAGCGAAGCCTTTGGATTCTTCAACGGTGATTACGCCGTCCTTGCCGACTTTTTCCATGGCTTCTGCGATCAGTTCGCCGACTTCATCATCAGCTGCAGAAATAGCGGCAACTTGTGCGATGGATTGCTTGCCTTCGATTGGCTTGGCAATGCTGGCGAGTTCGCCGACAGCTGCTTTAACAGCTTTCTCGATACCTTTGCGGATAACCATCGGGTTAGCGCCTGCCGTTACGTTTTTCAAGCCTTCGCGGATCATCGCTTGCGCCAGCACCGTAGCTGTTGTCGTACCGTCGCCGGCAACGTCGTTTGTTTTAGTCGCTACTTCTTTAACGAGCTGAGCGCCCATGTTTTCGAACGCGTCTTCCAGCTCGATTTCTTTCGCGATCGTCACGCCGTCATTTGTGATCAGCGGGCTGCCGAATTTTTTCTCAAGCACGACATTGCGGCCTTTAGGACCGAGTGTAACTTTAACAGCGTTCGCCAAAGCGTCTACGCCGCGAAGCATCGAACGGCGAGCTTCTTCGCTGAATTTAATATCTTTAGCCATGAATGAACCCTCCTGATTTGGAAAATGTTTATGTTGAACACGTTCGGATATTTCTAAGTAACGAGGCTAAGCCTAAGTATAAGGTGCGATGACTAAGCCAGAACAGCCAGTACGTCGCTTTCGCGCATGATCAGCAAATCGCGGCCTTCGAATTTCACTTCGGTACCCGCGTATTTGGAGAAAATAACACGGTCGCCTTCCTTCAGTTCGAGCGCTACGCGTTCGCCATCCTTGAGTGTACCGCTGCCGACTGCTACGACTTTACCTTCTTGCGGCTTTTCCTTAGCCGTGTCAGGCAGTACGATTCCGGATGCGGTCGTTTCCTCCTTAGCGATGGCTTCGATAACTACGCGATCACCCAACGGTTTGATCATGAGAAATTGCCTCCTTTAAAATGTGGATCTCAGTTTCGTTTAGCACTCGAATGTCTCAAGTGCTAACAACACTATTTATGATAACCACTTCGCCTGCATTTTGCAAGTGGTTTTACAACTTTTTAGCGCCTTCCCCATTGTCTCCGGCGGCTTGGGCAAATATACCCGCAGCAACCCATGTTTGATACATGGAGCGAGAAGCTGCGGGTTCAGCAGGCGTGATCTAGTCATTTGTCAAACGCGGATTCTGGTTGTGCCTACTTTAAAGTAACATAAGTGGTTGCACGCTGTCCGCCAGGCAAGACGGCGGTCAGCTCAAAGGCTGTAACCGTGCCGCTAATCCGGACGACGCCGTCCTGGGCAACCTGAACCGTGCCGCCTCCTTCCACGGCATTGGTCATGAACAGCGTCGCCAACGCGAAATTATAGCTCTTGATTTCGTCGCGTTCATAGACAATGCCGTAATTATCGGTCAGCGCAAGGTCCATCGCTTCATAAGCATTGAATTCAGCGGATGCGCTCAGTTCGCGAGTGTACCTGTTCGCAGCCGTTAGCTTCTGGCCAAGCAAGGGATCGGACTTCACCGTAACTGTCGTCTGCAGCTGTTTCGTTTCGCCATTGAGCGCTCTAAACAGCACGGTGAGCGTAGCGGTTCCTGACTTATTGCCAAGCACATAACCGCGATGATCGGCCGACACGCTCACATCCACAACGCCGGGATTCGTCGAGGTCATCGCCTGGATTATCCCCGGCACAGCAACCTCTTCGCCGCCGGAAATCACCCTCAATTTAATTTCCTTTGCAAATTTGCTGGTCGTCGGGTTTTCGGCATTCGCCCGCGTCACATAGCCGCTGCTGCCCGTAGCCAGCTCGGTCAGGCCGCTATCCCGGACATTGGCAAGCTCGAAGACCGGCGAAACGCTGTAGGTCATATTTCCCGTCGTGACGGACGATGAGGTTGCAGCGGTAATCGTGAGCTTGCCGGTCGCCTGCTTGATCGCAGCCGGGTCCAATCCGCCAAGTGTTACCGTGTAGTCGCCAGGAGCCAGTGCGGAACGGATCGTCAAGCTGGCGGATGAGCGATCCTCGGACCATGCTGTTGCAGCAGCAATGGCCGCTCCATCCTTGCTCAGGCTTAGGGTGGCTTTTGTTGGGTCCACCTTGCCGTCCAATGTGACCTGGAGCTGAAGCGAATCGGGAGAAGCCGTCACAGCGCGTACCGACACCGGCGCAACAGACGCGGGTGGCGTGGCCGGCGGAGCTGGCGTCTGGGGCTGCCCGACCGGCTTCAGAAGCTGGAGAGCGGCATAAGCAGCTTGCACCAGATCAGCGCGATCAGCGGCAGCAGCGCCGGATTTACCGACGGGATGAATGCCAAGCGCTTCCGCCTGCTGAACCGCATCGCTGTACCACGGCTGACCTGCCGTTTCGACCTTTTTCCCCAGTCCCTTCAGTAAAATCGTATCCAGCTGGCCCACTGTCACCGCATCGGAGGGAGCGAAGGCCGTCTCCGATACTCCGTCAACCAGACCGGTATTTCTCGCCGCTTCAATATAAGGAATCGCCCAGCCGTTGGCCGGATCGTCCGCACGGACATCGGTAAAGTCAGACACTGTACCTGCGCCTGCTATCGGCAGCTCAAACATAAGCGCAGCAACCTTGGCAAATTGCGCGCGGGTCATCCGTTCTCCGATGCCAAACGTATCGTCCGACACGCCGTCGAACAGCTTCGCTGCCAGCAGCGTATCAATCTGCGTCTTCAGGCTCGCGTCTACATGCTGCAAGTCCTTGAAGCTCGCCGTGGTTGGACGGACGGAAGCTTCAGCTGTGGCCGCAAGCAGCTCGGCAGGATGGCTCAGCGCTGTGGTCAACATGAGTGCGCAGGCGATTGCGCCTGTCGCTTTCAATTTCATTACTTTATGCATACGACCTCCCGGAAAGCTGGTTTTCTTGTAACCTCAATCCAATCGTTCTACCTATACCTTGCAGGCTGAGAGATATGATTGTCAAATGAAGCAACATCCGTTTACATAAAAAGGCCAGAGCCGCCCGCCATACGGACGATTCTGACCATATTTAAAGAAGAGTCTAAAGCTCTCTCGCCGCTTCCGTAGTGTAATTGATGACCGCGTCAGGCTCGGCCACAGCCTCATAGCCTGCCGGAATAAAGGTCAATACCTTCGCCGGAGTAATGACCTGCGGATACATCTTGTCCGGGTCTGGGTCCGTCAGCTTGTAGGTAATGACGGCTTGGTTGCCTGACTCAAAGCGAATGCCCGTAATCTCCATGCCGTAGCCCGGATGAGGCCGCTCTGCCCAGGTCAAGGTCACCTTGCTGACTTCATCGTTGACTTTATCCACGCTGACCGTAATTTCAGCCGCCGGGGCCGGAGCTGGGGCCGGCTTGCTCGAATGGGCCTCCAGTACACGCAACGCGTTGTAGACCCAGACCGCCGCCTCGCCGCGCGTCAGCTCGCTTTGCGGATGAAACTTGCCCTCGGCATCAAGCGAGGTGATTTTGTACAGCAGCAGCCGTTGAATACTGCCCTGCAGCACCGGTGTAAACTGATCATCGTCTTTCACTTCGATAAACATCTTCACGAGCGGGAAATTGCCCTTCTTCTCCAAAGCTTGCACAAGCAGGCTGCCGAACTGCTCCCGCGTAATTTTCGCGTGCGGATTCACGTCCTGGGGAATGTCCAGCCCATTATAATGAGCGAAAATAAAAGCTTGCGCAAACCAGGCATCATCGCTGACGTTCGGGTACAGCTCTGAAGCAACCGGCGGCTTCGCCAGCTTCATCAGGTCCAGGTTCAGGTCCATCGCCTTGACGACCATCTGCACGCCTTGCGCGTAGCTGATCTGGCCTTTCGGAGCAAAATGCTCGTTGTCGATGCCATTCACCACGCCGCGGCTCTGCAGCGCAGTCACCGCTTCGCGCTGGCTATCGTCCACATCGTTAAAGGCAAAGGCTGATCCCACCGTCATGCCGCTAAGCAGCAGCGCGGTCAAGCCGATGGCTGTTGTCTTTTTCATGATTAGTTATTCTCCCTTCCGTATCCCGTGCTGTGACCTCGCGAGTCATTGTCATTGACGGGACTTGCCGCAAAAAGGTTGCACCGCCTCCGCAGCCGGCTTTCATCTGTCGCACTCTCTCCTCTATACTCGCTCAGAATCGGCTCTGCCAGCTGCTCGGGAGCCGTCTCTTTCCCTGCACCCGCCGATCAGCCGGAATAGCTGCTCCGCTGTGCGCCTGATATTGCGCTTCGCCGTCTCCGGGCACATCGCCTGCTCCAACGTAACCGGGCCGCAGGGAATCGGGAAATACGCCGTGATGCCCAGGTCGTGCAATCCCGCTGCCTCCTCGGCCACACCGCCAGCCAAAGCCAGCACCGGTATGCCATACTTGCTGGCCAGACGGGCTACGCCGAGCGGCGCCTTGCCCAGCGACGTTTGATCGTCCAGCTTCCCCTCGCCGGTAATGACAAAGTCGGCTCCGGACATCGCGCGCTCGATCCCGATCTGCTCCATGACCAGCTCCACGCCTGATCGCAGCTCGCTTGGCAAAAATACGGCAAATGCGCCGCCCAGCCCGCCAGCCGCTCCGGCCCCGGCAATCTCCTGCAAATCGCGGCCGTACGATGCCGCCGCCACCGCGGCGAACTGCGCCAGCCCGCGATCCAGCAGCTCGACCTGCTCGGGACTGGCCCCCTTCTGAGGGGCAAACACGCAGGCAGCCCCTTGCGGGCCGTGCAGCGGATTCGTTACGTCGCAGGCGACAATAAACCGGCAGTGCCGCAGCTCCGGACAAACCTCCGTCCCGACGATAAGGCGAAGCTGCAGCAAAGCCTCGCCGCCAGGCCCGATGCTGCGGCCATCCTGCTCCTCCAACCGGTAGCCGAGCGCCTGCAGCATTCCGCTCCCGGCGTCGTTCGTGGCGCTGCCGCCCAATCCGATCACAAATTGTCGACAGCCTTGGCCGATCGCATCGCGAATCAGCTCCCCTACCCCGTACGTCGTCGTCTTGAGCGGGTTGCGGCGGTCAACGGGAACAAGCGGCAGCCCGCAAGCTGCCGCTACCTCAATGACAGCCGTACGGCCGTCCCCCAACAATCCGTACGCCGCACGGACAGGCTCGCCCAATGGCCCTGTTACTTGAACCGTGCGCCACCTCCCAGCCGTGGCCGCAACCAGCGCAGCGGCCGTCCCTTCGCCGCCGTCTGCAAGCGGAAACAGCGCCGTCTCCGCCTCCGGCGCCGCTTGCTTGATACCGCGTTCCACCTCAAGCCCCGCTTCCAGCGAAGACAAGCTTCCTTTAAATGAATCCATCGCGATGATTACCTTCATATCCGCTCGCTCCTTCAGTCCCGATCCGGCATCCTCCAGTTACATAGCCTGATTCCTTTACTATACCTGAAAGACTATACCTGAAAGCAAGCCTCTTTCCCCCTACCGGTAGCCCGTGACGTCGGCGGGCTTGCCGGCCTCGATCACTTCAGCCATGTACCGGAAGCAATCCGGCTGCGTGCCGTCCAGATCGCAGAACCCGTACACCTGCGCGAGCTGGCCGCTCGATACCGATTGCCCGTTCCAGCGCGCAACTTCTGAATCGCCTGCCAGCGCGGCTGCCGCCCGGCCTACGTACCGCGGCGATTCCGAGATGATAAAATGCGGCTCCTTCGCCGCAGCATCGCGCCAGCTTGCTTCCGTCACCCCGAAGTGCTCCAGCATCATCTCTGAACGCATCCAGCCTGGCGTCAGCGCAAGCGCTGTCCCCTGATGCGGCCCCAGCTCATGAGCCAACGATTTCGCCATACGGATGACCGAAGCTTTTGCCAAATCGTAAAAGATAGACACCCGGTAGTTGCGTTCATTGTATTCGGCTGTGCCGTCCGTCACCTCAATGACCAAGCCGTGCGGATTACGAATCAGCAATGGCAGCGCCAGATGACTCGTGACCAGATGCGTGTCCACGGCCAGCCGCAGCATGCGCAGCCCTCTCTCCAACGAATGCTCCCACACCGGAACCTCCCATTGGGCCAGCTGCTCCCCGCCCCATATATTGTTAACCAGCACATCCAACCGCCCCTGCTCCTGCTCAATGCGGGCGACCAGCGCCCGGACTTGCTCAGGCTCCAGGTGGTCCACCTGTACCGCAATGCCCGTACCTCCAGCCGCGGTCACAAGCTCGGCCGTCTCCTCAATCGTTTCCGGCCGGTTGTATTCTGACTGTTGTTCCCGGGTCGTACGGCCTGTGACGTAAACCGTCGCTCCTGCCGCTCCCAGCTCCACCGCGATGCCGCGCCCGGCTCCCCGTGTTCCTCCTGCTACCAAAGCTACTTTTCCCGTTAATGGTCCCATGATCATTACCTCCTCCTTCAATTCACTTGTATTGTAAACGCCAACAGCGCCAGCTCTTGTCATAGATTCAGGAGAACTTGGAATTAGAAAAAGAGCTGAGCAAAACCAGACCTGTACGCCTGCGTTTCGATCAGCTTTCGCTCACGACTTCGATTACCCCCTAATATCGTTCCATAATTGCTCCTGCTCTCCCCTATCGTCGTAAATACCTAAATAGTCGAACACCGCAAACGAAAAATCGACAAATGCGCGGCCTTTCGCTGTAATAATATGTCCGTCGCGCCATACACGCTGATCGACAGCGTTATGACGCGGGAACGGGTCCGCTACACCAAGCCGCTGAATGCTGGCGAGAGAGCAAGACGTGGTATATGTGCGGTGATCCAAAATACCCGCCCTCCCTAGATATTGCGGTCCGTTGCAGATCGCGGCCAGCATAACCTGCTCCTGATGAAGCCTGATCAGCAGCTCCGTCAGCTCCTCCCGCTGCTCGCGAATCGGCCCGCCGGGAAGTAGGATTCCTTCAATCCGCTGCAGCTGTAAAGCTTCCTTCACGGTCATCGCAGGCTTGTAGCCTAAGCCGGACTCGCTCAACACCTCATCCCGGCTGTAGCCTACCGTTATCACTTCCCGTTTGCCGATATTTTTAATCTTATGAAACGCCAGCGTAATCTCGAAGTCGGCAAAATCGTCCAGCATCAAAGCTAATAGTTGTCCCATAGCTGCGCTCCATCCTCTTATCCTCTTCTTCATGCTTCCAGACTGCCGTTCCGATCTCTTCCTCGCACGCCAACGGCTTGCCTGCATAAAAACGGAGGACGGCTTTCCTAAGCTCATCCCCCCGGATTGTTCAAGCCTAATTTTAGCAAAACTGCATGGAAAAAGCATTCAAATTTTTCGGAAATGTGATATGTTGAATAGTATCGGCAGCGGACGGGAATGTGAGCTGTGGCTGGAAAGGATGTGGCGCTGGTGTCGTATATTCAACCGATCCATCTGAACGAGCTGAAGCTCTTTTACGCCTATCAGCGAACGAGCGCCGATACCGCCCCGTTTCCCGGCGTTTTTCACGCGCATCAAGGCATGGAAATTTTAATCATACACGAGGGCAAGGGGACGCTGATTCTGGATCAGACAAGCTATGAGCTCACGTCAGGCATGATCTGTGTATTTCAGCCGTATCAGCTGCACCGCGTGCAAATGGAGTCGCGTACGCAAACTCCGTTTGTCCGCTCCATCGTTCAATTTGAGCCTGTGCTGTTCGAAGCGTATTTCGACAAGTGGCCCGGACTGCTTGCTTTCTATAAGCATATGTACACCAGCAGGCTGCCGTATCCCTGCCTGTACAATGTGGGTGAGCTGCTGCCGTTGCACACGCTGTTTCAGGAGCTGGAGCAGCGTCAGCCGATGCTGGGCAGCCAGGACGAGATGGAGGAATATTCCTTATTCCTCATCCGTTTTTTCCATGCCTTCAAGCTGCTGTGGGAGCAAAACAAAGGACCGCTCCACCAGGGAACGGCCCGCCTCCCCCACCAGGCCAAGCGTATTCTTGCCTGGCTGGAGGGACACTATGCCGAACCGCTGCGCCTGGAGAATATGGCCAGCGAGCTTCACCTCTCCGCCCATCATCTCTCTCATCTGTTCAAGGATTGCACCGGCTCAAGCATCTCGGACTACGTGATCGCCAGACGGATGCAGCAAGCCGTCAAGCTGCTGATGACTACCGATCAGCCGGTCTCGCACATCGGCGAAGCCGTCGGCATGTCCAACTGCTCCCACTTCTGCAAGACGTTCCGAACCCAGTTTGGCGTCACGCCGCATCAATACCGTAAGCAATGGCAGAAGCAGGCCGACCGGACGACCACTCCGCGCTTGTAAGCAAACCGCCGGACGGGGCCGCCGGTAAATGCTTCGCTAGACGTACTGCCAGCCCTTGGGGATCGGCGTTGTCCCTAGCTATACGTGCTGCCCGTCGTAATCGTTTGCGTCGTGAAGTTTTCGACCGATGCCGTCTTCTCATAAAAATGAGTCGCATGGGCCTGGACGCCGCTTCTGGTGTAGAACGGATCATCGGCGGCCAACGGCAGCTTCACGAGCTGTCCCGTACTGGCCGACTTGTAAATGGCCGTGATCAGCTCCAGCGTCTCCCGCCCGCTCACGCCGTCAATCAATGCCGGAGCGCCTGTCTCAATGGCCGTCAGCACATTATCGACTTGCCCGGCATGCGCCTCATACACCACCTCCGGCAGCTCGTCATACAACGCTTGCAGCTGCTCCTCCAGCGCGGCGTTGCGTGTCGGAAAGCCATTGGCTGTCGAGGAGGACGCCCGCACCTTCCACGGCACGGACACACGCGCTTGCTGTCCCTGGAAAATCAGCTGCTGCTCCTCGCCATGATGCACGACCGAGCTGGTCACCTGGCCAAGCGCTCCGTTCGCATACCGCAGCAGGCCAATCGACAAATCCTCAACCTCCGCATTATCATGCGACACATTGCTCATAAACGCCTGAACTTCCGCCGGACGGCCCATCATCCACAGCAGCGCGTCAATGTGATGTACGGCGTGATTCAGCGTCGGGCCGCCGCCCTCCTTCTCCCACGTGCCGCGCCACCACAGGTCATAATAGCAATGTCCGCGCCACCAGAAGGAATCCACCTGCACATGTCCGATGCTGCCCATCAGCCCGCTGTCCAGCACCGCCTTCAGCTTCATCATCGGCGTCCTGAACCGATTTTGGGCCACGACGGACAATAGTCGGCCCGTTCGCTTGGCCGCTTCGTTCATCAGATCGCATTCCTCCAGCGAGGAAGCCATCGGCTTCTCCACCAGCACATGGGAGCCCGCTTCCATAAATTCCGTCGCCAAAGCCGCATGCGTATAAGGCGGCGTGCAGATGGAGACGAGATCCACATCCGCCTGTAGCAGCTCGCGGTAATCCTTGACCGCCTGCGCGTTAAGCTGAAACTGGTCAATCCGCTGCTGCGCCTTCTCCTCATAAATGTCGCTGACGGCCACAATCGTACACCGTTCCGGAAATTGCAGGTACCCTTCAATATGCGCCTTCGATATCGCGCCTGCTCCAATAATGGCCACCTTCAGCATCTTGCTCCGCCTCCACCTATGTAATCATTCGATAGTTCCAGCCTATCAAGAAAACGCTTCCCATTGTGCCGTTACTTTGTTCAAAAATACCGCTACTTTGCGGTTTATGCTCTATCTTGGGACAAACGCCGTGAACCCGAAGGCCCGCAGGCAAACGGTGCCCCGGGAACCGGCAGTGCTTCGACTTTCGCCTTGCACTTTTCGTTTTTCGTCTTGCGCTTTTGCATCTTTCGTCTTGCATCTTTCGTCCTCCGCCCCGCCTGCTCGCGGCTACACAAATTGCGACGGCGGACGGTTGTAATATTTTTTGAACGCCTTTGAAAACGTGTAGGGGTCCGGGTAGCCGAGCCGTTCGGCGATCTGCTTGACCGAGTAGCTGCCGAGATACAAATATTCACGCGCCCTGTTCATCCGCAGCTGGTGCATGTAGTAGCCTGGCGTGACGCCGACTGTACGTTTGAAAAACGTAATAAAATACTTTTCCGACATGCCGATTTGCTCGGCCAGCTCGCGGACGGCGATTGGCCGATGCAAATGCTCCTGCAAATAGCCAAAGACAGGCAGCAGCACATCCATTTTACGGATTGCCCCTTTGCCGGGCTGCGCCGGAGCGGGTACGGTCTGTTCCGACCCGGCCGCCGATTCGGCCGCCTGTTCAATGATCCGCGACAGCAGCATCGTCAGACAGCCCTTCAGCCTGACGCTGGACGCAACCTCGCGGCTGCGGTAACGTTCGAACGCCCGCCGGAACAGCGCGGTTTCTTCTGCCAGGGCTGCTCCCGCCACGATGCCGGACAAGCCGAAGTCGTCCAGGATGCGCGGCCGGTCACCCAGGTCAAAATCAAAGTGAACGTACAGAAAGCAGCAGCCGTCCGAGGCGGCAGAAGCCGTATAGGGGACGGACGGGTAAAACAAAACAAGGTCGCCCGGCCCCGCTGTGCCGGAGGTCCGGTTCATGTGCAGGTTAACCTCGCCGTCCAGCAGCACCCACAGATCATAGTCGGCATGCTGCTTATCCTCGCTCCAGTAAGACGGATGCTGCATCATGTTGCATGAGGCGATGCGGAGCGTCAGATGCTCCGACAATTCGTCGAATAGCTGGAAGGAGCTCGACGGACGTCCCATTCCGGATCAGTCCCTTCTGTGATCAAATCATACTTTTTATACAGTCAGCGCAGTTGCTGTTAGTTTACATGGGTTTGAGCGAAGCTTCAATCGTACTTTTTGACATCAAGTTAAAACTACAGTCCATGTTCCTTTCACCCGTTCTCCCTATAATGAAGATGAAGTCAAGCAACGACGCCATGAAATCAAACTACGTAAACGAACAGCGGAGGGAAACCTGATCATGAGCCAACGTACATCTGAACATCCAAAGGTTGTTATATTGGGAGCGGGAAGCTTGTTTTTCGGACGGCAGGCGATCTGGCAAATGGTGATGTCTCCTTATTTAAATCGCGGCACGCTGGCCTTGGTGGATACGGACGAAGTGAGGCTGAACAAGCTGCTGACCTTGGCCCGGATGGTCATCGAGGAGGAAGGCGTCGAGCTGAAGCTCGAAGGCTCGACCGAGCGCAAGGACGTGCTGCCGGGCGCAGACTTTGTCGTGCTGAGCTTCGCGAAGGATACGGTGAAATACAGAGGGATTGATTGCGCGGTATCGGAGAAATACGGCATTCGCATGTGCTCCGGCGATACGATCGGACCAGGCGGCGTATTCCGGGCCATGCGCGAGCTGCCGGTCATCCTGGAATGTGTGGACGATATTCGCGCCCTCTGCCCGGATGCCTGGGTCATCAACTATATTAATCCGTCTGCTGTACACGGAATCGCGATTCATCGCTACGCGCCTGAGCTGAAAAGCTTCGCGCTCTGCGACGGCCTGCACATGCCGCATGTGAAGGAGCGGTACTTGCGGCGGACCGACGCCATCACCGAGAAGCAAGCTTACAACGAGGACATCGAGCAGCGGTTTGATTTTCGCATCGCCGGCGTCAACCATTTCACCTGGCTGCTGAAGGCCGAATTTGACGGGCGGGACATCGCTCCGCAAATTGCCGAATCGCTGCGCGTGGCGGCCGAGCTAGGAACTGACGGCGGCGACCGCGGAGCCAAGTCGATTGATAACGACGCCATCGGGTACGAGCTGTACAACATTTTCGGATTTGTGCCAACCTGCGTCGCCCATACGAAGGAGTATGTGCGTTACTGGCAGGGGCTCGGCAAGACGGCTGATGCGATTCCGCCGCTGCTCATTTGGGAAACGGTGGAGCGTTACCAGCGCCATGCCGAGATGTGGGAGCAAATTGATGAATTCATTAACGGTGTCCGGCCCATCTCCACGTACAAGACGACATTCGGACCGGATCACGCGACCGATATTATCGAAAATATGGTCGGCAACCTGGGCAAGCCGTATTATATCAATACGCCTAACCGCGGCGCGGTCAGCAATATGAGCGATGACGCCTTTCTGGAGTTATGCTGCGAGGTTACACTTGACGGCGTCAAGCCGCTCCCGGTCGGGGAAATGCCGCGCGGGATTCGCGGTATGCAGGAGCTGGTGCTGGACACGCATGAGCTGACTGCGGAAGCTGTGATCGAACGCAGCCTCGTGAAGCTGCGGCGCGCCATGATGACCGATCCGCTGGTCAGCTCCATCAGCGACGCCGATGCCATCATCCGGGAGCTGCTGGAGCAGGAAACAGAGATATTGCCTGACTGGTGGTACAGCTAATTGCCCGTTCGTTAAGTTGCACGCAAAAACAGCGCCCAGCCTGAACAGCCCTCCGCAAAATCGGCTTCTTCTGCGAGGGGCTGCCCTGGGCAGCGCTGCTTTTTTTCTACCGCCCGGCGTACAGCGCCAGCTTGGCGAACATATCCTCCAGCGTGTAGCGTGCATCGACGTAGTGGTACACACGGATTTTCCGTTCCTCCTGCTCATGCACGTAGCTCATGTCCTCGGCGATGCGCGGCGTCGGCTTCAGCTCATACCCGTACTCATGATCGTCGAGCAGCAGCGAGATCGCCGGCGAATCGCCCAGCGACCACGACTCGCCTTTCGGCCACGGCACATCCGGGAACGTCCGCCCTGTCCACTCGTTAAATTCGATCAGCTGCCTGAACAAGTAGTCGCCGATCTCACCGCACGGTTTAACCCGGTACGCCAGCTCCGCAATGCTGACGCGAATCGTGGTATACACCGTATGCGGCACCTGCCACAAGTCGATGCCCGCAGCGAAGACGACGTTGGCGGCATGAACATCGTTCATCAGATTGTACTCCCAGCCGCCTTGCGGCCAATGGCCGCCTCCGATCCAGATCGCCGTCAGCCGCCCGGCAATCGACGGCTCCAGCAAGTAGGCAGCAGCCAGATCGGTCAGTGGCCCGAGAAATACGACGTAGAGCGGCGATGGATCGTCGGCCAGCGCTTCGCGAATGATCGCCTGCGCGCCCTCGGACGGCTCGGGCGTTTGCTCATCCGCCAGCATCCTCGCAGCTCCCCGGTACACAGGCACCTGCCCCTGTAGCTGCATCAAGGCCAACAGCCGCTCGACTTCCTTGCAGCTCTCCTCCATCGTGGCGCCGACCATCCGCTTCATAAAGCTCTGTTCCGTCTGCTCGAACTGGGCGCCGATAATGCCCTTGATCTTGAAGCGCGGCGTCAGCAGCGCATGGACGATCGCGAACTGGTCGTCCGCTTCGTTTTTGGCGTCCGTATTAATCAGCAAGCGGAGCTTTTTGCTTTCCGGCACATCAAACGGCAGCCCGTGTTTTCTGTGGTCCATATCGTACCGCCTTTCTTATCCAATTGGATACTTCAGGATTGTGGCAATGAACTGAAAACCGTACCCCTCAGGAGCGGGTACGGCTTCAGCATCGGTTGCATTATTTCCCGTTCACCTTCAGCCAGGCATCGAACTGCTTCTGTTTCTCGGCGATAATTTTGTCCAGACCCGCTGCCTTCAGCTTGGCGTTAAACTCGCTCACGACTGCCGGATCAAGCGTCCCGCTTTCCAAACCGGCCTTGTATTGGTTCAATACGTTCGTCGCCGCCGCCATTTCGGTTTTCACCGGGTCCACGTTCCAGGAGAAGCCCAGCGCCTTCGATTTCATCGCGTTGTCATTATGCGCCTTCGTCAGATCCCAAATTTTCGGATCGGTGCCGTCCCAGACGTACGTCAGAAAGTTGTTGCCGATCTCCCATTGGTTGAACTGGTAGCCGCTTTGCTTGACACCGTCCGGCAGCTTGATGATGTTATCGGACTTTTTCACGTAATGCTTGCCTTCAATCCCGAGTGCCAGCAGGTTCATGATGTCTTTATCCGTGTAGAGCAGGTTCATAAACTCCATCGCTTTTTGCTTGTTATCGCTGTTTTTCGTCACCGACATCATAAAGCTGTTGATCGCATCGGCTTTTTTCAGCGGCTTGGACAGACGAACCCCTACCAGCGGCATACCCGCCAGGTTGCTTTCCTGCTGCTCGAAGCCCGGCTTCATATTGGAGAAATACGAGAACGCCTTGCCGGCCTTCACGAGATTCACGCCGACTTCCTGCGAGGTGGCGATGTCCTTCATGATGTACCCGGCTTTATACCATTTGCTCACGAGATCAAGCGTTTCCTTGTACTGCGGCGTCTCAAAGTAATTGACGAACTTGGTGCTATTGGACGGATCAACCAAAGCGCCCAAGCTGTCGCCGATCGAATCTACATTAACATTAAAGATGTTCGCCGCAGGCATGGCCGTATTCGTCTGTTGCACCAACGGCGCCATGCCAGGCTCCTTCTCCTTGATCGTTTGATACAAGGACTCCAGATCGGCCCACGTTTTGATTTTGCTCAAATCCATATTGTACTTGTCCACCAGATCCTTGCGCATCATAACGCCGTAATCGGCGCCCATATCACGCAGGCTGGAGACGCCATAAATTTTACCATCGACCTTGGAGCCGTTCAGCACATCCTGTCCCACCGCATCGACAATGCCTTTGCCGTATTGCTTCAGCAGCTCATCCATCGGCTCCAGCTGTCCCTTGGCGACCTGGCTGGCATAGTTGAACAACGACGACGACACCATCAAATCCAGCTTCTCGTTGCCGGCCAGCATCAGATTCGTCTGCTGCGTCCAGTTGGCGATGCTGATCGGAATCAGCTTGACCGTCGCATTAATTTTCGCCTTCGACAGCTTGTTGATTTCCTCCTGCACCAGACCGAGATCCGGCATATCGTTGAGCTGGATATACGCCAGCGTCACTTCATAAGGCTTGCCGTCTCCGCCCCCCGCCGCTGCGCCGCTCTCACCCGCCGGCGAATTGTCGCCGCCGCATGCGGCCAGCAAGGTCGATGCCGCCAGCATGACGCTAAGTGCCGTACTTGTGCCTTTCCACGCTTTCATCATTTGTTTATCCCCCTTAAATTTAAGCTATAGTATGCTTGTAATGCTGCAGGCCAAGTCGCAGAACCCGGAAGCAGCCGGTTTGCTTATCCTTTAACAGCGCCAATCGTAAGACCTTTGACAAAATATTTTTGGAAGAAGGGATACGCGACAAAGATCGGTACGATCCCGATGACAGCAATCGCCATTCGCACCGAATCGGTCGGAATGTTTGCGGCCGCTTGTGACGCGTTGTTCATCGAACTCTTCTGTAGAAACTGCAGGTCGTTGAGCATCCGGTTCAGCAGATTTTGAATACTAAACAGCTTGCTGTCGGTGACAAACACCATTCCGTTAAACCAGTCGTTCCAATACGAGATGCCGAGCATCAGACCAATCGTCGCCAAAATCGGCAGCGACAGCGGCAGCACGATTTTATAAAAAATTTTGAGCTCGCCCGCTCCGTCCATATACGCCGATTCGATGACCGGCACCGGGATCGAAGTGCTGAAAAACGTCCGGATGAGCAAAATGTAGAAGCCGTTCGTCAGCAGGCCGGGGATAATCAAAGCCCAGATCGTGTTTTTGATATGAAAAAACTCGGTGTAAATCAAGTAGGTCGAGACAAGGCCGCCGTTGAACAGCATCGTGAAAAATACGATAAAGCTGAGCGTCTTGCGCATCGGAAAGTCAGCGCGGGACAGCGGGTAAGCGAGCATCGTCGAGATCGCCAGTCCGGCGAACGTGCCGACGACTGTAATAAAGACAGTGATGCCATAGGCGCGAACCAGCGAGCTTGAGGTGGCGGCCATATATTTATAGGCTTCCAGACTGAATACGCTTGGCCATAAGGAGTAACCTTCGTTGATGATTGTTTTCTGATCGGTAAAGGAGGCCATGAACAGCAGCAGGAACGGGAAGACGCAGGCCACCACCATGATGACAAACATAACATGTACAAACAGCTGATTCATATGGTTCGATTTCATCAGGCACGACGCCTCCTTTCTAGAATAGGGCTTGATCCGGACTTTTGCGGCGGATGATGTAGTTGGTCACCAGCACAAGCGAGAAGCCGACAACCGACTGGTAGAAGCCTGCGGCGGAGGACATCCCGATGTCGCCCAGCGTCATCAGTCCCCGGAAAACATAAGTGTCAATGACATCGGTGGCTGGCTGCAGCGGACCGGAGTTCAGCGGCACCTGATAAAACAAGCCGAAGTCGGAGTAGAAAATACGGCCGATCCCGAGCAGCGCCATCACGACGATGGTCGGCGACAGCAGCGGCAGCGTAATGGTGCGGATTTGCTGCCATTTGTTTGCGCCGTCAAGTGTAGCCGCCTCGTAATATTCGCTGTCGATGCCTACGATGGCAGCAAGGAAGATGATGCACAGATAACCGACGTTTTTCCAGATGTTCACGATTGTCAATATAAACGGCCAATATTTCGGTTCGGAGTACCACGAGATCGGTTCAATCCCGAACAGCGGCAAAATTTGATGGTTCAAATATCCGTTCTCCACGTTCAGCATCGCTACGCCCAGATAACCGACGATGACCATCGAGATCAAGTACGGCAGCAGGATGACGCTTTGATACAGCCGCGACATAAAGCGGTTTTTCACTTCGTTCAGCAGAATCGCTACCGCAATCGCAAGCGCCAAATTGATGAGAATAAAAAATCCGTTGTACAAAATCGTATTGCGGGTAATCAGCCAGGCGTCTGATGTCTTGAACAAATATTCGAAGTTTTTCAGACCGGCCCAGTCGCTCCCCAAAATCCCTTTGCGGTAATTGATGTCCTTGAAGGCAATGATGACGCCGAACATCGGCAAATAGTTGTTGATGAACAAGTATAACATTCCAGGCACAATCATCAGGATCAGTGCCCGGTAGCGTTTGATCGTTTTCCAGGCTTGTCTCCATTTGCTGGCGCTTTTGACAGCCGGTATCCGGGTTTGCAGCACTTCGGTCTCGGTATTCATGCCGTTCCTCAACTCCTTCCTTGTATGACCTTATTGTAACCGATTGCATAATGACAAACTTACCAGGAATCCGACTTCTCACTTTCGATATTCCGACATGCCTCGTCTTGCGATCACAAAAAAACCACTTCCATCCGCTGAAAGTGGCTTCTGCTTCGCTGGCTCTACGTTTTTCCGAGCTGCTTCCGGTATTCCGCAGGACTCAGACCGGTACATTTCTTGAAAATGGTGGAGAAATAAGACAAATTCGAATACCCGGACGACAGCCCGACCTCGCTGACAGACACCTCCGTTGAAGCGAGCAGCTCCTTCGCATACTCAATCCGCTGCTGCTGCAAATAGTCGGAAATCGACATCCCGGTCTCCTTCTTGAACACACGCGTTAAATAATCGGGATTCAAATAAACATGACCCGCTATGTCCTCCCTGGACAGTCCCGGCTCCGAAATATGGCTGGTGACGAATCGCTTGACCTTATCGACGATCGACATATTGTTTTCCGTCGCATGCATGTGGTTCAGCGCCACTTCAATAATATATTGTACCCATTCCTCCAGCGCCGATACGGACCGGAGCGCTTCCTCCGGCTTCTCCGTCAGCAGATTGTCGGCGAATACGTTGCTTACTTGCAGGCCCTTCGATTGCAGCACGAAAAACACCCATTGCAGAAAGCCCTGGTAAAAGGTATGCAGGAACGGCGCGCGTACCCCGTCCTTGAGGTCCCTCAGCGATTGAAAATACGTCCTGACCTCCTGTCGCAGCCGCTCCCTGGCCCCCTGCTTCATCCACTCTGTCCAAACGTCGGCCGACGGCAGGTCGATGTGCCGCTCCTCCTGCTCGTCATCCTGGCGGAAGGAGACGACCTCGTTGATGCAGCTCACATTGTTCTCGTCCCGCCGGACCAGCTCGCCGATCATCGACGTGATTTGCGCGATCTCCACCGGCTTCCCCTGGTAACAGACCACATCGCAGGAAAAATAAGCGTTGCAGGAGCGAATATACGCCTCGCCATCAGCCTGCAAAGCGTCTGCAGACGCCCCGGTTCCGTCAGGGATGAGCGCAACCAGCATATGCGGCTTGAGCAAGACGACCGCTGCATCGGGATCATCCCGGCCGATTTGCTCCTCCGCCGCTTTGCGCAGCGCATACGTCATAATCTGCCGGTCGCGCTGATTCAACGGCTTGTACCATCGTACAAGCCGGATCAATACGGGCGTGAACCGGCTTGATGCCAAATGCTGCAAATGGTGCGCGGCCAGCTGCTCCTGGATTTTCTCCTCGATCGCCGGGATCGTTTGCTGCAGCAGGCTTTGCCAGAACCGTTCCTTCATCAGCGGCTTATGCGCTTCCCATAGCCGGTAGTAGTGCTTGTACGTTTCCTCAAACGAAAGCAGCTCCCGATCCTTTCTGATCTTCGCAATCGCCCGCTTCAGCACCTCCTCCAGCTCCTCATAATCCACAGGCTTGAGCAAATAATCAAAGCTGCCCAGCTTGATCGCCCGCTTTGCATAATCGAAGTCGGAATGACACGTCAGAAACACCGTCTCTGTCTGGGGAGAATGCTCGCGCACCCAACCCAGCAGCTCCATGCCGGAGCCTTGAGGCATCTCGATATCGCAAATCATCAGATCAATGCGCTGCTCGGCGAACACCTCCTGCGCCTGCTTCATGCTGTGAGCGGTAAACAGCTCCTGTACCTGCACCTTCTTCCAATCGACGCCGGCCTGCAGGCCGCGCACCGCGTGAACCTCATCATCTACGATCAACAGCTGAACCATCCTGCCGTCCCTCCTCGTTGTCATCAAAAACCGGCATACGGATGCAAACTCCGGCGCCGCCGTCCGTTTTGTTGTAGAAGGCAAGCGAAGCCTGCTGCGCAAACAAAAGCTGCAGCCTTCTGCGTACATTCCAGATCCCGATATGCTCGCCTTCATCTGTCGTCAGATTCCCCTGCTCCTGCAGCTGTCGCAGAATCGGCTCCGGAAACCCGTCCCCCGTATCCTCGATGCGAATAACCAGACGCTCGCCCTGCTCCTCCTGCTCCAGCTCGACCCGTACCTCAATATGCATGCTCCGGTCCATGTCCACCGTATGCTTGATTACATTTTCTACAAAGGTCTGGATAACAAGCGGAGGCAGCTTGCAGGCTAGCGCCTCCTCCGGCGCCGCGACCGCGTACGACATGATGCCGGGGAAGCGCAGCTCTTGAATGCGCAAATAATTTTTCGTATGCTGCAGCTCGTCCTTGAGCGTCACGAGATACGAGCTGCTGCGGAACATAAAGCGGAAATAAGCGACGAGGCAGCGGGTCATCTCTTGAATCAGGCGGTAGTCCTTCACCGTAGCCAGGTTGTAAATAATATTAAGCGCATTCAGGAAAAAATGCGGATTGATCTGCAGCTGCAAATGCTTCAGCTCGGCACGCTGGCGGTTCAGCTCCTCCTCGTAGACGTGAATTTTGAGATGCTCAATTTCGGTAATCATCTGATTGTAGGTCCGGTTCATCAGCTCAAATTCGGTGGAGGTCGGATATTGATCAATTTGCGAATTCCATTTGCCGTCGCCGAGCTTGCGCATTGCCTTAATGATCCGGTAGATCGGAAGCAAGAACACCTTGCGCATGAAAATGATGAACACCACAAGCAGCAGCAGCGCCGCAAACGAAATCCCGGAGGCGATGCGCTGCAGGTCGGGAAGCTGCTCCAGCACCGTTTTCTCCGGAATTAAGGCAAATAAATAAAACTCGCCCTTCCGCGAATGCTCAGCCATAACCAGATAGCGGGCTTTCCCGCCCGTCAAGGCATACGGCTCGCCGCCCGCCGTCAGCTGGATGCCATTGTTAAGCAAAATGTCCTGATGGCTCATCGGCTCCATCCGGTCGGTTGCAAGCAGCGACATGCCCGACGGCCCCAAATTAATGAGCTGCAGCGGGACGATCAGCTTGTCTGCATCCATCCATGCCCCTACATACACTTGTCCGGACTTGATGATATGATAAGCATAGTAATCCCCGTTCACCTGCCGCGTCGACCAGCGGTTCACATCCATTTTGAATTGATCGTCCTGAACGATCTGCTTGATTTCCGTCGCAATCATATCCCGGACGTCATACCCCTTATCCAGCCGCTGGGACACGAGCAGATCGTCATTTTTCTCCGAATAAATAAACAGCATATCAAGACCCGAATAATAGCTGAGGTCATTATTGATCGTGTTGAACAAACGCAGCTTCGCTTTCGTATAGCTGTTTGGATCCATGGTTTGCAGCCGGTCGATTTCGAGCAAGTCCATATTGGTCTGGCTCATATTGATCAAGTAATTATCAACCTCCTGGAGGCTGCGGTCGATTTGCCCCAGGTACAAGCTGAGCAAATTTTTATTGGACTGGGCCACCTGCTTGCGCACCACATCGGCGGAATATTGGTTTACCACGATCAACACCACGATCAGCGGAAGGATCGTAACGACCAGTCCTACGGTGAGCTTAAACTTTAAAGAATTCAATGTAGCCCGCCAATTGCTCATCCTTGCTCGCCCTCTCCCGGTTTGAACGTATTCGCAAGCCAACCGTGCCGCTTGATCTGGAGTCAGGTTGCCCGCATAGCGCTTATCCATCACCCTTACCATATCAAAAACGGAACCAAGGCGGAAGAGCTGCCTCGGCTCCAATCGCCAGCATCAGAGAAAAAGGGCCTCCGTTTCCACAGTCGCAGTCGCGTGGAAACGGAGGCCCTTGCATTGTTTAGGCTGAAGCATGAAGCAGAGCTGGAGCTGCCAAACAGCCAATTGGCTTTGAGCGCAGCGCCGCCGCGCCTGCTGGCGTCAGCACGCTTGCTCATGCACACGCACATTGTCTCAGCCAGCGGAGCCGCTGCCCGTTGCGGGCAGCACCTCGCGCTTACTGAATAAGCGCGGCTTGCTGCAGCAGCTTCCGCACAATTGTAGCGACTTCCGCCCGGGTCATCGGATCGGCCGGCGAGAAGGCTCCCTCGCTTTTCCCCGATACGAGGCCCGCTTTGACGCTTGCGGCAATGCCGGCTTGCGCGTAGCCTGCAATCCGGCCCGCGTCGGCGAAGCTCCGCAGCAGCGCTTCGATCTCGCTGTCCGCCACCTGCACCTGCATGCCGGCTAGCTGCATCGCTCTGGCGATGATCGTCGTCGCCTGCTCCCGGCTGATCGAATCCCGCGCACCGAAGCGGCCGTCGTCATAGCCCGAGATCAGCCCGTACGCATACGCGGTCCGGATCGAAGGAGCATACCAGTCGGCAGCCTGCACATCGGAGAACGTGCTGTCAGCCATATCTGCCCCGGCATCCTCCAGACTCAAGCCCAATGCCTTCACTGCGATGGAGGCAAACTCCGCCCGTGTAATGCTGCGGTCAGGCTCAAACGAGCCTTCCCCTGTGCCGCTGATCATCAGGCGGGAGCCCAGCTCGCGAATCGCCTCCTGCGCCCAGTGACGCTCCGTATCGCGGAAAGCAGGAGCTGCCGTGTTCACAAGCGCAAACACGCCGTTGCTTGCCATGCTTTTAATCACGGCCACTTGCTGGCCGCCGGAGCGGCTGAGCTTGGCCGGTACAGGGCTGATCGTTCCGTCAGCCAAAATCCGCACCGCTGCCAGCTCCCCGGCCCCTCCCGCAGCACCGGAAAGGACGAGGGTCCGCTCCGCATAACTGTCAAATCGGTCCAGTTCGCCTACCGTATCCCCCACGGTGTAAGTCGCCTTGAACACCGTCGGCTGAGCAGCGAACACGTATCCCTGACGGGCTGCCGCCTGCTCAAGCCGCTTGGCTTGCGCCTCATCCGGCGCCGCAATTTCGATGCGTACGAGCGCTGACGGCTTGCCTGACTGGCGCAGAGCCGCATGATTAGCCAGCTCCGCGGCCGGAATTCGGTATGAAGCGGCTTGGCCGTTATCCAGCTTGAGCGCAGCCTCCCGGCTCGCCAGCTCCCGCAGCAGCTCGGCGCTCAGCTCCACCGTCCAGAGATCAGACGGCTTCGTGAAAACAATCGCCACTTCCGGCTTGTCGCCTTGCTCCTGCAGCAGCTTTTTCAGCTTGTCTTCCTGAACGGTCATCACCGTATGCGTGCGTCCATCCTTGGAGACGGACGTTTCCTGACCTGCCGATTGCGGCTGGCCATTCACCAAAATGTTTGCCGCCGGAGTGGCTTGAGGAAGCGCTCCGCCAAAGCCGCCGCCTCCACCGCCGCTGGCCGGCTTTTCCTTCGTATAAACCGCCTGGACAATGCCGCTGTCATTTTTGCCATCGGCCATCGCCATCGCTTTGACCGTCGCCGTTTCCTTCAACACGATCGGTCCGGCATAGACCGGCGAATCCTCGGCAGGCTCGCTGCCGTCCAAGGTGTAATAAATCATTCCGGCCGGCTCGTCCGTGACCAGCGTAAGCTTGATCTCGTCCTTAAAGGTACCCGTAGCCAGACCCGTTGGCTTCCCGGCTGTCTCTGCATACAGCAGCGCTTGCTTATTTACGGTAATGGTCCGGCTTTCCTGGCCGAGGGAAGCCGTCAGCCGCACCTGCCCCTCCTCCTTGACCGTGCTCCACACAAGCGACGGGCCATCGGTCAACGTATAGTCGGCGGTTACCCGATAAGCGGTATCCTTCGCGCCGAGCACAACCGCCGCTGCGGCCGCCTTCGCCGCATCTACGCCGTCGAAGGCGCGCAAGCGAGGATAATAACCCGCAGAGGCTTGCCAGATCGCACTGTCCAGCCCTTCAACCAGCGTGCCTTTGACCAGCTCGCCGGTGCTCAGGTTTACGGCCTTCCCTGGCGTGGATCTGACGATTGTACCGTTGCCGTCCATGTACGCAACACGTTCCTTGAGCATTTGCCGGTCACTGAACGCCTGTTCAATCGACGCGCTGTCCGCCGCCTGCCCGGCTATGCCTCCATAAAAGGTTTTCTTGTGAACCATCGTTCCGTTAATGCTGCCTTCCACCTGTCCGTAGCTCAGGACGTTGTCAATACGGCCCGATCGCGCATATCCGGCAATGCCGCCTGCCCGCGTCAAGCTTTGGCCTGTAATATACACATTGCCTGCGTTCAAGACGCCATGCAGGCTCCCTTCATTTTCCCCGGCAACGCCGCCCGCATTCACGGTATCAGCCGTGGCATGAATCGCAGCTGCGGAAAAGCTTTGTTCAATCGCAGCCGCCGGGCCATTCCAGCCCGTGATGCCGCCAATATTCAGCTCGGCGCCGTCACGCTCGCTGCTAATCGTTCCTGTTGCGTAAGACACTTTAATCCGGGCCGCATTTTGCCCGGCTACGCCCCCTACGGCAAGTCCTGCGCCGGAAATCTTGCCCTTGAAGCGCGCCTGCTCGATGCTGCCTTCATTTCGCCCGGCAATACCGCCGGCCACGCCATCCTGAATGACCAGCTCCCCTTGCACGGCAACGTTGTTGATCGTCGCCGTCGTCTTGCCGACGATTCCGCCGATGTAGGACGAGCCTTTCACCTTCACTTCGCCAAGCTCCACATCGCTGACCGCAAAAGCCGTTTCCGGCACGATGCCTGCCGCGGCTCCGCCTGTCGCTTCCACCGAAACCATCTCCGCGCGAATGCCGCTGACCGGGCCTGTTACCGCTCCGGCCATGCCGCCGAGCGCACTTTCGCCCTTGACCGTCACGTTAGCAGCTACGATGTCCGACAGCCCGGACGCCTCGCCCGCGATTCCTCCGGCGATTTGCGAGGCGGTGACCGTGATGTTGCCAGCTGCGATGTCCGATACCGCTTCGGCGTTGCCCGCGATTCCCCCGGCTTGTTGCGTCCCGGTGACCGTGATGTTGCCTGTGCGGACATCCGACACCGCTTCGGCCTTGCCCGCAATTCCCCCGGCTTGCTGCGCTGCGGTGACAGTGATATCGCCTGTCCGAATGCCCGACAGCTGCTTCGCCGATCCGGCGACCGCTCCGGCAAAGTCACCTGCTGCCACGATCTCCGTTGTGCCTTTCAGCGTAATGCCGTTAAGCTCGGCCGTCGTCTTACCGACGATCCCGCCGATGTAGGACGAGCCTTTCACTTTCACTTCGCCAAGCTCCACATCGCTGACCGCAAAAGCCGTTTCCGGCACGATGCCTGCCGCTGCTCCGCCCGTCGCTTCCACCGACACCTGCGCCGCGCGAATGCCGCTGACCGGACCTGTTACCGCTCCCGCCATGCCGCCAAGCGCGCTTTCGCCCTTGACCGTCACGTTAGCAGCTACAACGTCCGACAACCCGGACGCCTCGCCTGCGATTCCCCCCGCGTGCTGCGCTGCGGTAACCGA
This sequence comes from Paenibacillus sp. sg306046, assembly GCF_059821225.1. Lineage (NCBI taxonomy): Bacteria > Bacillati > Bacillota > Bacilli > Caryophanales > Paenibacillaceae > Paenibacillus > Paenibacillus sp. sg306046. Next base: position 261,647 of record NZ_JCAMRT010000005.1, read on the forward strand.
AATATCGCCTGTTCGGATACCCGACAGTTGCCTCGCCGACCCGGCGACCGCTCCGGCAAAGTCACCTGTTGCCACGACCTCCGTTGTTCCTTTCAACGTAATGCCGTTAAGCTCAGCCGTCGTCTTGCCGACAATTCCGCCGATGTAGGACGAGCCCTTCACCTTCACTGCGCCAAGCTCCACATCGCTGATTGCAAAAGCCGTTTCAGGCACAATGCCTGCCGCTGTTCCATTGGTCGCTTCCACCGAAACCTGCGTCGCGCGAATGCCGCTGATCGGACCTGTTACCGCTCCGGCCATGCCGCCAAGCGCGCTTTCGCCCTTGACCGTCACGTTAGCAGCTACAACGTCCGACAACCCGGACGCCTCGCCTGCGATTCCTCCCGCGTGCTGCGCTGCGGTAACCGAAATATCGCCTGTTCGGATACCCGACAGTTGCCTCGCCGACCCGGCGACCGCTCCGGCAAAGTCACCTGTTGCCACGACCTCCGTTGTTCCTTTCAACGTAATGCCGTTAAGCTCAGCCGTCGTCTTGCCGACAATTCCGCCGATGTAGGACGAGCCCTTCACCTTCACTGCGCCAAGCTCCACATCGCTGATTGCAAAAGCCGTTTCAGGCACAATGCCTGCCGCTGTTCCATTGGTCGCTTCCACCGAAACCTGCGTCGCGCGAATGCCGCTGATCGGACCTGTTACCGCTCCGGCCATGCCGCCAAGCGCGCTTTCGCCCTTGACCGTCACGTTAGCAGCTACAACGTCCGACAACCCGGACGCCTCGCCTGCGATTCCTCCGGCGTGCTGTGCTGCGGTAACCGTGATGTTGCCAGCTGCGATGTCCGACACCGCTTCGGCCTTACCCGTGATTCCCCCCGCGTGCTGCGCCGCCGTAACCGAAATATCGCCTGCACGGATGCCCGACAGCTGCGTTGCCGACCCGGCGACAGCTCCGGCAAAATCACCCGACGCCACGACCTCCGTTGCTCCTTGCAGCGTAATGCCGTTAAGCACAGCCGTCGTCTTGCCGACGATCCCGCCGACCTGGTTGCGGCCGTGTACGTCCAGCTTTCCTGTCGATATATGGCTAAGGACGCCGATGTTTGTTCCTGCCGCGCCGCCCACCTCATCGCCGCTGCCAGTCACCTTGCCGCTGACCGTTATATCCGAAAGGACGCCCTGCTCGGCATTCGTGCCTGCCACAATCCCAACATGTGATCCGGCTGCAATGCGCGCCTCCGCAAACACCGTTTTGCGAATTGTGCCCTGGTTGGTTCGGGTAAAGCCATAATGATCAAAGCCCGCGCTTGTGTAGCTGAGGCCGGTGATCGTGTTCCCTGCGCCGTCCCACGTTCCCTTGAAGACGTTAAACGGGTTCCAGAGCGCGCCGGACAGCGTCAAATTTTGACCGAGCGTCAGCTTTGTGATCACAGGCAGCTCGGTTGCGTTTTTATGAAATAACCGGTAGAAGCTCAAGTCGGCATCATTGACCAACGTCACGATAGCCCCAAGCTGTCGTTCGCTGGAAATCACGATCTCCTGAAGCGACTTCGCCTCCCGCATAAACGACAGATCCGGCGCAAACGTCCAGCTCGACACCTGCCGCAGCACCGGCTTGCCGCCATTGCCGCCCTCCAGGTAGGCCCAGCTCGCCTGGTCTGTCGTGAAATCAAAACCGCCAAGCGCCGCCTGCACGGTCAGATCAGCCTGAGCCAAGCCCGGCGCCGCCGTTCCGTGTCCGATGCCGATATCTCCCGCATAGTAGGAGCGGTTGACTTGACCATCACGGAAATTGTAGCCGATGAACGCGCCGACATACGAATTCGAGCCGTTCGCCCGCGAAGCCGTGCTGCCCGCAGCCGCATACACTTCGGTCAAGCTGCCATTGTTATACCCGGCAAAGCCGCCGGCATAAGCCCGCGTCGCGCCATGTGCGCCGACCGCCTCCACGCTGGCCGGAGCTGCGTAAGCTTTCTCAACAACCGCGCCCTGATCCAGGACGCCCGCGAAGCCCCCGCTTCTGGCATCAAACGCCGTGCCCGACACCGTCGTCATCGCCGCCGCTTCACGAATCGTATAGCGGCCGATATCTCCCGCAAAGCCCCCGGCATACGCGCCTGCCTTGCCGGCTACGGTTACGGAGCCTTGCGCGTAAGCGCGCTCGATCAGGCCGCCATCCGGTCCCGACGATTCCAGCAGCCCGGCGAAACCGCCTGCGTACACCGTATTGTACGGATTGTCACACGCGACCTGCAAGCTTGCATCAGCCGATGCCTGGCGAATCCATGTATCGACTGCCCGGCCAACAAAGCCTCCCGCATGCGTAGCCGGCGTGACGCCCGCATTCGCGACCGCGCTGCCAAGGGTCAGCTTGCTGCCCGCCTGGGCCTCGGTATAAGCGATCCGGCCGCTTGTTGACAGCCCGGCGACGCCTCCCGCCTGGTAGATGCTTGAATCAGAGGCGCTCAGCGCCGAGGTGGAGCTTCCGCTGATGATGTCCCCCTGGTTCCAGCCTGCAATTCCGCCGACATTCGCCGTCTTGACGCCTGCAGCCTCCACCGTCGTTGCAGCACTTACGCTGTACAGCGAGGAGGAACGGTTCACGCCGACGATGCCGCCCGCCGATACTTCCGCCAAGCGGCCTGTCCCGACGATCCGGACCGCACCGCCTTCAACCTTGGATAATGTAATGCCTCGATATAAAGGCAGTGCGTTGCCGAAATCAAACGCCGTGTCCGCTGTCGTCTCGACGATCCCCGCGATTGCGCCCGCGTAGCTTTCGCCCGATGCGGTGGACAGCGTCAGCTCCGGGGTTGCCGTCGATTTGTAAATGATCGAATCCAGGCTTTTGCCGACGATGCCGCCTACCGCTGCTCCATCAGCGCTCAGCCTGATCGTGCCGGTGAACGCGCCGTTCAGCAGCGCCGCCTGCTCCAGACGGCCGACAAGGCCGCCCACAGCGCCGACGCCCCCGGCTTCCGCCGAAATGACTGCCTTTTCAACCGTCACGTCCGACATATCCCAGCCGGCGACCGCCTTGCCCGTCTTCAAGCCGACAACGCCCCCAACATCGCCGCGGCCGGTCAGATCAACCGGATTGGCGACGCCTTCGTGCGCCGTCGTCAGACGTATGCCGCTCAGCTTATGGTCTGCGCCGGAGCTGCCCACAACTCCTCCGGCGCTGCTGCCCGAGCCGGAGCCGTTGATCGTTCCGCCGCGCAGCGTCATGGCGGCGGCCGTCAGGCTGCCTGACGGAGCATGGCCGACGACGCCGCCCACCGCGGCCCCGCTCGCGCTGGAGCCGATCGCGCCGGATGCGTCCACCGCAACGGCTACCTGCTCAATCACGCCTCGGCTTTCGCCCGCTACACCGCCAGTCGCCGTGCCGCCGGATACTTGTCCCCCGGCCAGCACAGCCACGTCGACATCCGCGATACGCCCCTTGTTCAACGCCGCCAGCGCGCCAACCCGGCCGTTCCCGGTCACCGCAACCGGCTCCAGCTTGACATAGCTGATGACCGCGCTGCTGCCCACAACTCCGAATAAGCCGGAAAACTCAGGCTTGTCCACCCGCAAGCCGCTGATCAGCTGGCTTTTCCCGTCAAAGCTTCCCTGAAACGCAACCTGCTCGCTGCTCCCGATCGGCGTCCACTGGGCAGACTGAATCCGGATCGGAGCGGTTACCTCCACTACCTTGCCGGCAAAATCAAACCGCGGAAGTCCTGTCACCGTGCCGTTGACGATCGCAGCCAATCCAGCCAGCTCAGCCTCTGTGCTGATGTAGAAACGCGGAGCCTCCTTGTTTTGCGTATACCAGCTCAAATTCACATTCACTTCCGGCTGCGCAGGCACACCTCCGCCGCCCGCTTCCAGCACCAGCTCGGGGTAGCGATACTCCGCATTCGGCGAGCCGTATTTCCATATTTTGTTTTGGCTGCTGAAATCCCAGCGGGATAACGCGGTGAACGTCTCCCGGTCTGCCAGACTGGCTGACAGCACAGGCGACAGACGCATATACAGCTTCAGCTCATAATACGTGCCGCCCGCAAAATCCAGCAGACCACTGTTGATCCCCAGCTGTTCATCCTTCAAATAGTAGCTGTTTTCCAGCAGCTCCTTGCTGGCCGAGTCGTACCGGCCGGCGAAGGCGCCGGCATAAGCTCCGTTTTGTGCCGAAACTTGTCCGGCCGAATAGCTGTCCTTGGCCGTACCGCCGGTAATTCGGCCGATGAAGCCGCCGGCGAAGGAGTTGGCGCCCTCGGCCAGCACCGGCTTGGCTGCATAGCTGCTCGCGATGCTGCCGCCCGCCTGCCAGCCGATCAGACCGCCGACGCTTGCGTAGTCGCCGCGGACCGTAACGGCCGACGAGGTGTACGACCGTTCCACCGCGCCGCTGTTTTTACCGATTAATCCTCCCAGATAGCCGTCGCCCGCCTGAGTGCCGCTAACGTCGGCTACCAGGTCCTGATTCATATAGGAGGAGGAAACAAGTCCGGTATTTTCGCCGACAAGTCCGCCTGCTGCCGTCAAGCTGCCGCCCGCGGTCAGGGACGCATTCGAGAATGAATAGTAGACGGTTTTGGCATTCAATCCGATCAAGCCGCCGACCTTGTTTTGACTGCCCTGGGCGATGACCCGGAAGCCGTCGGAAATGCTCGTATTGGCGATTATCGAACGATTTTCTCCCACAAGACCGCCGACCTTGGAATCCGCTGCGCTCACCGTCAAGCTGCCGATGCTCCGGTTGTTCTGCAGGGAGCCCGCTGTCGTCTTCGGATCGCCGTTGTCCATCCCGCCGTCCCGGGTATCGTTCAGACCGATCAGTCCGCCAAGCGTGGATTGGCCGGAGGACGCGCCTGCTGCGATATGCATGTCCGCCATGTAGTTATCCGCAACAATCGCGGTCGCCGACCCTTTATGGTAGCCCGCCAGTCCGCCTGCCGTGGACTGCGGCGCGCTGTCGGTCAGCTTCACGCCTGCGGCCACCAGGCTGCGGACCGGGGTCGTTTCATTCCAGCCGATAATCCCGCCCGCCGTCGTGCCGCTTGCCGTTTCAAGCACGTGAATCAGCACCTGCTCAAGATTAGTATCCTGCGCGTTCCCGCTGATCACAGCGTTTGTCGTCTTGCCTGCGAAGCCGCCGACAAGCGAGCCCGCCCCGCTGATCTTGAGGATCGCATACTCTCCCTCTGGAGCAGTGACGGAGGAACCCGTCAGCTCCGCTTCGGTATAACCGACCAACCCGCCTGCGCGCGAATTGGCGCCGGTGACAGTGATAAGCGGCTGCAGCACGCGGCTGCTCTTGATCGTTCCACCCGCTCCCGTCGCTTCCCCGACGAGACCTCCGACCGTGGAGCTTGCGCCGCTGACCGTCAGGACAGGCTTGTCGCTGATGGTTGCTTCCAGCGCTGAGCGGATGCTTTGACCGGCAATGCCTCCCGCGAGGCTGCTTTCGCCCGAAGCAGTGAGCTGCAGATCAGCAAGCGCCGCGTCCTGCCCGTTTCCGGTCAGAGCCGCATTCTCCAGAATCCCGACGATGCCTCCGGCTACCGATTGCCGGCCGCTGATCGCAAGCTTCGGGTTGCGCTCCCCTGCGTTGATCACCTTCACATCCCGGATCGCGCCGGTGCTGCGGCCGACAAGCAAGCCAGCGACACTGCGCGGTCCTTCAGCGGAAATGTCCGGATTGCGGATCGCAAGGCCGTCAAGCGTCCCGGCGTTTTCTCCGATCATCCCGCCTGCCATGGTTTCGGCCCCGGTGGCGACAAGCTTGATTTCATCCATTTGCGGTACATTGGCGGCAGTCAGCGCCGCGCTGTTTCTGCCGAACACGCCGCCGATGCGGGCGTCATCCCCGCTCGATTGCAGCGTCAGCTCCGCAGCCTCGGTCAGAGGCATCGCCATATACACCCGGCTCGAATGATTTTCACCTGCCGCTCCCCCGAGACTCGTTTTGTCTCCGGCAGCTATCACACTTACATGCTTGACCACAATCGGCGAGGCTTCGCTTCCGAGAACGGCGGTCAGCGCCGCTTCCCCGACGACGCCGCCCACTCGGCCTGCAAGCCCGTCTTGCCCTTGCGCGCGGATGCCGATATAGGCAGGCGTGGAGGTCTGGATGCTCCCGGCCGCATAACCGGCGATTCCGCCTGCGGCTCCTGTCGAAGTGACGGACGCCGGACTTGCGGCGCTGTTTCCAGCCTTCGCGTTGGAAATTGTCCCGGCTCCCTGGTAACCGACGATCCCGCCGGTATACGTGTATTCTCCGCCATCAACGGCCAATGTCCCGGTAAAGGCAACGTTGTCCAGGCTGGCGGCCTGCTCGTGAAGCCCGACAATACCGCCGGTATACACGCCGGAGGCAACGTCTGTATGCTGCGCCGCTGCGCCTGTTACGGTAATTGTCTTGCCGTACGATTCGCCTGCAAAAGAGATCCCCGCTCCGGCAGCCGCGGCCTTGCCGATGTAACCGCCGGTATACAGCGCCTTGTCGCCCGTAACCGTCACATTCCCTGTGCTGGACACGTTATTGGCTGCCTTCGTGTAAGCTCCGTAGGCGACAATACCGCCCGTATAGACGTCCGACTTGCCTGTTACCACGAGGTCGCCGTTGTTCGCGTACGCTCCGGCCTGCGTGCTGTTGAAGGCCAACTGCCCGCCCGAGGCTCCAAAGAGACCTCCGGTATACATCGGGGAGGCGCTGCCCGCTACCGTCAGCTTCCCTTGATTTTTGAGCTGGAAGCCAGCTGCAGCGGATACGCTGCCGTCCACATAACCGGCAATCGAGCCTGTATAGGTAGTCTCCGTACCTGCCGCAGTCGCTTCAATAGCGACCGTGTTCGTGAAATTGCGGTTCAAGGTCAGATTGCCCTTGACGCGGCCAACCAGACCGCCGGTATACATGTTATCCTTCGCCTGATGAACAACCAGGCCGGAGTTCACGTAGTTAAAATCAAGTACAAGCTCCTTGTCAATCAAGCCGGCCAGCGAGCCGGCATACGACTCGGTCGCATTCGGAGCGTTGACCCGCACCTGACCGGAGTTCGCGGTCTGATCCGAGAACGTAACTACGGCCGTTGCAGCCAGCCGTCCCATCACGCCGCCGCTATAGGCGCTTGTCCCGTCAGCGGTGACACTTCCGCTGTTCGTAATCGCCGTATGGCCCTCCGCCATGCTCAGGCTGGAACCGGCCTGGCCGACGATTCCGCCCGCTGCGGCAGCTCCGGTGGCGCTAGAGGAAATCGCGGCCGTATTGGCTGCCGTCTTCAACGTCAGTCCCCCTTCGACCAGCCCCATAATCCCGCCCGCGCCCGCCTGGTACGTGATGCCGGTAACGGTAACCGAACCGTTGTTGGTGGCATTGGAGATGATTCCGCTTGCCGCCCCGGCAATGCCGCCCGCATAACCGGCATACGTGCCGCGGGTCACGGTCAGATTCAGACTGACCGCTGTCGTGACATCGTAGATGTAGCTGTTGCGGCCGCCACTGCTCGTCATACGGCCGACAATGCCTCCCGTGTACGCTTCGTCCGCCGAGTTGATCGTGATTGTCCCCGACAGCGAGAAGCCGCCTACGGTCGCATTTTCCATGTGGCCGATAAAGCCTGCATAGCTGTACGTGTTATTGATCGTTATGCCGGAAAGCGCGAACGGCCCTCCGCTCCGGGCAATCAGCACGCCGCGAAAAGGGCGGCTCTGGGTACCGATCGGCGCCCAGGCATAAGCCGCCAGGCTCAAGTCCCGGTCGACCTCCAAAATTTTTCCCTGAAAATCTGTCGTCCCGTCATTCACGAGCTTGGCGACCCCCGCCAGCTTCTCCGGAGAATCAATCGTGAACGTCGTGTAGTTCGCATAGTTGTCATACCAGGCCGTGTCGGCATGGTCCGTCCAGCTCTCGGTGTCGGCTTGCACAAGCCACGTACCACACACCAGCAGTAACGGCAGCAGTATCAGGATGCCGAGCCTAAAGCTTTTACGCTGAAAAGCTTTATTCATGAAAATGATCCTCCCCACTCATCGTACCAGCTCCAGCCTGGCGGCGATTGGCGCATGCCGCAGACTGGAGCTGAACAGAGCTGTGTGTATTATCTTGACGCAAGCCGCTGATCGAGCCGCATCGCCATAGCCGCTGCTTGCGCGCGGGTTAGTACGCCCGAACCGTCCAGACCGGCGTCCGTTCCCTGAATAATGCCATACTTGATGCCGAGAGCCGCGTCTCTGACCGCCCAATCGGGAACGGCGGCCCCGTCGGCAAACGGCCGCAGGATGTCCAGCGCCTCTTCATCGGTGATGCTGTCTGCAGCTCCGGCATAGGCCAGCAATCGGCCCGCCATCACCATCGCCTGCAGCCGGTTTACCTCTTGCTGCGGCTTGAACGATTGATCCTCGTACCCGTTCACGATGCCTTTCTCCGCTGCGATTGCCGCGCTCCGTCTGAACCAGTCCTGCTGTCCGACGTCACTGAACTCGGCGGAGGCGTTTTTGTTCATCAGCCCTGCCACACGAAGCAGCACCGTTGCAAATTCGGCTCGGGTAACCTGGCTGCTCGGAGCAAACACGCCTTCCTCCCGGCCGACGACAAACAGCTTGGCTGCCGCTTCATCAATGCTGGCCTTGCCCCAGAACGCATCGTCCACATCCGTGAAGGCCGTCCGGCTGCTGATAAACGCCACACTGCCGTTGCCGGTCAGGCTGGCATTCACTACCGTTTTATCCCCGGACACTTCAAGCCTCCAAGGGATCGTCGTCCAGCTGCCGTCCGCATCTCGCAAAATCACCGCGGTAATGTCGCCCGCTGCGATCGAAGCCGGAACCGGAATGCTCACGGCAGCCGTGCGGTCGTCCTTGGCTGGAAGCTGGAAGTCAATACCTTGTCCCAGCAGCCTTGCCTTCATCCCGTCGGCCAACTCGCTCAAGCTTTGCGCCGCAGACGCGCTGCTGCGGGCAATCGTCACCTGAGCGCCGTCAGCACCCTGCCGGAAAGCACCGGCATTCAGCCGGACCGAGGCGAGCGGCGTCTCCACCCGGATCGCTTGACTTTCACGCACATCGCGGTCCAGCTTGAACACAAAGGTATGCGCGGCAGCATCCGTCGCTGCAATCCGCAGCTCCTCCGCACCCAGCTCCTTCCCGGATACGGAAGCCGTGAGCACGCCGTTCACCAGCTCTCCGGTCGCCTGCTTGCCGTTCACGGACAGGCTGGCCGTTCCCTTGGCAGGCGCAGGGGCTCCTCCGCCTCCAAGCACACCGCCGCCTGCCGGGGCGGTCGGCTTCCACACCTGGGCGACGATTTTTGGACTCGTCCCCAATGCCAGCCGGTCGTCCGCGCTTCGCTTGGCGATGACGATCGACTCTCCGTCCGCAGCCGCAATCTCCAGATTGGCCGGCAGCGGCGACCAGTGCGACAAGTCATCATGCAGCTTAGGCTGCTCGACGCCGAGCTTGTACACCAGCTCCGCGCCATCCATATGCCCGGCGCCGCCGACACTGATCCGCGTCCGGCCAGCCGTGCTGGCGATCTGCTGCGATGCGGCAGTCAGAGCTTCCAGCTGCTCGGTGACCTTCACAACCGTCATGGAGCTGAGCGCGATATCCGGGGACACCCGGTAGCTGGCGCTCACGATGCTGGAGCCGGCCCTTAACGCTGCCAGCGCCCCATTTTCATCAACGAGAACCGAGGTTCCCCGATAGCTGGAGAAGCTCAGCCTGTCGAGCTGTTCCTTAGGCACAGGCACCTCTTTATAGCCGACCTTGCCCTTGGCGTCCTTCCCGTTCGGATATCGCAGCAGCGCCTCAACCTGCGCGCTGTCGCCCAGCTTCAGATCCGCCGGTCTGCGCAATACGAGCGCAACCGGTACCTGGAAGCCGTCATTGGTCACGTCGATCACAGTCTCGTTGCGGTTGCCGACGCCATCGACGGCGACGATGTCCAGCTTCACGCTGCCCGTCTCGCCGGAGACAGGGACTGTGCCTGCAAATGCGCCGTTTGGCTCCACCGGGATCGGCGTGCCATTCACCGTGAGCACCGCGTCGCTGCTTGTTGTGCCTGCGACGGCAATGCCGCCGTTTACGGTACGGTCACCTGTTTTCGGCGTATCGACATACAGCACCGGAGCGGTCGTATCGACCGTTAGATACAGCATCGTCACGGAGAAGTCGCCCGTTTGCTTGTTGCGCGTCCTTAGCTCGATGCCGTAGGTGCCGTCTGTCGTGAAGCTGCTCAGGTTCAGCTCACCCGCGCTGTCGCTGCCACTGTTCGTCAGCTCGGCTCGGGCGACCGGCTGCTCCATATAGAGAGCCTCCACTTCAACATTCGGCTGATCGGCCGCCAGCCTGATGCTTTGCGCCGTGCTCCCGGTCAACAGTGTGATTGATTTCCCTTCGGCCCCCATCGTACCGCTCAGCGACGTCAGCTTTGGCTTCTGCGGCACAGGCAGCAGCGTGTTAACCGAATCAATCCGGTCCGCATCATGCCAGTTTTCATTTTTATCGGCGCTCTTCGGCGGCTTCACAGCGGCTGTCACGCCCACGATATACGAGCTACCGGCTTGCAAGCCCGTATGCTGCTCCGGCACGCTGGCCGCGCTCAGCTCATCGGACGTCGAGACGGCCGCCCAGCCGCCGAGACGAATGTGCTCGTATTGACCGGCAGCTTCATTCCAATGACGCTGCAGCTCCTCGCCTTCCAGCGTGAGTGTTCCAAAGTGCGGATACGGCTCCAGCTCGCCTCCGTCCGCTTCCTGCAGCGCCTCAATCAGGTAGCTGCGCGGCTGATCCGCTTGCTCCGGCTTGTCCTGCCCCGGCTTGAAGGACAATTCGAAGTAGCCATTGCCGACAGGCACAAGGTTCACCTGACTGACCGACTCGGGCGCCAGCGGATCGCTGATCCGGAACTTGTCCGCCGACGTTTTCGTCGAGTAATTGGATACCGAGCTCAGCTCGGCCCGCAAGTAATAATCTCCCTGCTTGAGCAAGCCGCGAATGTCCTGCACATCGCCAAGGAGCCGTACCTGACTGGCATCAATCGTCATGCTGCCGACGCCATTGGCTCCGACCGGCACATCCTTGGCAATAGGCAGCCCGCTGTCTCCGATCTTCGGCACGCTCACCGTCTGGCCGTTGCTATCGGTCACCGTGTCCTGGGCAGCCGTCACCGCATCCTTGGTCAAATACAGATTGACCGTATCCCCGCTCTTCACATTGCTGGCGGTCCACGAGGCGGTAAACAGCTTCGGATCGGAGCTGTCCGGCGTCAGCTTCACCTGCTCCAGCGTTGAAGGAAGCGGCAGGTTAAGCAGCTTCGATTGCACCGATTGGCTGGCATACAGCGTCCAGTCGCCGCCCTTGATCACTTCTTTCGGAACGGCGATATACGCTTTCTTCCGATCTGTCGTGCCTTCCTCCGCCGAGCCGGGAATCAGCTGGGTATATGCGGGAAGATGCCCTTTCTCCTCCACCGTTCCTGCTGCGGCCGTCGCCCCGGCCTGGTAGAACACAACCGGATATGACTTGCCGCGCGTGTTATCCTGCAACGTCAGCTCAGGCGCTGCCGCTCCGAAATACTCGACCTCCACCAGGCCGTTCCCGGTTACGCTGCCCATCGGCAGAACATGCTTTTTACCGCCGCCCGAAACGGTAATGCCCCCGATGCCGACATCCATGGAGCCATTGTCCAGGATGCTGACGCCGTCGCCCGCGCTGCGATACTGAATCTCGTGCAGCTGATTTTCGGTGGACGCCCAGGAGGTGGCGACAGGCTCAATTCCTTCCCCGAACACAATCAGCTTCGGCCGGCCCTCCTGATCCTGCAACTGGACATAAGCGAGGCCCTCCGGCAAGCCCTCGCCCGAGGTGCCGAACTCCAGATCGCCGCTCCAGTAGTAGGTGATGCCTACCTGAATCATCAGGAAGCCGATCCCGATGCCGACGCCGCCCTTGATCAGATCATTGTTCAACTGCATGAAGACACTGCCGACGGGAATGCCGCCCACAATCGGTACCTTGGACGGAATTTGCACCTTTGCGCCGACGAAGCCGTCGAACGAAATCCGGTTTTTTTCCAGATCCTGTCCGATGAAAATACTGGCGTTGCCGATAATGACATTCCAGCCGAATACATCCAGCTCCGCCTCGGCCCGGACAAACCACGGGGTCATCCATTGCGCCTCAATGACCGCCTTCGTCAGCATCTCGACCCGCTTGGAGGTTGGGCTTGACGCATAATCCAGCTTGCCTTCCAGCTTGATGCCCGATGCGCGCAGCATCAGATCAATCGAGCCGTAGAAGGTTGCCGGCGCCATTCCGAACTTCACATCGACGCCCGCCTGCACGGTAAGCGGCACGCCCTCGCCTCCGGCGATCGTGTCCGCCAGCTCGCGGATTGCTCCCCGTACGCCGGTCAAGTAGGTCGCGCCGGTAATCAGGATGCCGGGGTCCATGTCCTTCGCGCCAAATGCGACAACGTCGGGCAGCACTCGGCCGTCCGCAACCTGCTTGAACCCGATCTCGGCGTCAATCGTCGCGATGCTTTTCAGCTCGGCGTTAAACTTGATGCCGTATTTATTCGGTATACCCGGTATCTGCTGGACGTAATGCGTGACATACATCTCACCGGCTACGTCGCCCAGCTTGCCCTGCCCCTTGTTTACCTTTTTCTTGCCGTCGGGACCGGTTGTCTCCGTATTTTGCGCCTTGAGCAGGCCCATGTCCTTCTCCAGATTAAACTTCAGCGACGTATCCACGCCGACAAAGCCTTTATCGTTAAACAGCACATCCTTGACCTCCGGCTCCAGCACCTTGAGGTTCAGCTTGCCCGCGAAGGATGCGCCGTCCTCCCGCAGCAGAAAGTCGCTGAGCGCCAGAGACAGGCCGCTAATCGAGAAGCCCGGTGTTGCATACATGCTCGTTTTATTGAAGTACACCTTATCCAGTACGATTTGCCGCAGCGGATTCATCCGCTCGCGGGCTGCGCCCGACGCCCACTTCAACGCGCCGTTCAGCGTGCTGTCCTCAGGATTTTCCTCCGCCTGCTTCGCTTTCTCCTCCGCAAGCTTCTGTCTGGCCTTCTGGTCCTTCGCGTCCTGCTCCTCCTTGCTCAGTCTGAGCGTTTTCTTGAAGCTGTTGAAGAAGTCCAGCGTCCACTCGCCGTCATAGAACAGGAAGCCGCTATTGCGAATTTTGAGCTTCCCTTCCCCTTTCACAAACAACGTGCTCATAAATGGCAGGCTGCTGCTCATGCCAAACGCCTCAAGCTGGCCCTTGACAAACACGATGTCTTTGCCCTGATACGAGATCGTTTTATTAATAATCGCAGGCTCGGTTTTCGTATCGACGACATATTCCGCCTTGTCCCCGCTGCCGATCTGCTTGATCATGCCGCGAATTTCGACTAGCATCTCGTCCCCGCCGGCCTTGCTGCGCTTCAGCTCCTCTTCGCTTTGAAACGTTTCGATCCGATAGGCGTCCACGTTCTGGAAATCAACCAGTCCGCGTTCGTCGAATTTCGGATCAATTGCTTTACTGGCGCCAACCAGCGAGGTTTTAAACGCGGCAAACTTCGTCACGTCCGCAGCCAGCTGGCCGATATTGGCCACGTTATAGCCGGGGTAGGCCCGATTAACCTCAGTCAGCTTGGCCCCCGGATTGATGGCTTCACTTATCGCGTTCACCCGCAGATCCAGCGTTGATCGGGTTACCGTCAAAATTTTCGCCTCGCGGATTCGCGCCTTCTCGTTATCTGTCACCAGGAACGCTTGCGGAGTCGTGATATCGTACATGGAGGCCAGTTCGTCATCCATGCCTGTTCCGCCCTTGTAATCAAGCTGCACCTGGTATTGACCGAGCGGCAGCTCCGGTCCCAGATTGGCCTTCAGCACATTGCCGTGGTCATCGACCAGATCGCCATTGCGGTACGTAATCCGCATGTCGCCCGTCAGGCCCTCGTCCGTCGGCTGGATCAGCACCGATTCCTTGACCGGCACCTTGTAGCGGTTGCCCGTCACCTTATCCTTCAGGAACAGATCGAAATTCGGCGCAACCAGCTCGCTGCCTACATTGTAAGCTTCCACATTGGACAAGTTGAGCGTGATGTACTTCTCATCCTTGCGATACGCCTCTTCGGGCGACATCGCATACACATAAGTCGGCGTAGCCTGACCGATCGGCGGCAGGAAAATAAATCCGCCCTTGGACGACGTATATTCGGCCTTGATCCCCTCGTCGGCGATCTCCTCCAGCTTCCGGCTCGTTTCGGGACTTTTCGCCGTTAGCATATACTCCTTCACGGATGGCCATGGTCGGCCCTTCGCCTTCACTTTGAAGGACACCGACACCGAGTCCCCCGGCTTGTACTTCGGCTGAATGCCCTGGCTTGCCTCCTCCGGCGTCGCCTCCTTGCGCAGCGTCAAGCCGGTTGACCGATACGGAGTCGTCAGCGCTTGCCCGTTGGCATCCCGGACAATGTTCCCCCGCTCGTCCAGCTGCACGAAATCAAGCCCGCCCTCCAGCGTCAGCTCCAGATCAATGCTGGAATGCTCCATCTGGTACAGCTGCAAATTTTCCACTTCGGCAATAATGTTGAAGATGCCCTCGTCCTGATAAGCGCTGCCGTCCTCCTTCGTCGCCAGCTGCTCGACGGTATCCATGTAGCGGATGGAAAATACTTTGTCAGGCTCAATGATTTCTCCCAGCCCATAGACGGTTTCAAAGGTTTTCACCGCACCCGTCACAATCGGTTTCGGGTTCCAGTAGAAGGCAACCGCCGAATCGGCGGAGCCGTAGTCATTGGTGTCCCGGGTAAAGTCCAGGTTCGGATTCACCGTGTAATCCCACTTCGTATTGGCCAGCCGATTCCAGTGGCCGACGATCATCTCATCGACAAGGTTGACATTGGCCTCCGAGAAGTTGTTCAGCCCGTAGGCGACGACATTCGTCGCCTGCGGATTGCTCAGGTCGAAATTGTCCCGCATCACCCAGTAAGGAGGGAGCTTGTACAGCGGCCGCTCCCTTTCCGTGATCGTCGGGTCGTTTTCGGGATTATGCGTCAGCTTGCGCTCCACCGTAAGCGGCGATTTGTACGTCGTGCCGATCTGGAAGGCCGGACCGTCATTGCCGCCGACCATCGTATCGAGCAGCATCCGGGTGCCGACCTGCACCTCGGCTCCGGTATTGTTCAGCACCTCGTAGCGCACATTGACGTTGCCGGAATTAACCTTGTCTCCCGCATTCGTGTACAGCTTCAAAATTTGCTTGATGTGAATGCCCTTGATCGTCCACACCGTCTCCAGCTGCTTCGTGCCGTCGGTGTTCATCACGATCTGCGGCTTCGTTACCTCCGAGAAGAAGTCCACCCCGAATTTGTACGGATTGCCGAAAATATAATCGGTGCCGTCAATCCGGAACGTCGTGAAGGACGTCTGCGGATCATCCCCGCCATACAGCAGATCGACGGACTGATCCTTTTTGCGGATCGGCTGTCCTTCTACCGTTCGAATACCAAAGCGCCCGGACGTATTGTCCACCGTCACCTTGATAAAATCATTGGAAATTTCCGTGACCCCGGCCTGCTGCAGCTCCTCGGCCAGCGCAGCCACCGGCAGCATCGTCATCAGCAACGATACAAGCAGCGTATGGATCAGCACGGCGACAAGCCTTTTTTTCAAGCTTTTCATACAGTCGTTCTCGCCTCCTCAGCCCCTCTGGGATTAGGGTGTATCTCAAAACTCGCTGAAGTGTATCTTTTACCGCCTTCAGCGGTTTCAGACACGCCCTACCGGGCCATCTTCGATACAAAAAATGTCGTAAACTCCCGTTCTCTCTCCTGCGTCCTGACGATCAGCGTGTACCAGCCCGCTTCCGGGAATTCGACCGTGAAGGACTTGTTCAGCAGCTCCGCCAGCGACAGCCCTTGGGCGATCGTTTTCATCTGGCCCTCGCGGTACAGCCCGCTTTGGTACAGCACATCGTAGCTGCCCCACTCGTTCGTCCGCGTCTCACCGCCAACCTGCATCAGATTGTATCTGGAAATTTGGAACGTGATGACGTTTGTGTCGAACAGCGCCTGCTTCGCTTGGGCGGCGGACACCAGCTGGCCGTTGCCCAAAATCATCAGGCCGTCGCCCGGCAGCACATGCACCGTCTGCTCCGCCGTGGACGTATTGCCAGCCTCATCCGTGGCCGTATACGTGACCTGCTGCGTGCCTGCCTTGGACAAATCGAAGCCAGTCAGCTCGACTTTCATGTTGTCCGGCTTCGACCGATCATCGCTGACTGTGAAGCCTCCCAGGTCTGTCAGCGGATTGAAGCCTGGCGTGTCCCGCTCGACCACCATAACCGGCTGGTTCAGCGTAAGCGCCGGAGCCGTATTATCGAGCCCTTCCACCGTAATTTGCAGCTTGTTCACATTGCCCAGCAAATCACTGAGCGCCAGGCGCGTCTGACCGTTCGCCCCGTAAATTTTGGAATAGCTGTAGCTCCCGTCGGCATGGCTGACCAGATTGGTATAGCCTCCGTTTCCGTCGCTGGCCGCAGCCGTACCGGCGAATACCTGGTTCGGCGCCTGCACGCGTCCGGACACGGTCACCTGCATCCGCCCCTTGGCTACCTTGACGCCGTCGATCACCTTGATCTGCTCCTCGGGCAGCGGATTGCCCGCCTCATCGACAAACGTATAGACGATGCTGTCAGGGTCAGGCAGGAACGAGATGATGTCAGAGATGTCCTCCTTCAGCGTCGCCGTGTTGCCTGCGGCATCCACGATCGTAAACTGCACGCTGCCGTTCTGCTGCAGCACAGTGCCGTTTGTTCCCCGGACAAGCTCGAAATCCTTGGCCTGCGGGTTCGGCTTCTCGACCTGCAGCACGACGCCTTGGGCCAGCACCACTTGTCCGCCGTTATCCCGGATCGTTTTGAAGGTCTGGCTTCCGTTTTCCCCATACGCGTAGGAGCGTACAATTTTCGCCTCCGGCGGCGTCCGGTCAATATTGTAGACTGCCGCTGTCACGGAAGCCGGATTGCCTGCCTCATCCTCCATCAGGAAGGTAAAGCTGCCGTTCTCGGTAAAGGTATAGGTTGTTCTTCCATCATTGTTCAAGATTCTCACCGGCTCGGAGGTCTCCAGCTTGGCGAGCACATTCCCGCTCGTGGTGGTCGTGACGGAGTAATCGACGCTGCCCTGCGGGGCCACGTCATCCAGATTGTCCACCACCACCTGCAGGACATCCTTCCGGGTGCTGTCCGTCAGATCGGTCAGGTTGAAGGAATAAAGGCCATTTTGCGTTACGGTATAGGTGTTGCCCTTGATCCGCACAGGCTCAACCGGATTGCCTCCCGGCACAGGAACGGCTCGGATGCCTGCGGGCAGCTTCAGCTCCAGGGAAAAGCCTGCTGACTTGACCGGCTGCAGCGTATTGTGTACCGCAAGGCCGTACAGCGGCTCGTTCGGCGACAAGGACGTTGTGTTCACCCCGACAGCGGCGCTCTCCAGACCGCCGGGCGATCTGAACTTGGCCTTGATGCTCGACTGCTGCGGGCTGCTGCTTGGCAAGCCTTCAATTTCAATAAAATTGGCGTACGGCAGCCATCTGCCCCAGGAGCTTCCGCCGTCGGTCGATAGCGCGTAGCGGTAGCCTTCCTTATTGGAGCTGTCCAGGTTCAGCCGCATCACAGCCGTATACCCTTCACCTACGCTTTTATAAAGCTGAAGCAAGTCGGAAGCAGCTGCGGCAGGCGCCTCGGCGTCCGCCTTTCGGGTTACCTTGAATGCGCCGGTGTGCGCCACAGCGCTGTTGCCTGCGGCATCCTCGCCCAGCACGTACAGCACATAATCGGCGAACTGGCCCGGCTGCAGGCCCGATGAATCAATCGTCAGCGCCCCGTCCTCCGGGAGCTGCTGCCATCCGGCCGCAGCCTTGTCAGGGGCCGGCGCGCCGGCGAGCGCCCATTGATATTGCTTGCGCGTCACACCGCTCAATCGGTCATTAACCGTGACCGTCACCCGATGCTCCTCCAGCGGATAGGAAACGCCGTTTTTGCTGAACAGCATCTCCGGAGCCGCATTGTCCACGCGATACGTCTTGGAGTACGTATAGTAACGCTCTTTATCCGCTTCCTTGACCTTGACATGGACAACGTACGGCCCGTTGATGCCGGTATTGGCCGGGATGCTGTACACCGCTCCGCTCACGGTGCCGTAGACGGACCCGTACACCGCATCCGAGACGGACGGATAGTCGGCCGGAGCCGCGTTCGTGCTCGTAATCGCATAGCGGACGCTCTGGGCGGAAATGCCGTTAACCGAGAAATAGACGTCCGGGCTGCGCGTGTAGCTGCCGTCCGTATCCGGATGGAAGGCGGTCGTCACCCGAACTGAGGAATCAACCGTGACCGGAGTGCCCATTTTCTCCATGGCCGCATTGCCCGCCTTGTCCACGGCCTTGACCGCCAGCTCGTATACGCCGTCCTCCTGCACGTGATTGAAGGTCGTGAGCTCGCTACTCTCCGGCACTGGCTGCCAGTCAATATCCTGCGGCTCATTGCCCTGCTTGACCCACTGGAATTGCTCGACGCCTGAGCCGCTGTGCGCATCGGTAATGTCGACCTGCACCTTCACCTCTGCCGTGCGGTCTCCGCCAATCGTACCGAAGCTGATCGTCGGCTTCTGGTTGTCCAGCAGCAGCGTTGCCCGCGCATATACCCAGTTGGAGTCGTCCTGCCGGAAATCGTCGAGCGGCCAGTCCTTATAATTGCCGACCTCTGTCAACCCTTTGCTTTTCGCATACTTTATCGCATCGTCATCGGACGCTCCGGCATGGCTGCTCTTGTATTCGTTCACCCATTGCTCGAAGGTCGCCGCATTGGTCTCTCTGAACGTCTGCATTTTCTTGTATTGCATCAGCTCGCGGGCTGAATCCCACGTCATATCCGCCGTCCACGTATGCAAATACCAGGCGCCGCTATTTTCTGCCTTCAACGCATCGGCCGGAGGATCGATCGCCGTTTTGTTGTCCTTTACCTGCAGCGTGACCTCGTTGCCCGGATACAGACCGTCTCCCGGCTGCTTCGCCGCCAGCGAATAACGCTTGATGGCCGCGAAGTGGTCGTCCTGCTTCCCTTCAAACGGGTCCACCGGGCTTTGGCTCCACGTATAATACACCAGGCCGACATCCGGCGCCTTATCCGGCGTCACGCCGGTCATATTCAACGGACGGTAGATGCCTTTGCTCGGCCGCGACGGAAATTGCTGGTCGGGATCAAGCTCAGGCACCTTGAGTTCCGGGTCATTGGCGTCAATGACTACGCTCCCGGATTTCCCGTATACCGTGTCGTTGACGCCGCTTGGCGTATACCGGAAGCTGATCTCAGGCAGCGTGTTGTCGATCGTCAGGAGCGACCAGTCAATTTTCGTGTAGGGGATGCCCGTGGACGGGTCAGGCCGCGTGCCCGGCGGCGAGCCTGGAGGCGGAGTCGGCGCTGTCCGGTCTTTATTGGCTTCATCCATCAGCAGATTGCCCGAATAGTCCTGAATAACGCCCGTATCCGTTCCCTTCGACTCATGGGTCAGCGCAAGCACCTTGAGCAGCGGCGTATTCGCAGCGGCTCCGGCCGGAACTTTCGCTTTAAACTTCCATACCTTCGTGTTCGGTCCGGTATTTTGCTGGGAGTCATACTTCGCCCTCATGCCGTTATTCAGCAGTAAGTACAAGCCTTCGTTCGACAAGCCGTCCTTAACGATCGTGTCCTCGGTCAGCTGCACGGTGAATTCGATCTCGTCCCCTTCATTTAACGTCAGCCCGGTCGGAATTTCCGGCGTGATGCCGTTTCCGGTCAACGTATACTGAGGCGGCACGGCATCGACAATAACCCGGTAGCCCCCTTGATCGTAATCGAACGGATTGACAGTCCGGTTGCGCAGCAGCGGCAGGCTAGCCGGACTGGCCTTCATATAATCGTCGGTTGACAGCGGGTTTCCGGCTGCATCGTGGAAGCTGGCCGCCTCCAGCCGCCCCTGCATGCTGTACAGCACATTTTGGATGTTCGTGGCCAGCTCCCCGCCGTTTCCGATCGGGTTATTGCCCGTGTGGTGGTAATCCGAGGCGGTATAGGTATAAGGCAAGTTCTTCACATACTTGAAGCTGGCTATATCTGCGGGATTATCCTTGATTGATTTGTTGAAGAAGTCCTCCGGCAAGCTCATGCCCTGCGGCTGGTTGTCTGTCGGCAGCCCGTTGCCGTCTGGCACCGTGTACAGCAGATGCTTGTCGAAGGCTTGCGGGATCGGCGCGCTCGCCCGGACCGGCTCGCTGAAATTGTACTGCAAATTCAGCGACTCGTTCTTCTTCAAGAACAGCTGTGCCTGCCCGGCCAAGTTTTCCCGTTCCGTACCGTCCGAGGTAAACGTGTAGTTGCTGACCTTGGGCGCTACGAAGTCGGCGAAGCTTAGCACAATATTCTCCACCGCCGTACCGGCTCCGTGCGTTTCCGTCTGGATGACGATATAATCGTCCACGCCGAATGATTTCCAGCCCGAGTCCACCGTTTTGTCGGGGTCTGTCGAGCGGGAAACCCCCTCGAATCTGGAGGTGGCGCTATTGTAGTTGGAGCTGTATTGTTCGTTATAATCAAATTCCGTATAGTCATACCCTTTGCTCGCGTAGGCCCATATATAAGCGCCGTTGCTCGTGGTCGAGTTCAGGTGGGCCTTCACCCGGTACTGCGCGTTCCCGCCCTCGGCCAGCGCTTTGAGCGCCGGAATCTTGTTTACCTGAATGACCGCCCAGAAGTGGCCGTTTACGATGTTGACGCCGGAGCCGTCGGCGTAGTCGTCGTCGGACTTCCCCCAGATGCCCGGATACTTGGACGGCTCCTGTTCCTGACTGTAAAAAACCGGCCACATATTGTAGCTGGACAGACCGGAAGCGTAGTCCGCGTCGCCGCCCCAGGAGGTGTTCAGATTGCTGCCATTCATGATTTTCGCTATGTAGGCAAATCGACTTTCGTACTCGCCAGCCGCCTGGACCGGCTTCGGCGCTACACTTGGCAGCAGTGGAGCAAGCAGCAGCATCGCAGCCGTCAGCCTGGCCGCTTTCCTTGCCCGGTTACCGCTTTTCTTCATGCTCTAGTCCCCTTTCGATCCGATGTCAACGCAATGGCAGCCTCCTGCCCGTTCGTCTCATTTCGACAGCTCCATTTGCGACTTTGGTCGCAGAGCTTACTTAGAATACCTAGATTATATAGGAGCGTTCTCTCAAAATTCTCACAAACGCCGAGCGCTCTGTGTCGAACGAGCCTGCCCCGGCTTCGGAAAGAGACTGGAGCGAAATTGAACCATTCATGTTAAAATCAACGTGGAGCCGTCGTGCCCAAGGAATGGAGCAAGGAGATTGATCAGATTGCCATACCGCCGCAGCATCGGAATTGGTTTGATTTTTTCGCTTACGCTTATGTTGTTCTTCGCGGTTTATTCCCGTACGATCCCGAATCCCGACAATCCGTCCGCGCAGCGGGGCATGCTTGACTTAACGAACTGGAATTTTCATCAGGACGGCTTTGTTCGCCTGGACGGAGACTGGGAGTTTTACGAGGGAGAGCTGCTGGAGCCTGCTGATTTTCAGGAAGGGGGCTCCCATGCCGCTGCTTCTTATCTGGCTGTGCCCGGCACATGGAAAGGAAAGACGGGAGAGGGCGGCATGAGCCGGAAAGGCTTCGGGACGTACCGGTTAAAGGTGCTTGTTCAGGAGCAGGACGAGGTGCTTGGGATTAAAGTCAGAAGTATCCGCATGTCCCATCAGCTGTTCGTTAATGGGAAGCTGGAGGGCGCAAGCGGCGTACCGGCCGTCAGCAGCACCGCAGGCTATGAGCCCGGCAATACGCCGTATACGACCTTTTTCAAGGCCGACGGTCCGGAAATTGAGTTGATTCTCCAGGTGTCGAATTTTGTGTTTGTGACGGGGGGCATCGTAAACTCCATCCAGCTCGGCTCCCATCAGGCCATCACGGAGCTGAACGGCATCCAGCTTGGCTCGGATATCGGCACGATCCTCATCCTGGGCATGTTCGGCGCGTATCATGTCGGCTTTTATTTTGTCGGCCGGAGAGAGCGCACCTACTTGCTGAGCGGGCTGTATATGCTGTTTTTGCTGCTGGAGCATTCGCTGTACGGCGAGAAAATTTTTCAAAGGGCGCTGCCCGACTTTCCCTTCGAGCTGGCGTACAAGCTGCTGGATTTGAGCGAATTTGTCAGTGCAATCGTCATTATTTTATTTTTCTACACCGTGGATCGGCGGCTTATGTCATCCCGCAAGCTGATGGCGATGCTGGCCCCCCTTGTTGCTTACATCGCGGCTGTTCTGCTGCTGCCCTACCAGGTTCATATTATGGCGAAGTATGTGTTTGTCTCCTACATGGGACTTGTGATCCTGTTTATTATCGGGCGCATGGTTTATTTGTACCTTCAGAGTCAAAGCGAGCCGTCCGCCCGTCAGGAGCTGATGCTGTTCATTGGCGGCAGCTTTTCCCTCATGATCTTCATGGTGAACGGCGCGCTGTATGCGGAAAATGCCGTGCCCACCGATCTGTTAGGCAAATTTGGCGTCATCTGCTTTATCACGTTCATGAATATGCTGCTTGTTGTGCATTTTTCCAATGCGTATACGAAAACGGATCTGCTCTCCCATCAGCTCGACCATGCTCAGATCAAGCCGCACTTTCTGTACAATGCGCTCAGCAGCGTCATTTCCTTTTGTTACACCGACGGGGAGCGGGCCGCCCATCTTTTGTCGATGCTCAGTCATTACTTGCGTTACATTTTGGAGCTGGACCGCTCTCGGCTGTTCGTGCCCTTGTACCAGGAGCTGGAGCTGATTCATGTGTACGTCGAAATTGAGAAAGCCCGCTTCGGCAACCGCTTCGAGCTGCATCGCCGCGTGGATGAGAATTTATACCACCGGAACATCCCGTCCCTGTCCATCCAGCCGCTTGTGGAAAATGCAATCCGGCACGGGCTGTTCGAAAAGGAAGGGTTCGGCAGCGTCTCGCTTGCCATTCAGGAGAAGAACGGCTGTATGGAGATCATCATCGAGGATGACGGCATCGGGATGTCAGCCGAGCTGCTGCATCAGCTGGCCAAGGGGGATGGACGCAGCGGCGGGATCGGGGTAACCAATATCCGCAAACGGCTCGAATCCATTCACGGGGCGTCCTGGAGCATCAGCTCCGAGCCCGGCCAAGGCACGCGGGTCACGATGCAAATTCCGCTTGCGCTGGAATGGACAGCCTGGAGAAGGAGGGATTAACCTGTTTAACGCCATCATCGTGGAAGACGAAAAGCCAACCCTGGAGCTGATGAAGGTCATCATCGGCCGCAATCCGCACTTTACGATTGCCGCGACCTTCACCAACCCGCTTGAAGCGCTGTCCCGTCTGGCTGAGCTCAAGCCCGATGTTGCCTTCCTGGATGTCGAAATGCCGAAGCTCAACGGAATCGAGCTGGCCAAGCAGCTGAACCGGCTATCCGAGCATACCCAGATTGTGTTTACAACGGCGTACAAACATTATTCGCTGGAAGCGTTCGAGGTGCATGCGCTTGATTACATTCTCAAGCCGGTGACGCCTGCGGCCATCGAGCGGGTCAAGGAACGATTGGCGAAATGGTTTCGTTCAGAGGCAGCCGTGGAGCCGGAGCCCAAGCCGGTGCTGCATTGCTTCGGGGGCTTTGCCATTTACAATCCGGAAGGCGCCGTTGTGCGGTTTCCGACACGCAAAGCCGAGGAGCTGCTGGCTTACTTCCTGTGTCATCCGGGGCGAGACCTGAGCAAATGGCAGCTGACGGATTTGTTATGGCCGGATATGAGCGAGGAACGGGTGCTGCACAACCTGCACAATACGATTTACCGGCTGAAAAAAATGCTCAAGGAGCAGGACATTCCGCTGGAAATCAGGAAAACAAATGACGGCTATGTGCTGGATACCGGGAGTTTGTTGTACGATGTGCTTGCTTTCGAGCGTTATGACTTTGCGAGCACGGACGATCTGCGGCGGGATAAGGAAACGGAGCGGCTTTTTTCGCTGTACCGGGGCCCGCTGCTCCAGCATAAGGATTATTTATGGAAAAGCTCGCTGGAGGAAAGCTTTGCGAAGCAATACGCGAAGCTCACTCGCACGCTGATCCGGCAAGAGCTGGCGGCGCAGGCTTGGGCGCGGGCGGAAGCCCGGCTGAGCGATTACTTGTCGATTTATCCGCTCGATGAGGACATGAACGTGCTGCTGCTGGAGGTCTACGCCTTATCCGGTCATCCGGACAAGCTGACGCGGCACTATGAACAATTCAGCAGCCTTTTTTATGCCGAGATGGGCATCGAGCTGTCGCAAGCGCTCAGGGAACGTGTGGCTGCTTATTTGGGGTAATGGCGGGCGGGGCCGGAGACGAGCTTGAGCCCCACACGCACAAGCAGCGGCGTACACGCAAAAGCCCAGGGACTACAGCGCCCCTGAGCTGAAAAACGAAGCTCCGCCTTGCGTTGTATTCATTTAATGCTGCGAGTAGTAGCTGTTACTATTAAAGGGCCGATTTGCGTTCGCATAGACCGGTGCTTGCTGCAGAGCGGCTGCATCCAACTGCTGGCATAACGCGGAAATTTGCTGCAATTGCTGGATCGCCGTTTGATGGCCCTGGAGAGCCGTTTGAATTGTTTGGGCTGCATGCTGTTCGCGCTGCACAAGCTGCTGGAGCAATGCTGCATTTTCCTGCTCCTGCTTCAACAGCTGCTGATACTGCCCGGAAGCCTGCTGCGTCTGGGCAATCAACTGATGGACGAGCTGCTCCACCTGCGCGGATAGCTGATTGTTCGCTTGAAATGGATTCATGTAACTTCCTCCTGCGTTGTCAGATGAATTACCCGACTATTATGCGGCGCAGGGCGCTTTTTCATTCAACAAACACACATGCAGCCTCACTCGCTCAAACCTCAAACTTCAAACCTCAAACCTCAAACCTCAATGATCATCGGTAAAATCATCGGCCTTCGGCGCAGCCGGGCAAATATATACTTGCCGCAGGTTTCACGGATGCTATGCTTGAATACCGACCATTTGCGGTTTTCGCTGTTCAGCAGCTCAGCCATATCCTCCGTTATTTTCTGACTGAGCTCCTTTAGCAGCGCTTCCGATTCCTTCGCATAGATGAAGCCGCGGGTCATAATATCCGGTCCGGACAATAGCGTGCCCTCGCTGCTTAACGTGACAACAACGATCAGAATGCCATCCTCCGCCAAATGCCTTCGATCGCGCAGCACGATATTGCCCACATCCCCGATACCGAGACCGTCTACCAGCATGTTGCCGGCCGCCACCCTGCGAGCTTGGCTAGCCGCCTGCGGCGTCAGGTCCAGCACCTCTCCGTTTCGTAAAATAAACACGTTGGCCCGATCCACGCCTACCGATTCGGCCAGCTGCCGATGCTGAAACAGCATCCGGTATTCGCCATGGATCGGCACCACATACTTAGGCTTCATCAAAGTGAGCATAAGCTTCAGCTCCTCCTGGCTGCCATGACCGGATACATGCATCCCGGTTGCCGTACCGGAGCCGTGAATGACATGCACGCCGCGCAAATAAAGCTGGTCCAGCACCGCAGCTACGCTGCGCTCATTGCCTGGAATCGGCGAAGAGGCGAAGATGACCGTGTCCTCAGGGATCAGCTCCATATGGGGATACCGGCCGCTCGCCAGACGGGATAATGCCGCCATCGGCTCGCCTTGACTGCCGGTACACAAAACCGCGACCTGCTCTCTGGGGAGCTCGCCGGCCTCCTTCGCTTCTATCAGCATGCCGTCCGGAATACTCAAATAGCCGTACTCCAGCGCCACCTTCACGACGTTGACCATGCTCCGTCCGAGCAGAGCGAGCTTGCGATCAGTACGTATGGCCGCGTCCACGACCTGCTGCAGCCGGCTGACATTGGAGGCGAAGGTCGATAGAAACACGCGATTCCGCGCTTTCTGGAACGCCTCCATGATTTTGTCTCCAACGACGCTTTCCGAAGGGGTAAAGCCCGGTCGCTCAGCGTTCGTGCTCTCCGAGAGCAGCACAAGCACACCGCTCTCGCCGATTCGGGCCATTTTGTGAATTTCGGGAAACTGGCCGTTAGCGGGCGACAAATCGAATTTGAAATCGCCGGTATGAACGACGCGGCCCGCAGGCGTATGCAGCACGATCCCAAGGCAATCAGGGATGCTGTGATTTGTACGAAAGAAGGTCAGGGTGAACTGGCCCAGCGACAGCTCGGAGGTGGAATGAATTTCGTGCAGCTCGGTTGCTCTGAGCCGGTGCTCCTTCAGCTTCAGCTCAATCAATCCGAGCGTTAGCCTCGTCGCATACACGGGGATGTTCAGCTGCTTCAGAAAATAAGGGATGCCTCCAATATGGTCCTCATGTCCGTGAGTAATGACCAGCGCCCGGACCTTCTCCTTGTTTTGCAGCAAGTAGCTGATATCAGGAACGATCAGATCAATGCCGAGCATACTTTCGTCAGGGAACTTGGAGCCGCAGTCAATGACAATCAAATCGTCATTGTATTGGACGACGTACATATTTTTCCCAATTTCGAACACGCCGCCAAGGGCAATCACGGACAGCCGGTTGGCTGCCGAATCGTTATCTGATACCGCCTGGCCCTCGTTAGCTGCTTCAGCCGCTTCCATCCCATTGTCTAGTGTATGGTTTACGTTCACTCCGCCACCTCCGCGCAATCGAATGTATTAATCTTTTCTAATATCAATCGAATTGGAGGAAAATATGCGCAGGGCTGGATTGTTTAAGCGTTCAGCTAATCGCAGAGTTTGGCTAATTCTACCCAATCGTAGTCGGCATAACCATCGCTGGCTTCATGTCCTTTATGGATGCAGAACAATCCAATCTTCGAACCGACCCAATGGTCGGGCTTCGCTTCGAATTTCCTTCCAAGCTGGCAAAAGTGTACATGATCCACACTATAGCTGAACGTGCACAGGGCATGATCTTCAATGGTTATCCTTAAATAAAGCGGTGTATCCGGCTCATCAATCCATGCGTAAGCCGCTTCTCTTTCGCTTCGGACACCTTCCGTTTCATAGCCGAGGAGGAGGGATATTTTATAGCCCTTCCGTCCATTCGGACTCGGAGACAATGAAAGGCTTGCATAATCGCGTCCCGTAACGACTATGCCGGCATGGTCGCAACTATGATTTAAAGCCAGCTTGACTTTAGCCGTTACCATGTACGCGGGAGCCGAAATTTTTTGGCATAATACATTAGGCACATCATATAAAAGCGTTTCCGGCCCGTGCGGCGGCTTCACTGCGAAAAGCCGGAGATGCCCCGAATTGGCAGCCAAAGAATACCAGCCGGCTTTTTCATTTGCGGCCCACTGCCACTGTAAATTCAAGGCTTGAGCCTCAAAATTATCGCTGACTACGGGAACGGTGACCGGGTACGTACGACCAACGTCGGGCTTGGTCCACTCCATGACAGGCTCTCCGATTTCCAGTCCCTTATGGTTCTGGCCCATTAAAGGCCAACCGTCTACCCATTTCATAGGCTGTAAATGTATGATTCGTCCGTATGCGCCCTTATCCTGAAAGTGAAGAAACCAGGATTCCCCGGACTCCAGCTCGATAAACCCGCCCTGATGCGGACCATTAACGGGCGTTGCTCCCTGCTGCATCACGATTTTATCCTCGTAAGGACCATAGAGGTCGTTCGACCTCAGGACGGTTTGCCAACCGGTTCTCACTCCTCCTGCAGGCGCAAAAATATAATAATAACCCTCGCGCTTATAAAGCTTCGGCCCTTCAATCGTAGGATGGTTCACGGTTCCATCGAATATAAAAACAGGATCGTCGAGCAGCTCTGTCCCGTCGGGCTTCATCCTGCAAAGCCCCAGCTTGCTCTTAATTCCGCAGCGGCTTTTGGCAAAGGCTATCACTAAATAAGCTTGGCCATCCTCATCCCAAAACGGACATGGATCGATCCAGCCCTTCACCTCTTTGACCAAATGCAGCTTGGACCATACCCCGGCCGGGTCAACCGCCGTACTCATAAAAATGCCTTGGTCAGGCGTGCTGAAAAACACCCAAAATTTTCCGTAATGATAACGAATGCTAGGCGCCCAGGCGCCCTCGGAAGGACGGACCGTATCATAATATTCATAAGGCAGGTTGTCATAAACATGGTTGATGATCGTCCAATTGATCAAATCGTTCGAATGCAAAATCGGAATGCCTGCGAGCTGCAAAAGCTTGAAGCAATCATATAAAAATCGTCTCCGACTCGAATGACATCCGGGTCCGCGTAATCGATATACAAAATCGGATTCTGATACTTGCCGTTTCCAAGGTCGGCAGCCCAAACATGCTGCTCCTGGATGGACGCTTGCTTCATTATATTCGAACCCCTTTCATGCCGCCTAGTCCAACGGCGTATATTCGAAATAATCAAAATCGGCATGGCTCGCACTGTTTTCCCCGCTGCTGCTGGCGAATAACCCAATGTAGGTTCCGGAAAACCCGCCTGCCACGTCAACACTTAATATCGTTCCGTCCGCACGCTCGTACAAGGCTTCCCATGCTTCCGTTTGCGTGGCAAAGTAAAAGCTGAAGTCTTGTCCAATCGCTTCAACCTTGAGATACAGCTTTCCAGCTTGCGGCGCTGCAACGGATTGCTCGGCTAACGTCTTGTCCGCCCCCTCAACGCGCTGAACCAAACGTACAAGCCCCGTCTGTTCGTTGCGGGTGTATTCCACACGGTATTGATAATCGTTGTTCTGCAGCATGATCAGTCCCGCAATTTCCTTTGAGGACCGTGGAACAAACTCAAGCGCTGTCCTGGCTGCGAAGCTGATATGCTGCTGCCGCCTTCCGATAAAGCTCGGATTAACGAGATCCGTTATGATTTCGGGCTTCAGCTTCAACCGCAGATGTCCGGGACGTTCTGTCAACGACATGAACGAGCCTCTCGGCGTCCTTATAAAATTCCACTCCGGCGCAAGCTCCGCAGCATCAAAATGATCGCATGCCGGCTTCGACGGCCACCGATGCTCCGAAAGGGAAGGACGCGGCATTTCAAGCTCTACACAGCCTTTGCCCGGATTGATCACCGGCCAGCCATCCTCCCATATAAACGGCACAAGGAAGGTTTCTCTACCCAAATTGCGATAATAGCCGCCATAAGGACGCGAGCCCAAACAAACCATCCACCATTCCCCATCCTGCGTCTGCACGAGATCGGCGTGTCCCACGTTAGTAATCGGGTGATTGCGCCCCAAATGCCGATGTGTCAAAATCGGGTTGCACTTGCAGCTTTCATAAGGTCCCGTAATCGAAGTACTCCGTGAGATCGTGACCGAATGCGTATGTCCCGTCCCCCCCTCGGCAATGAGCAAATAATAGTAGCCGTTCAGCTTGTACATATGGGGACCCTCTTGCGCATGGACAAACTTCAGCGCGCCATCCCATAAGCTAAATTTCGAGCCCACCAGCTGACCTCTCGCCACATCAAGCTCCTGCATCCAAATCTCCATATGCTTCGGATACTGCTGCCCGCCGGGCGGCTGACGGTTGGCCATAACGTAGCACTTCCCGTCATCATCGAAAAATAACGAAGGATCAATACCTGGCGCATCGCGAAGCCATACCGGGTCTGACCATGGGCCCGCCGGGTCTGTTGTCGTCACATAAAAATTTTTACGCGCCCCCGTTACACTTTCCACAAAGGTGGTGATCATGAAAAAGACTCCGTTATGGTAACGAATCGTCGCTGCGTAGATCCCTTTGGAGCACGGCGTGCCGTCCAAATCAAGCTGAGACGGGCGATCCAGCACATGTCCAAGCTGTCGCCAATTCACAAGGTCCTTGCTGTGGAAAATCGGAACACCCGGAAAATATTCAAATGAGGATGTCACAAGGTAATAATCCTCTCCAACCCTGCATATGGAAGGATCGGCATAACAGCCTGGAATGACCGGGTTTAGGAACGTATTCATCGTAAATGCCTCCTAAATAGTTTGATGCGAATAGCATAATTATAGGACAATAATCATAAATATTTTTCTGATTTTATGCCCATTTTCGCCATAAAATTCATTATTATTGCTCACTTTTAGTTCAGCCCACGTACGAGAAGGCGCCGATATGATTTAGTCATATCGGCGCCTGGCAGCTCGTCATACTTTCCTAGTACAGCTTATTAAAGATCCTGTACATGATCACAGCAGTCTCCGCTCTAGTCGCATTGGCTTGAGGCAAGAGGCGGTCTTCGGCGCCGGCAACAATACCTTCCGCCACCATGGAAGCAATACCTGCTAAGGCATAGGACGCTACATGGGAGCTGTCGCTGAATTGCCGGATATCCGTTTCACTGCCCTGCGCCTTGATCCCTTTCGAAATCTCAAGCGCTCTGGCACAAAGAACCATCAAGTCTTGACGGGAAATCGACTCGTTCGGATGGAAGGCGTTATTGCCCACTCCCTCACTAATCCCCAATTGCTTTGCAATTCCAAGCGCTTCATAATAGTAATCGGACGGACGGACATCATTGAAGTTTCCATTGAAATTTGCCGTAATTCCTAATGTTCTCACCAGCAAAACCAGGAAATCCGCTCTGGTGATGTTTTCCGCCGGCGAGAAGGTTGCTTCGGAAGTGCCTGTGATGATGCCTTTGGAGGCCAACACTTCAATCTGCTTCTTGGCCCAAGGATACATATCCGCATCTGTAAAAGTCTTGACTTCATAAGCTACGGCGAATTTACTAAAGTGTGTGGTGCTACAGGTTACCATATTTGTTGCCACATTATATTTGGCATTGGGCACCTTGACAGCGGCTCCCGCTTCATTGATGTACCAAATCACAATGTGTTCGTGGTTCCCCAACTCTTCCGAAGCAGGCTTATAGGGAATGGACACCTTGACAGGCGCGCCCTGGTTCGCCCAGCTTACCACTTTACCGTCCACCTTCAGGTTTAATTCCACGATCGGCTTATCGCCAACAGCTTTCCTTACCTGAGGGTCCGCAATCGTAGCTGCGTCCGCCAAGCCAATCGAAACCGATACCGCAGACCCGCCTGCCGCGAGCGATGAAGGGACCATGTTGCCCGACAGTTCAACGGCGCCTACAGGTGTGGTCACTTTGATAACGTGCTTCTCAGCTCCATTGATCAGCACGCTCGCCGGAAAAATCGGCTCATAGACTTTGGCTCCTGCCACTTGATTCATGGTGATGTCAACGATCTTAATCCCCATGCTGTCAGCCTGTGCTTTGGCCATGACAGCGTCGATGGCTGCCGCTGTAACTTCCGCTTTGGCCGTACTCGTTGTACGGTCAAGCGTTGCGTTTACCGTTACAATAGAGCCGGCAGTTGTTGCGGTCGGCGATGGCGACGGTGTTTCCGTTGTCGGCGTTGTCGGCGTTGTCGGCGTTGTCGGCGTTGTCGGCGTTGTCGGCGTTGTCGGCGTTGTCGGCGTTGTCGGCGTTGTCGGCGTTGTCGGCGTAGAACCGCCAACATTAACCTCCAGCTTCACCTCTTCTCCAGCGCCATTCACCGTGCCGGTCACGATAAATTGCCCGGCTGTATCCGTACTCGGCACGTCCGTCCATTGTACGCCGACTTCTCGGTTGGCTCCGTCGCTGAAAATAGCGACAACGGAGCTTGGCGTCACCAAGCTTCCACCGAGAGCAACCGTTACTGGCTGCAGGGCCTTGAAGCCTGTAATCGTTTCATCTGTTAGAATGCTGAAATCCTCAAGGGTCACTTTAGCGCTGGTTGAGGAGCCTACGTATCCCGTGTAATCACCCTTGGGCAACAGCGTCCTGAACGTATATTTCCCGTTATCAAGCACAGCTTGATCCATATACGCTACAGCATTTGCCTGCTTCTTTAATACCAGAATAGTTACAACTGCATGGGGCTCCGCAGCATTGCTTACTTCAAACGAAGCCGTGTTATGGTCAACTGTCTGGCTCGCCGTCAAGGCTGATTCCGCCGATGCCCCCGCATGAATAAATACCGTCGAAAAGACGATTAACGCGATAAAGGCTCGTATTAAGACTAGACTGTTCTTTTTCATACGTCCGCTCCTAACCTGGATTGTAGAGAACCATTATTCCACAACGACTTCATTAGAAATAACCATTTCATCGTGGACGTTATTGATAACGAATGCCTTTACCTTTAATCCCCCCAGATTCAAGGGCGTGCTGAAGCCCGCTTTCACGATCTTCTCTTGGCCGGTCTTGAACGCACTGCTGACATAGGAGGCGCCGATGACCCGGTCGTCGGCATCAAGCAGTTGAATGACGATGGCTGCACCTTCGATGGCCAGGGAATTTTTATTCACCGTAACGGCAGCTATCGCATTCGAGCCTGGAGCAAGAGCAGACAACTCATTGCCCAGCACATCAGTAAGCTTCACATTGGATACCGTAAAGGATTGACTGAGCTGCACATTGGAAAACTTCGCCGTATTGTAGTATTTATTATCTATTTCAGGCTGCGTGCCATCCACCGCAAGTCCGATATAGGCATCCTTGCCCATAGGGAAACTGTTTCTGGAAAGCTCCTTCCAGGTCGTTCCATCCTGGGAAGTAAACGCAACAATCGTTTGATCGTTCCTCTCGATTTTCAACCATAACGGCAAGGTAACATCCATTAAGTTAGGCAAAAAATCCTGCGGATAATCCGCGTGGTTTAAGGTTTTCACCTCTTCGCCTTTATTTATTCTCGATGAAAAATAAGTGCCATAATACGTATCATCATGGGTACCGTTTCCATTCTCGTCTCTGTCTGCCTTTACAATGGAGGTGCTGATCAGAGCAGTTGCCGCGTCGGGCTCCAGGCTCTCCCGAATCATTAAGCCGGAAATCGCGTTATTGTCCAACAACGCAATAGAATCCAGTCGGGCCGTTAAGGATGCGTTGCCGCTGATCGGCTGGTATACATAGTGGAAGCTGTCCTCGGCTCTGGTAATCTTGCCTGAACCCTTAATGGTCCATGTACCGGACTCGTCCAGACTTCCGCGTCCTTGGATGGGAGTGCTGCCAATATCGACGGAGCTCCACGGAGCCCCAACCTCAGGGCCGTTGATATGAACCGGCATCGAGGTGCTTTGGGTTGCATTTCCCTTGCTGTCATAAGCTCTGGCCGAGATAAAATAAGTTCCGGCCTCCACATTGTCCAGCGTAAAGCTGTAAGGCGCCGCTATCTGGGTTCCAACCAGCTTATCATTGCTGTAAAATTCAACCTTGGCAATGCCGTCAGCATCCGTAGCCTCTGCGGTAATTTGCAATTGACCGCCTTGCTCGTATAAAGCATTGTAGGTTGGCGTTGTCACCTTCACAACCGGGTTTTCTGGCACATAGGACATATCCGCCAGGCTGTTGATATAAAGCTCAAGGTTGCTGTATCCGCTTGGTGTAATGGCTTTTCCGTCTGCCGGATTGTTCTTGTCCAGTCCATGCTCATCTTCCCAAGCGTCAGGCATCCCGTCATGATCCGTATCGAGCGGAGCCACATCCGACTTTAATTCCGGATAACCTCCGACTTCATATTCCCGGTTGATCACTCTTCCTGTGCCATTCCTAACGTCTTCTACAGCTCGGGCATCGACCGCATCTCTTCGCGGCAGAACCGCACCCGCCTTATTGAGCACTGCATGGTAAGCATCCTGGGCATTCTCAATATTCACAAGTGAATAGCTATTATTCACGTAAGGCGTGCTCGCCAAGGTTGCCGCCGCCCCCACATTTTGGATACCCTTGCTATTGTCGGCGCTTGCCTCGGGATTGCCTTCCAAGTAGTTGCCGTTTACATAAAACTGGCCGTCGCTGGGATTAACGATTCTACCCTTCACATTTTTCAGCGTGGATGGACCCGCCTTGTAATAGTTGTTTACGACGTTCGATTGAAGCGTAGCCGTACCGCCATACGTGTTGTTAAAGCCCCAGTTATAGATGACGTTGTTAGACATCGTTACATCTCCTGGCGTAGCGCCGTTGCCAAGTCTCGGCAATCTGCTGGTATGGCTGGTAACAAGATTATGGTGGAAAGTTGTCGATGATCCTCCCCAGATGCCGCCATACCCGTGCCTTCCTTTGATGTGGCCGGATAAAGTCAAGCTTTCATTGATCATGCTCCATTGTACCGTCAAGTTACGATTTTCATAAAAGGACAATACCTCGTCCGTCGCCCAACTGGAAGATACATGATCTATCATTACATAATTAGAACCTCGGCCTCCAATCGCATCAGGCTCCTTGTCTATATTTGCTGAGCCAGGCCTGAACCGCAAATATCGGATCATAATATTCGTTGAACTACTGACATCCGTACCGTAACCGGCAACCGTAATCCCGTCTCCAGGAGCCGTTTGGCCGGCGATGGTTATATTTTTCCTGTTGGAGATGGCTAATGGACTATTTAAGTGAATGGTTCCCGAAACACGGAATACGACCATCCGATTATCCGCGCTGACCGCATCTCTTAACGAACCCGGTCCGGCATTATTAAGATTGGTAACCTCATACACATCGTAGCCACGGCCGCCACTGGTAAATTTGCCCCCACCCTCTGCTCCGGGAAACGCCGGTATGGAAGCCGGGGCATCCTCAGCTTGAGCAGATAAAGGTAATTGAAGAGAAGCAAGACACAATGCAGCGCTCAGCGCACTTATTACTAATTTCCGCTTCATCGTTGACCTCCTAAATTTGTCCTTACTTCAGCGTGATGACATCGGAGATAGGCTGCATATTCACAAGGCTATCCCAAAGGTAAGCCTTCAGCGTATACCCGCTTACATCATCCGGGAGTCTCAGCTTGGCATAAAACGTTTCGGTTTCACCGTTACGCAGCGATTCAGCTGTAATGATAAATTTGATCAAGTTGTTATGGTCGTCATACAGCCCTGCGATCAGCGCCGCATCCTGGGAGGCTGCAATATAGTTTTCCACCTCTGCCTTGACAACGACGTCCCCTCCGGAAGTCAATTGGGACATCGGCTGATCATTTTTATCATAGAAGCCGATATTTGTAATTTTGTGCGTATAAGTCACGGTATAGTTCAGGGTCGTAACATTGCCGTAGTCATCGGCAGCCTTGATAACAATCGCATTAACGCCTGACGCCAAAATTATATTCGCGTTAAAGGTTCCGTCAGGGCCTAAAGCAAGACTTGGATTGGTTCCGTCCAGTCCGATGGAATTGCCGTTATTTTGAATGGTCAAGACACTTTTCTTGTTGACGGACCCGCTAAGCGGCAAGATCGCCTTGAATACCTCGCTTGCCGGCTCAGCCGAAGTCATCGTAATGACAACCGGCAGTACAGAAGCAGCCGAAGGAGTTACACTTGCCACTGCGGATGGAATGCTTTCTCCGCTTGCGTTGCTTGCAGTGACGACATAATAATAGGTCCGTTCATTATCCAGTCCTTCAATACGCGCTTGATGCTGGTCAGCGCCAGCTACCGTTCGGACGACCGTAAATGGCCCCTCCGGGCTTGTGCTCTGCTTAATCGTGTAGGATGCTGCTGTACGGAGCGCATCCCAGCTGATGACAGCACTTTTATCATAAGGCTTGGCTGCCACATTTTTAGGCGCAACCGGCTTCCCCTCATTGGAATCAAAGGCTACCGTTCCATCGGCCATCACGATTTTGACATCCTCGAAGGAGACCGTCAGTGTAGAAGATGCGGCCGTAGCTGGAGTAACGACTAAGCCTGCATACAGCTCCTTCGGGTTTCCATTGGCATCCAGTCCTAAGCCGGTAGCATTCCTCATACTAATTTTAAGCGTCTCCGTGTTCACCGGATTTTCGGGAATTGGCGTAGAGCTGATAATCGAACTAAAGTTGTTGCCTACCTTTTTGATTTGCACATAGGCTGCTTCACCCAGCCGTACCGTTGTATTGGAGCCGTTTGAAGCATTATTGTACCGATACATGCTTCTTCCGCCTGTGCCCTGGGCGATCTGCGTATAATGATAGCTGTTGGCATTCGAGCTTTCTCTTATGATCAAGCCCATGTTGCCTAACACGCCTGAGTTATACATCACCTTGGCGCTGATCGTGTAGTCGCCTTTCATCTTGACGGTGCTCATATACACCTGATCCAGTCCGTCAAGATTTTTATTGATACCTGACCCTGAACCGATAATCGTAAAGCTCTTGGTCGTATCGTCAAAGCTTGTTGAACCCGATATAGCAGCAGCTCCAACGTTTATTCCCAAGAAATCCTCGGGCTTTAATTTGTCAGTCTGACCAAGCTTTGCCTTGGCTTCATTGGAGCTTGGGCTTTCGCCGTGCTCATTGCTGGCCGTCACGGCAAAGAAATAAGTTGCTCCATAGGCTCCCTCGAAAGTAAACGTGTTTTTGTCACTCACTGTAGCAGACAACAAGTCATACGCACCGCTGGCCGTACCAGCCTTAACCTTATAAGAGACCGCGCCTGGCACCGGATTCCACGTAATTGTTGCCTTGGTAGCCCCTGCGATCGCCGTAATACTCGGCGCTGATAGCGCAGGGCTTGAAGCAATCGGAGTAATCGTTACTTCATTGGAGCTTGCGCTCTCATCATCGCTTTTGGAAGCGATAACGATGAACTGATACGCTGTTCCATTGGTCAGTCCTGAATACGTATAGGAGGTTACCGTTGGGCTGTTCGTCCGGTACGTCACCTCGTACACGGCGCTGCCGACCGTATGACCCTTTACCGTATAATAAGTAGCATCCGTCACCGCATTCCAGTTAAGCGTTACACTTTTATCCCCTGCCGTTGCCGTGAGCACCGGTGCGGCAAGAGCGCTTTGCCCATCGGCGGTTGCTTGGACGACGGAGCTTTCTGCCCGATTTCCCGACGTATTGACAGC
Organism: Paenibacillus sp. sg306046; assembly: GCF_059821225.1. Lineage (NCBI taxonomy): Bacteria > Bacillati > Bacillota > Bacilli > Caryophanales > Paenibacillaceae > Paenibacillus > Paenibacillus sp. sg306046. The sequence continues at coordinate 298,520 of NZ_JCAMRT010000005.1, forward strand.
CACTATCTTGTAGCTATAGGGCGTGAATGGAGTCAGGCCAGAATCCGTATAAGTATTGTTTGTTGTTGTCCCCAGCTTCTTCCCATCTCGATATACCTCATAGATCACGGAACCGATGCTGCTCACTGAGCTGGTCCAGGTAAGAACGGCCTGAGTTTGACCTGCAGCGCGTACAGTCAATACAGGCTGGGTCACACTTCCGGACACATAATAGGAAGGAGTCCAGTCGCTGCCGAAATAGCTGAGTACATCGGTAACAGCGGCTTCCCCGTTAAGTACATACCTGCTCCTGGTAGCTGTATCTACCGGCGCGTTATTGTAAGTCGTGTTATATTCGAAGAAACGCGCATTTTCCGCTGTATTATTGCTCATTGCAGACCATCCCCTATTGTCAAGCACAGAGAGGTCCTGCAGCTTGGTATCCAGGAATTTGACGCCAGCATCCTGTCCCCAAGGTCTGCCGAAAAATCCTTTAGACGTAAAGCTGCCCCGGATTGTTCCCGTTATGGTGCTGTTTATGAACAAATAGCCTAATTGATCGGATTTTGTGTTTGCCGCAGTAATATACCCAGACGAGCTCTGATCGCTAAATCCCGCAAAGTTCAAGGTACTATTTTCGAATACGACATTGCCGCCGCCGAAAATATAATCGGTATTCCCTTCAATAAAGCTGTCCTTGAAATAAATATTGCCGCTGCCTGTAAACAATGTATCCTGGTTGGACAGAAAACGGGATTTATAAAATTCCACATTATCCGCTTCAATGGCCATTGCCGCAGCTCTTTCTGTAAATTTTCTGGCGGTAACGTCATCGTTCAAACTTGTTCTTTCTGTCGTATTGGTGGGATCGGCCCAGTTAACCTGAACCCCATCGTTCAATTCCTCTTGCGTCATATACCTGTTGAATGAATTTTCGAAGGTAATGTTTTCTGCTCTGAAACTGTTCGCTTTGTTTGTCAGATACACGGTCGGTCCCCACATGTTAACAGTCCCTTTGGCGTACTTGTCAAATGCGCGATCCTCATTGTAGAAGCCTTTATCAGCACTGAAATACACATAGCCAACCGCGTAGTACCACGTAATTTTTACTTCACCTTGGCTTGGAGCGGCGTTCACCAGACTGATGTACGGCGTCTCGATTTTCAGTTGGGCCCGGTATACGCCTGGCGCGATATGGATGGTAATTCTTTGCGCCTCGCTAGTTGGCTTCATCCTGGCCGCGGCGGCGAGCGCATCCTTTACCGTAGCATAGTTATTAGACTTGGCAGCATCGCCGACATACAAATCTTGCACCAAAGGCAGATCCGCCGGCGGCGTAGTCGTGGAAAACCTTACATCTTTTGCGACATTTCTTCCATTTACTACGACATGCCCAATCGTGCTGTACTTAGAATCCGAAGAAACCGCCGTTACAGCGTAGGCGCCATCCCGAAGCTGAGCCGCGTACGTTGTTCCTGAATTGCTCAATGTGCCGGGATAGGTATAACCGTCATCGACGCGGGTAAATGACATGCTTGTAATCGTTGCTGTCGAGGGCAGCCCCACGAAGGCGCCCGTCGCTGTATAAAGAGGTTTCTTGACAAGCGTCACATGTTGCGTTGTATTCGCATCCGTATTGACGCTTATCGCCGCTGTAAGCTCGTAGTCGTTTACACCAGCAAGCGTCATCGTATAAGGAACATTTTTCCTGACCGCAGCCGTGTACGTCATAGCGTCTTTATCAATAACAGCCTCTACCGGCGGCGCCAGACTACCTTCAGGCGGATTAAACATCATTTTGAATCGGCTTATATTGTAATCGGTTTCAATACCGTTAATGGATCCTTGAACGGTTGCCAAAGGCATATTTTGCAGCTGCAGCGTAATATTCCCGATCCCGTTCGCTATATCAGAAACCGCTGTCGTCACCGTTTTCGTCGAATCGGAAATGGTATAATCCGAGCTGACACCCTGCAGAACGGCCGTATACGAATAGCCCGCTGTAAGGGTTGCGTCAAATGTGCCATCGCTGTTCAGCGTAGCCTTAAACACTTCCGAGGTGGTTTGATTTTGAAAAACAAGGGAATGTCCCGAAATTGAGAGCGTCCCCATATTTAACGAGCCGCTTACTTTAACACCTGGAGTTCTCGTAATTCTGGCGATTTGCGGTTTAAAGGTTCCACTGCCGCTAAAGTGAATCTTCAACGAGCCGGATTCCAACACGTTATAAACGATCTTTTGCCCAGCAGAGGTAACAGAGTCCGTATTTTTTATCGAGGTTTTGCCGGTTTCACTGCTGATTGAAACAAAATTTACCATAGCAGGACCGGTACCATTTGTACCAAACCCGTAAACCGTAATGATATCTCCGGCAACCACATTATTCATCCCGATATAGGCGTCGGTTGCGTTCCCATCACCGGAGAAATAGACGGAGCCTCTGTTCTTATACCCATCAGCAAAGGTTTTGACAGTGGGGCTCCCATACGATGATTTTCCTCTGGTACTATCCTCCCACTATAAAGTAATGTTTTCTCCTGTTTTCTCGTGTATACTCAACATTTCAACTTTGACAGCTTGAG